>DASSSV010000846.1:0-26457 GCA_035708265.1 Thermomicrobiales bacterium | reverse complement strand
AACACCGAGCGGGCGCGCGCGCTGGCCGGCCGGCGCTAGCGCTCCGCCAGGATGCGCCGGCCGAACTGCCCCAGCTCGACGTCGTAGGGCGGCTGGTTCTCGGGGTGCGCCTCGAAGCGCGCCCGCTCGAAGTACTGCACTGTGTAGGTCTTCCCGTCCTCAAGTTGCTGCTGGAATGCCTCGGTCAGCGGGTAGCCGAACTGCGCCAGGCCGCCGTTGGCGGTCCAGTACGCCATGAACTGCGCGTCGACGTTGTGCCCGGTCGGCGCAAAATACGCCTGGCCGGGGATCGGCGCGGCGGGCGGCGCGGCACCCCGGCCGGTCGTCTCTTGCAGGATGCGGCGGCCGAACTGCCCGAGTTCCACATCATAGGGCGGCGGGTTCTCGGGGTGGTACTCCATCCGGACCCGCTCGAAGTACTGCACGGTGTAGGGCTTACCGTCCTCCAGCACCTGGACGAACTCGTCGCTGAGCGGGTAGCCGTTGACGGCCAGGCCGCCGTGCTGCCGCCAATATTGGAGGAAGGGGCCGCGCACGCAGTGGCCGGTCGCGGCGAAGCAGGCTTCCGGGGCCGGGTTCGGCGTGTAGGTCTCCGCCGTGGGCGCTCCCACATTGCCGCCCGCGACGAGCACCCGCCCATCCGGCAGGACGATGGCCTGCTGGAAGGCGCGCGGCGTGGTCAGCGGCACCGCGCCCACCCAGCGGTTGGCCGTGGGATCGTAGAGTTCCGCCGAGGTCGAGTTCGGCATGAGGCCGCCCCCCGCGACCAGCACCTGCCCGCCCGGGAGCAGCGTCGCGGTATACCCGTCGCGCGCCACGCCCATCGCCCCGGCCGGGGTCCAGCGATCGGCCACCGGGTCGTAGACCTCGGTCGCGGTCAGTGGGCCGGCCACGAGCACGCGGCCGTCCGCGAGCAGCGTGGCGGAGAACCGCAAGCCGCGCGGCTGGTGCATCGGCGCGGCCGGGCGCCAGCGGTCGGTCGCGAGGTCGTAGATCTCGGCCGAGGCGAGATCATGGGTCAAGCCGATGGAGTCGGCATTACTCCCTCCGACCACGAGCACGCGGCCGTCGCGCAAGAGGATGGCGCGGTGGAAGACCCGCGGCGTGGCGAGCGCCGCCGCGGGCGACCAGCGGCCGGTCCGCGGGTCGTAGCGCTCGACGGCGGCGGTCGCGCCGAACTCGACCGGCGTCTCGCCGCGGCTGGTGCTCCCGCCGACGACGAGGACCGTGCCGTCCGGGAGGGCCGTGGCGGCGTGCCAATCCCGCGCGACGCCCATAGGCGCGACGGACGTCCAGATCCCGCCGGCCGGGTCGTACACCTGGGCGGCGGCGGCGGGGCCGCATGTGTCGGGTACGTCGGGGCAGAACCGGCCGCCGGTGAAGAGCACCTTGCCGCCGGGGAGGGGCGCCGGCGCCTCCTGGCCCGCCGCGGGGACAAATGGCCCGCTGGCGCGGACTGCCCACCGGTCGGTGGCCGCGTCATAGCGCGCCACCTGGTCGGTGCCGATGACGATCGGCTGGCCGGCGGGGAAGATGAGACTGTCATCCGGTCCGACTGGGGGGACGAAGCGGTCGAGCGGCGGCGCCGGCGCCGGCGCCCAGACGCCGACGGCGCCGGCCAGCGGCGGTCGCCCCAGCGCGCCACCGAGCACGAGGACGACGAGGGCGGCGACGAGGCACATACGGCGGAGCATGGCGGACCTCCCCGGCAACTACGGATGCACTTCCGGCGCAGACCCACGGCTGCGGGGCGGGCGCGGGCGGGTTCACTGCGGCGGGCGGGGCAAGGATCCCCCGGCGCTCGCCCGCCGCAGCCACCACACGCGGAGCGACCCGAGCACCCCCCAGACGAGGAAGGCGATCGCGGCGGACTGCAAGGTGTAGCCGAGGGGGGCTAGCCGCAGCGGGGTGAAGAGCACGCCCCCGATCAGGGCGATGCTCCCGGCGACGAACGCGGCATACCACCAGGGGTGGGTGTCGCGCCACCCGAAGACCTTCGCATTCCAGCGCCGCAGGCGGGCGATGACGATTCGGGCACGGTGGGCAGCCATGATCGGCCTCCTTTGTCACGTATGCGGCGCTCCGCACCGGGCCGCCCCTCTCGGCGGGGCGACACCACTTCGTCTGAGATGCGCGCGGCCAACTGTGGTCCGGCTGCGGCGGTGGCGCCGTAACGGCGCCGCGAGGAAGCCCGCGTGGCGTCCCTCTACCCGGTATACGGGCCATCCTCCGCGGTATTCCGCCCCATGCGATGGCGGCGTCGAGCAGCGAGGGGGGCGAGCCGTGCGGCCCGCCTCCGGCCCAAGGGAGGAGAGGAAGCGCGCCGCTCACGCCGACCGCCCGGTCTCGACGACCTCACGCGCGGGCGCCCCGTGGCTGGCCGGGGCGAGCCGCGCCGCGAGCGCCACCAGCGCCGCCGCCACCCGCTCGCGGGCCGAGCGCCGGCCGCGCCGCGCCGCGCCGCGAGAGGCAACCGCTTCGTGCAGCAGCGCCGCCCGGCGAGAGTCTTCCGCTTCGCACCGCAACGCCGCCTGATGCTGTGCGACCAATCCTTCGCGCTCGTACTGGGTCAACATCGCGGGCCTCCTTGTGCTGCTATGTCTTGCACCGCCTTGCTACTGTCTACAGCCTAGTCCGCGCGGGCGCCGGGCACATCGTGAGGATGACGCAATCGCCCGGCGCGCCCCGACACCCCGGCCGCTCGCCGGGTACGTCGAATGGCGCACCCGCCGGGCACGGGTACGCCAGGCTACGTATCGTGTCGGCTGTGCTCGGTAGCGAGGGAGACGGGGACGGACAGGTACACGTCGCCACGGCGCCGGCGGCCGGCCGCGCCCGTCAGGCCAGGCGGTGCTCGACGGCGAAGTGGGCGGCGGCGGTGCGGTTGTCCACCCCGAGTTTGTTGTAGATCGACCGGAGATGCTGGCCGACGGTGCGCGGGGAGAGATACAGGTGCGCCGCCACCTGCGCGTTGCTGAGGCCCTGGGCGACCAGTCGCAGCACTTCCACCTCGCGCGCCGACAACCCGGCCGGGTAGCCCGTCGCGGCGGCCGCCGGCGCTGCCAGCCGGGCCGCGAGCGCATCGGCGCGCGCGAGCGCAGGCTTCGCCTCGAGTGGCGTGCAGATGGCGCGGGCCTCGGCCAGCGCCGCGCCGGCCGCCTCGGGCGCTCCGGTCGCGGCGCGCAGCTCGGCGAGGGCCAGCAGCGTCAGGGCGCGCTCGTAGGGCGCCGCGCAGGCGTCGGCCAGGGCCAGCGCGGTGGTGAGGTGTTCAGTCGCGCCATCGCGGTCGTCATCGGCCGTGGCGAGCTCGCCGACGAGGCGGTGCGCGGCGAGCAGGGCGAGCGGCTGGCGCGGCTCGCTGGCGTAGGCGCGCGCCCGCTCGGCATAGGTGCGCGCCGCGGCGGGGTCGCCGGCGGCGCGGTGGTAGGCGGCCCAGCCGAGCGCGCCCTCGACCCGCCCCAGCACCGCGCCGCTCCAGTCCAGCCAGCGAGCGTGCGCGGCCAGCCAGGACCGCGCCGCGGCCAGATCCCCGGCGTCGAGGGCCAGCAGCGCCGCCAGTCGCAGCAGCCCGAGCGTGGCGCGGTACGGCGTTGCCCCCGGCGCGGTCGCCTCGCCATCCGGCAGGCCCTCGCCCACGAGCGACCACGCCGCCGCGACCTCCCCGCGCGCCCGCGCGAGCTCGCCGAGCACCCAGATGGCGTGCAGGCGTCGCACCGCCCCCGACTCCGCGGCGCGCGTCGTCGCGGCCACCTGGCCGGCCTCGGCCCAGCGCCCCTCCAGGAACAGGAGCCGGGCGGCCGCGGCCGGCACGGCGCCCGCGACGGCCGCCGCGGGCGAGGGATGGGCCCGCTCCGGCTCCGGAGCCAGTCGCCGCCGCTCGGCGGGTTGGTCGGCGTGATAGACCAGCGCGACCGCGCTCAGCTCCAGGTCGGTCGCGAGCGCCAGGAAGGGGTGGCCCGGCAGGCCAGACAGGGCCCGCGCCCGCGCGGCGGCCCGCCGCGCCTCCTCGGGTTGCCCGAGCGCCGCGGCCGTGAGCAGCAGGGCGAGAGACGCCTCGCCCTCCATCAGGGCGGCCGCGCCGCGGGCCGTCGGCGTCCCCACGTCGCAGGCCGCGACGCCGGCGGCCAGGGCGCCGGCCTCGTCGTAGCGCCCCGCGAGGGCGAGTTGGAGCGCGAGCCGGCCCCGGCCGTACTGCGGGTCCGAGGGGTCGCCCTCCACATCCTCCAGGGCCCGCAGCCGTGCCCGCCGCGCGGGCGGCAGCGCCGCCAGGGCGGCCACCCCCGCCGCCAGCTCCGGCAGCCCCTGCCGGAAGTCCCCAGCGATGCAGCGGGCGTGACCCAGCGCATAGGCCGCGTAGGCGCGCAGCGCCTCGTCCCCGGCGGCCGCGGCCAGGCGGGTGGCGGCCTCCAAGGCGGGGATCGCGCGGGGCACCTGGGCGTAGCGATAGAGCACCCCGGCGCGGTTCAGGAGCCAGGCCCGTCCCCCGGCGGGCGCCCCCTGCGTTTCCCACAGGGCCGCGGCCGCCTCGAAGCGCTCGGCGGCCGCCGGCCAGGCGTACGCCCGCTGGGCGCGCTCGCCCGCCCGGATCAGCCACTCGGCGGCGCGGCCGTCGCCCGCGCGCTGGAAGTGGTAGGCCACCTTGTCGGGGTCGGGGGACGGCGCGGCGGCCAGGGCCTCGCCGACCTGGCGGTGCCAGCGGCGGCGCCGCACCGGCGGGGCTTCCGCGTAGAGCACTTCCCGCACCAGGGCGTGACTGAAGCGCCAGTCCGCCCCGCCGCGCGTCTCCACCAGCATGTGGGCCGCGCGGGCCCGCGCCAGGGTGGCGGCGAGTGCCTCGTCGCTCGCCCCGCTCACCGCCTGCCACAGCGCGACCGGCACGTCCTGGCCGATGACGGCGGCGAGTTCGAGGAGGGCGCGAGAGGCTGCGCCCAGCCGCGCCAACCGGCTGTCGATCACCTGTCGCAGGACCAGCGGCACCTCCAGCCGCGCCAGGTTCCCCACCCGCCAGCCGTCCGGCCCCCGCTCCAGCGCCCCGGCCTCCGCGAGGGCGCGCAGCAATTCGAGCGTGAAAAAGGGGTGGCCATCCGCCCGGTCGTGCAGGTAGGCCGTCAGGCGGTCCGCGTCCTCGCCCCGGAGGCCATGCCGCTGCGCGATCAACGCCCCGGTGTCGTGCGCGGTGAGGCCCCCCAGCTCCAGGTACAGGGCATTCGCCTCGCGCAGCAGGAGCGGGACGAGCGTCGCGAGGGGGTGGTCGCGGGCGAAGTCGTCGAGCCGGTAGGTGGCCAGGACCAGCAGGGGGAGGGCGGCGAGGGAACGGGCGAGGTACCGGAGGAAGTCGAGCGACGCCGGGTCCGCCCACTGCAGGTCGTCGAGCAGGAGCACCAGCGGCTGCCGCGCCGCCGCGTCGGCGAAGATGGCTCGCGCGCGGGCGAAGAACGCCGCCTGGCCGGCGCCGTCGCGCGCCGCCGCGGGCGCCGGCCGCAGATCCGGGGGGGACGGGAGCCGCTCGCGGATGTCCGTCCAGAGGCCGTAGGGCGGCATCTGGGTGAGGTCGTAGCAGCGCCCGACGAGGACCAGCGCGCCGAGCGCCGCCGCCTCGTGTGCGAGCGCCTCGACGAGGGCGGTCTTGCCGATGCCCGCCTCGCCGCCGACGAGCGCCAGGCCGCCGTTGCCGTCCAGCGCCGCCCGCAGGCGCTCGCGGAGAGCGGCCAGCTCCCGCTCCCGGCCCACGAGCGGGGCGCTCGCCGCCGGCAGGAGCGAGGAGAACGGCGATCCGGCCGGCGGGCCGGGCGCCTTGAGCGGGGGGAACTCGGCCGGGAGGTCGGGGGCGACGAGCTGGAACAAGCCCTCGGGGTGGGGGAGGTCTTTGAGGTGATAGTCGCCGAGCTCGCGCAGCGCCACCCCCGCGGGCAACTGGTCGCGAACGAGTTCATGCGTCGCCCGGGACAGGAGGATCTGCCCGCCGTGGCCCGCGGCCCCGATGCGGGCCGCCTGGTGGACGGCCAGGCCGACGTAGCGCCCGTCCGCCACCAGCGGCTCGCCCGTGTGCAGCCCCATCCGCACGCGCACCGCCGCGCCGCCCGGCCAGGGATGGGCGGCGAGCGCGCGCTGCGCGGCCAGCGCGGCCCGCACGGCGTCGCCCGCCAGGGCGAAGGCGACGAAGAACGCGTCGCCCTGGGTGTCGACCTCGTAGCCGCCGTGCGCGCGGAACGCCGCCCGCAGGAGGCGCTGGTGCTCGGCCAGCACCGCGCCGTACTCCGTCCCCAGCCGTCGCAGCAGCCGGGTGGACCCCTCGATGTCGGTGAAGAGCAGCGTGACCGTCCCGCGCGGCGCGGGCGGGGCGGGGGCGGCTCCTGGTTCGGCGGACCGCGCGATGCCGGACATAGCCCACCTCGGCCGGACGAGCGCCGGGCAGGGAGCGACGCGGACCCGGCGGCCGGCTCAGCGCGCCAGCAGGGCCTGCTCGGAGTGCGTCAGCCGCTCGGCGACCACCTTCAGCAACTGGCTGGCCAGCTCGGGGGACTGCCGCACCTCGGCGCGGAAGTTCCAGGCGGTCAGCACCTGGCAGGTGGTCGGCTCCAGCGCCCGCACGGTGGCGGTGCGCGGCTGGTCGGTCAGCAAGGCGATCTCCCCGAAGTACTCGCCCGGCCCGAGGGTCGCCAGCCGCTTCTCGCTGCCGTCGTGGGACTGCACGACCTCCACCCGCCCCGACTGGATCAGATAGAGGCCCAGGCCCTGTTCGCCCTGGGTGACGATGGCGTCGCCCGCCGCGAAGGATCGCTCGAACACGGTCCTGGCGATCGTCTCCTGGTGCCGCCGGTCGAGACTCTGGAAGAGCGGGATCTTGCGCACGAGCGCTTCCACACCGGTATGCACTGGCTACCTCCGTGACGTGAACGGCGCGTTACCGCGCGATCCGAGGGCCGGCACGGTCACCTGCAGAGGTGGCCCCGCACGGCTATCCGCCTACCGTCGTGTCACCATTCTATACGCTGCGTCAAGCGGGGTGCGAGCCGCGGGGAGATCTTCCCGAGGGCTGGCTGCCCGGGCTTCCCGCTGTCCGCCGCGCCATCGACGGCAGCGCCGAGGCCTGGCCGCCCGTCCGGGCATCGCGCCGGCCTGCGTGCGCCAAACATCGCGCTCCCCCCATCGCGCGTCGCGTCGCCGGCTGCCGCCGCGGGGCATCGGGATACCACCCGCACACGCCACACACTCTAGCATTCGCCTCTTCTTACGATCCAACACGCGGCGGTGTCGCGGCGGCGTGATCGCGCGGAGCCGCGCCTGGCCGGGTGCCGAACTCGCTCGCAGACCTGCGCCGCGGAGGAATCCCGCGCGGCCTGCTTCTACTCGGCATACGAGCCATCGGGCGCGATGTTTCGCTCCGCGTGATGGCGGCGACGGGAAGCGACGGGGGCGGGACGTGTGGCCCGTCCCCATCCGCACGCGGGGAGAAGCAGCGCGCACCCGCCCCGCCGTCAGGGTCGCCCCGCCGGTCGCGCCGCGGGGGCTTATCGCGCGGGCGGTGGCACGGGGCAGTAGAGCCCGTTCGCCTGAACGTCGAAGACGCGGTTGAAGCGACTGCGGAAGTTCTCCAGCGCGATCACCGCGGCCAGTTCGACCAGTTGCTCCGGGCTGTAGTGCCGCGACGCCTCGGCGAAGAGGTCGTCGCCCACCACGGCGGGCGTCGCGGTCGCGGCGTCGGCCAGGGCGAGCGCGGCGCGCTCGGCCGGGGTGAAGAGGTCGCTCTCGCGGTAGCGCGGCAGGGCCGCGATCGCGTCGGGCGAGACGTCGGCTGCGCTGCCGCCGGCAGCGTGCAGGTCCACTCAAAAGGGGCACCCGGCCAGCGCGGCGACCCGCAGGTTGACCAGCACCTTCACGCGCGGCGGCAGCAGCCCCGACTCGGCGATCCCGCGCGCCAGCGCGCCCGCGCCGGCCTGGATCATCGGGCGGTAGGCGTAGATACCGGTCGAGTTGAGCACGACGCCATGGGCGTCGAGGTTACGGTCGTAAGCCGCCCGCGCCTCGGGCGGCGCCTCCTCCCTGGATAGCGCCGGGATGCGTGTCATGGCTCCTCCTTCTACGTGGGAGCGTGGGAGCGTGGGAGCGTGAGAAGCCGGGTAGGGGCTGGCGGCTGAAGCCGCGCCTGAAGACGGCTGCGCCGCCACGAAGGCCGCCTGCGCGGCCTGGGATGTACGCGCAGCGGCCCGCAGCCGCGGCTTCAGCCGCCAGGGTTCTCCCTCACTCCCACGCTCCCACCCTCCCACGCTCTCACGACCCGCCCGAGCCGCTCGCGCAGGACGCGCTCGGCCTCGGCGACGATGCGGCGGACGATCTCGCCCGCGGGCTCGACGGCGTCGATCAGGCTCGCGGCGTTGCCGGCGCGCACGGCGGCGACGCGGGCGTCGCCGGCCTGCTGCGCCGCGCGCAATTGGGTGACCAGTTCCTCCCGGTGGGCCACGACCTCGCCATCCCGCTCGTGCCAGGTGGCGGTGTAGTCGTTGCGCAGCACGCGGTCGCCGATGCCGGCCGGGAAGGGCGCGGCCGTCGCGAGGTCGTAGGCGTGGGTCAGGACCGTGTCGTCGGCGGTCGCCGCGACGACGCGCTCCTTGGCCCACTCGCCGCCGGCCCACTCGCGGCTGGCGACGAAGCGCGTGCCGAGCCAGGCGCCCTCCGCGCCGAGCATCAGCACCGCCGCCAGGCCGCGCCCGTCGGCGATGCCGCCCGCCGCGACGACCGGGATCGCGCCCGCGACATCCACAACGGCCGGGACGAGCGGCAGGGTGCCGCTGTAGCCGGTGTGCCCCCCCGCCTCGGTGCCCTGCGCGGCGATCGCGTCGACCCCGGCGCGGACGGCGGTGCGCGCCTGAGCGACCGTCTGCACCTGGTTGAGCACCTTCACGCCGGCCGCGTGCGCGGCGGCGACGTAGGGCGTCGGGTCGGCGAAGGAGTGGCTGATCGCCGCCACGCGCTCCTCCAGCGCCACGCGCACCAGGTCGTCCACGCCGGGGAAGGAGGTGATGAAGCCGACGCCGAAGGGGCGGTCGGTGCGCTCGCGGACGGCGCGGATCTGCGCGCGCAGCCAGTCGGCGCCGCCCGATGTGGTGCCGCCGATCAGGCCGAAGCCGCCGGCCGCCGAGACGGCGGCGGCGAGGTCCGCCGCGGCGGAGCCGGCCATCGGCGCGCTGATGATCGGGTGCTCGATGCCCAGCAGGTCGCAGAGGCGCGTGTGCAGCATGGCTGTCCTCCCGTGCGCGACCGGGTCGATAGGCGTCCGCCCGGCAGTATCGCAAGGCGCGCGCGGGCGGGCAAGCGCGCTGCGCCCCCCTGTCCCCCAATCCTGGGGGGAACCCGGCCCGAACGCCGCGGCCTTCCGGGGTGCGGTCGCGGCGATTTCAATCGCCGGCGCGCGGGCCGGCGCGACCGCCGGCCCCTCGCTACGGCGTCCACGATGGGTTCCCCCCAAGATTGGGGGGCAGGGGGGCCGCCGGCTACGAATGCACGATCAGGTCGGCGATGAGGCCGGCGAAGGACCCCAGGTAGCAGGCGAAGGCGCTCACCACCGCGAGCAGGATCGTCTGGCGGAGCACGTCGTTGAAGACCGCGATGTCGCCGGGGACACCGCCGAACCAGACCGGGCTGTAGGCGACGGCGAAGAAGATCAGCGCGCCCTCCAGCACGATCGCCGCGGGCAGGAGCAGCGCGGCGCGCACCGTCGGGACCGCCCAGCCGGCCACCGCCCCGCAGCCGAGCGCGGCCAGGTACATCACCGCCGAGCCGGTCGGGTGGCTGATGAAGTCGTGCAGGTAGAGCGCGCTCTGCACGACGGCCAGGCCGAAGATGACGCCGAGCGCCACGACGAGGACGGCCGCGCGCTCCACTTCCCCGCGGCTCACGGCGCCCACCGGAGCGCGAACTGGCGGTCGAACGTGCGCGTCCCGACGGGGAGCGCCAGCGCGGCGTCGGCGGCGATGCGCAGCGGCTGCCGCGCGCGATCCTGCCCGGCGACCGCCTCGGGGTGGATCACCGCGACGACGCGCGTCGCCCGCGCGGTCGCGTGCGCGGGCACCGCGAAGGGGCCGTAGGGGTTGTCGCGGTTCGCCGTCGCGCCGAGGCGCGCCGCGCCGGGCGCGTCGAGGGACACGTCGAGGTTCAGCGACGTGACTTGCAGGTCCACCGCCGAGTCGTTGGTCGCCACCAGCGTGACGGTCAGCCGCTCGGGCGTCTCCCACGTCACGGCGTCCACGCGGAACGTCACGTCCCGCAGCGCCGCGATCCCCTCGTCGTACTCGCGGACGGTGACGGCCAGCCGGCCCCCCGCTAGCAGCGCCAGCGCGACGACGACGGCCAGGACGCGCCAGCCGACGTTCGTCGCGGGCCGTGGGGCGTGGGCCGCGGGCCGTAGGGTGTAGTGAATGGGCGGCGTCTTCGAGTCCGGCATGGTACGCCATCCAGGCACTGATACGGCCTACGGCCTGCCGCCCACGGCCCGCGTCGTCACCGGTGCTGCAAGTGCGGGTCGAGCGCGTCGCGGATGCCGTCGCCGAGGAAGTTGAACGAGAGGACCGTGAGGAAGATCGCGGCGCCCGGGGCGATCGCCATCCTCGGCGCGCGGTCGAGCCAGTCCTTGCCGAAGGAGAGCATCGCGCCCCAGGAGGGCGTCGGCGGTTGCACGCCGAGCCCCAGGAAGGAGAGGCTGGCCTCCGCCAGGATGGCGAAGGCGGTGCCGAGCGACGCCTGCACGATCAGCGGGGCCAGCACGTTCGGCAGGATGTGGCGCCAGATGATCCGCAGATCCGGCACGTCGACCACGCGCGCCGCCTCCACGTACTCCCGCCGCGCCACCGAGAGGACCTGGCCGCGCGTGAGGCGCGAGTAGCCCGGGATGCCGATGATGCCGACGGCGAGCATCACGTTGGTCAGGCTCGGCCCCAGCGCGGCCGTGATCGCCAGGGCGAGTACCAGCGTGGGGAAGGCCAGCAGCGCGTCCATGCAGCGCATGATCGCGCTGTCGAGGAGCCCGCCGCCGTAGTCGGCGACCAGCCCGAGCGTCGTCCCGACGACCAGCGCGATCCCCACCGCGATGATGCCGACCTGCAACGACACGCGCGCGCCGTAGACCACGCGGGTGTACACGTCGCGCCCGAGGTTGTCGGTGCCGAACCAGCGCGCCGCGCTCGGCCCCTGCGTCGCCGCGCGGAAGTCGGCCTTGTCGGGCGCGTAAGGCGTGACCAGGGGCGCGCAGATCGCCGCGAGGATCACCAGGGCCAGGATCACCAGCGCGACCGGCGCCAGCCGCGTCCTGAGCAGCCGGCGCAGGAAGCCGCGGAACCGGGTCACCCGCCGGCGGCGCGTCGTCGTCTCCAGCGGCCGGACCTCGGCGGCGGGGATCGCCTGGCTCTCTGCCATCGCTCACTCCGTTCGAGTCGGGAGTCGGCAGTCGGGAGTCGGCAGTACCGGCGTACTCTAGCCCACCGCGCCGGCCTACGGCAACCGCCTCTTCCGACTCCCGACTGCCGACTCCCGACTATCCGACTTCACCCATACCGTATCCGCGGGTCGAGATAGGCGTAGAAGAGATCGACCGCGAGGTTGCTGAAGAGGAAGGCGACCGCGACGAAGAGGACCACCCCCTGCACCAGCGGGAAGTCGCGCTGGAAGATCGAGTCGACCAGCAGGCGGCCGATGCCGGGCAGCGCGAAGATCGTCTCGGTGATGATCGCGCCGCCGAGCAGCCCGCCGATCTGCAGGCCGACGACCGTCACCACCGGGATCAGCGCGTTCTTCAGGGCGTGGAAGCGCACCATCCGCAGCTCGCCCAGGCCCTTGGCCCGCACGGTGCGGATGTAGTCCTGCCCCAGCACTTCGAGCAGGCTCGAGCGCATCTGGCGCATCACCACCGCCGCCAGCGCCGTGCCCAGCGTGATCGCCGGCATGATCATCCGCTCCAGGTTGCCGGCCGGGTCCTTGAGGAGCGGCACGTAGCCGAACGGGGGCAGCCAGCGGAGTTTCACCGCCAGCACCAGGATCAGCAGGATCGCCAGGAAGAAGTTGGGCAGCGACACGCCGAGCAGCGCCGCCACCGTCGAGGCGGCGTCGGCGACCGAGTTGCGGCGCATCGCCGCGACGACGCCGACCGGGATGGCGATCACCAGGGAGATCACCATCGCCAGCAGCGCCAGCTCGACCGTCACCGGCAGGCGGTCGCGGATCGCCTCGCTCACCGGCTGGTTCGAGCGGATCGAGCGCCCCAGGTCGCCGTGCAGCACCGCCCCCGCCCACTTGACGTACTGCACCGACAGCGGCTGGTCGAGCCCGAGCTTGGCGCGCAGCGCGGCGACCTCCTTCGGCGTCGCCTCCTCGCCGAGCATCGTCTGCGCCGGGTCGCCCGGCGTCAGGTGGATCAGCGAGAAGACGATCAGGCTGACGATGAAGATCACCGGGATCATCGCCACGAGCCGGCGGAGGATGTAGCGGCCCATCGCGCTCCTCGCAGTCGGCAGTCGGCAGTCGGCAGTCGGCAGTACCGGCTTACGAACGCCGACCGGGTCGACCTACGGGAGCCCCCACTTCCGACTCCCGACTCCCGACTCCCGACTCACTTCTTGAGCCAGACCTGGTGCATGGGCATCATCCCGTCGGGGACGTGGACGAAGCCCTGCGCGGCCGGCAGCCAGATCTTCTGCTCGGCCGGGAAGTGGATGAAGATCAGCGGCGCGTCGTCGGCGATGAGCTTGTCGGCCTGCGAATAGAGTTTCTTGCGCTCGGCCGGGTCCGCGACGGCGCGCGTCTGCTCCAGCAGTTTGTCCACGTCCGGGTTGCTGTAGTCGTTGCTGTTCAGCCCGCCGCCGGAGTGGAACTGGCTGTAGATGTTGCCGTCGGGGTCGGGCCGGCCGCTCCAGCCGATGCTGACCGCCTCGAAGTCTCCCTTGTTGGAGCGGTCGAGGAGCGTGCCGAACTCCAGCAGCTCGAGGTTGGCGACGATCTTCGCCTCGGCCAGTTGCGCCTTGTACGCCTCGGCGAGCTGGATGGAGTCGGGCGTGTTCGTCACCAGCATCGTGAAGGAGAAGCCGTTGGGCTGGCCGCCCTCCGCCAGCTTCTTCTTCGCCATGTCGTAGTCCTGCTTGTAGACCTCCACGCTCGGGTCGAAGGCCCACGAACTCGGCGGGATCCCCGTCTGGGCGGGCGCGCCGGTGTCGAAGTAGATCGTGTGGTTGATCGCGTCGCGGTCGATCGCCCAGGCGACCGCCTGCCGCAGCGCCTTGTTGGCGAACGGCGGCTTGCCGGTGTGCAGCGAGATGTAGTTGTAGCCGAGCCCGGCGACCTCGTCGTAGACGAGCGCGCTGTTCTTCTTGGTCTTGTCGACGTCCTTCGGCGAGAGGGAGTCGATCATCTGCACCTCGCCCGACGTCAGGCCGGTCAGGCGCACCGTCGCGTCGGTCACCGGCTTGTAGACGACCTGGTCGAGCAGCGGCTGGCCCTTGCGCCAGTAGTCGGGGTTCTTCTTGATCGTCAGGTGGTCGTCCTTCTTCCACTCGACGAACGAGAAGGCGCCGGTGCCGACCGGCGAGCGCGCCAGGTCGTCGCCCTTCTCCTTGATCGCCTTGGGCGAGATGATCATGCCGGCGCGGTCGGACAGCGTCGCCAGGAGCGGCGAGTACGCCTGCGACAGCGTCAGGACGACCGTCTTGGCGTCGGGCGCGTCGACCTTGGTCACCTGGGCGATCTCGCTCTTGCGCGGCGAGGCCGTCTCCTTCGCCAGCATCCGCTCGAAGTTGGCCTTGACGGCGTCGGCGTTGAAGTCGGTGCCGTCGTGGAACTTCACGCCCTCGACCAGCGTGAAGGTGTAGGTCTTGCCGTCGTCGCTGATCGTCCACTTGGTCGCGAGGCCGGGGACGATGTTCAACTTCGTGTCGATGTCGACCAGTTTGTCGAAGATATTCTGGAAGACCTGACGGTCCACCGCGGCGGTCGACTTGTGCGGGTCCATCGTCGTCAGCTCGGAGTTGAGCGCGATGGTGAGCGTGCCGCCCGGGGTACCGGCGCCCTGCGCCGCGCCGCCCGCCGCGGCCGTCGCCGGCGTGGCGGCGGCGGTCCTCACCGCAGGCTGCCAGGAGCGCCGCCACGGCCGGCGCGCCGAGGCCGATCCCGTCGGCGCGCCGCAGCACGGCGCGGCGGCTGAGACGCCCTCGCGCGAGGGCGCCGATGGGGTCGGGTGAGGTACGGTGCTCCACGGAAGCCTCCTCTTGCTTGCGTGCGACGCGCCGCCGACCACGATGGACCACGGTGGATAATCCGCTGCCGTATACGTGAGCATCCTAGCCACGACTCTCCGTGCTTGTCAGCTGGCGCTAGCCCCCTGTCCCCCAATGTCGGAGGGAACCCGCCCCGCATCCTGTAGAGTTGGGTGACGCGGTCAGTCAGGCCCGGCCAGAAGACCGGCGTCCCCCGAAGATGGCGTCCACGCCTGGTCCCGCCCGGGATTGGGGGAATCGGGGGGCCGCCCCGGGCTTTCCCCGATGCCGTCAGGGATGCTACGCTGTGGCGCGCGGGCCGCGGCCAGGCGACGGCGAACGCCGGCCGGGCCGCGCGAGGGAGACGACGGAGCGAAGGGAGGGTTCCCCATGTCCACCGGCACGGGCCTCGCGGCGCAGCCGCGGGTCCACCTGGCCACGCTGCCGACGCCGCTCGAGGAGGCGCCGCGGCTGCGCGCCGCGCTCGGCGGCGAGCGGCGCTGCCCGCGCATCCTGCTCAAGCGCGACGACCTGACCGGCCTGGCGCTCGGCGGGAACAAGGCACGCAAGCTGGAGTACCTGGTCGCCGACGCGCTGCGCCAGGGCGCGACGACGCTGATCACCTCGGGCGCTGTGCAGTCGAACCACGCGCGGATGACCGCGGCGGCCGCGCGGGTCTGTGGCCTGCGGCCGGTGCTGGTCCTGACGACGAAGGTGGCCGAGCCGGAGACGCAGGGGAACCTGCTGCTCGACCACCTGCTCGGCGCGGAGGTGCGCCTGATCCCGGCCGGGACCGACGAGTGGGCGGCGATGCAGGAGGTGGCGGCGGGGCTGCGCGACGGGGGCGAGCGTCCCTACGTCATCCCGGTCGGCGGCTCCAACGCGGTCGGCGCGCTCGGCTACGTCGCGGCGATGCTCGAACTGGCCGGCCAGTTCGTCGCGCAGCGCGAGGCGCCGACGCGCCTCTACTACGCCTCCGGCTCGCGCGGCACGCAGGCCGGGATCGCCCTCGGCGCGCGGCTCTACCACCTGTCTTGCCGTCCCCACGGCATCGCCGTCAGCCCGGGCGGGGACGACAAGACGGTGCGGGCGGCGCGGATCGCCAACGAGGCCGCCGCGCTCCTCGGCGCCGACGCGCGCGTCACCGAGGAGGAGTTGCTGACCGACGAGGGCTACATCGGCGAGGGCTACGGTATCCCGACCGCGGCCTGCAAGGAGGCGATCACGCTGCTGGCGCGACAGGAGGGCGTCTTCCTCGACCCGGTCTACAGCGGCAAGGCGATGGCCGGTATGCTCGACGCCATCCGCCGCGGCGACATCGCGCCCGACGAGACGGTCGTCTTCCTGCACACCGGCGGCTCGCCCGCGCTCTTCGCCCAAGTGCCGCTGCTGGCCGACGTCCTGTAGCGCCGCGCGCCGGGCCGGTTCAGGACCGCTCGCCGGCCTGCGAGGCGACGGGCGCCGCGACGGCGAGCGCGACGATCGGCTCGGCGCGCCGCGCGCCGCGTCCCGCGCTCGTCAGGCGATGGCCGAGCCGGATGGCGGGCGCTTCGATCCAGCGATAGGACAGCGTCGCCAGCGCGAGGCAGAGCGCGAGCCAGAGCGCGCCCGTCGCGAGCCAGTTGCCCACGCGGGGCACCGCGCCGACGACGAGCGGGTGCAGGAGGTAGAGCGAGTAGCTGATCGTGCCCAACCCCCGGATCGGGCGCGGGAAGTCGAGGCGATGGGCCGCCACGGCCGCGACGAAGACCGCGTACGCGGCGATCCAGCCGTTGAACCAGGGTGCGAAGGGGAGGCCGCCGGCCGACGCGGGGACGCGGACGAGGAAGTGGGGCGAGAGCATGACGAAGACCGCCAGCGGGGCGCAGAGCGCGACCGCCAGCGCGGCCGGGAAGGTGCCTTCCCGGCGGTAGCAGCGGTAGACGACGGTGCCGAGGAACATGCTGCCGAGCGTGAAGATGAGCCCGTGCAAATCGGACCCGCTCGACGTGCCGCGCAGCAGCGGCAGGACGGTCTTGGTGCAGACCGGGGCCAGGAAGAGCGCCGCGGTCAGCGGGACCACGCGACGATGCAGCCTGAGCAGGAAGAGCAGCGAGACGAGGCCGTAGAACAGCATCTCGAATGCCAGGGTCCAGTAGGTCCCGACGGCGTTCGGCATGCCGACGAATCCCTGCAGCATCGTGGCGTTGGCGGCGAAGGTGGCCCCCGGCGCGGCGCGAAACGCATCGGGCAGGGCGGCGTATCCCACGGCCGTCAGCATCATGGCCAGGGCGAGGCTGTACCAGTAGGCCGGGTAGAGCCGGAAGAAGCGCCGCGTCCAGAAGCGGCGGAGCGAGCCCTGTCGTTCGAGCGAGACGGGGATGACGAACCCGCTGCACAGGAAGAAGAGCGTCACGCCGAAGTGGCCGAGCGCGAAGCGGGTCTCCACGACGCGGCCGTAGTCGGCGAAGAGGAGCCCGGCGACATGCACGCCGACCACGGCGAGCACCGCGACGCCGCGCAGGGCATCGAGGAACCCCAGCCTGGCGCTCTCCCGGCCCGCCGCGGCCGGCGCAGGGGACGGCGTCACCGGTCCCGGACCTTCTTCCTGGTCAACTCGTCGGCGCGCCCCGTAGCGCGCCGGCTTTTCAAGCGACACGCGAGCGGCGCGTCGATCGCCGCGCGGCCCTGTTACCAGTAGATCACGGGGGGCCAGGCCGCTCCATAGCAAAATGATCCCGATTGCCCCCGGGCAAGTTGCCCGGCGCGACGCCTCGCGCTGAGGTCCGCCACACGAACCGGCGGGGCGGGCGACAAGCCCGCCCCGCCGTTGGTTGTCGTGTGCCGGGCCGCGCGCTACATCAGCGGCGGGTTGGCCCAGCCCATGTTGTCGACCTGGTGCGCCGGGATGTTCAGGTTCACCTGGCCGCGCGCGACGTCGCGGATCGCGTCGTTGGGGACGTAGATGTCCCGCTGCATGCGGCGATCGACCAGGAAGTCGGTCGCGCGCACTTCCTTCACCCGCCCGATCATCGCGTCGTCCGACCCGAGGACGTCCATGCCCATCTGCGGCTGGCGCCCCGCGGTCGTCGCGCCCGCCCGCTCCGGCGCCGTCGCCGGCGGCGGAGGCACGGCGGCGCCGGCCCTCGCGGTCGCGGGCGTCCCGATGTCTTCGCGGCCCATCCGGCCCCGGCGGGTCTCGTCGAGATCCTTGTCGACGTCGACCCGCTCCTTGCGGACGGTGTCGGCCGCGGTCTGGCGCTCGGTCGTCTGCGTCTTGTCGATCACCACCTCGTCGGTGACCACCGGCTCCTTGCGGACCACGGCCTCTTCGCCGCGGACCGGCACGCGGATCGTCTCGTCCCGCAGGTCCGCCTCGCCCGCGCGCACCGGCCGGTCGGGGACGTCGCGCCGCTCGACGTGGACCTCCTCGCGCCGCAGGTCGACCGGGACCTCGCGCCGCTCCTCGGTCACGTTCTTGTTGATTGTCACCTCGCCCAGCTCGGCCGGGCGCTTCTCGACGTCCAGCCGCTCCTCGACGACCGGCACGACGACCTCGCCCTGGTCGTTGCGGGTGTACCGCGCGTTCTCCGTCGCGGTCCCCGCCGCGGCGCGGGTGTCCCAGTCGGTCCTATCGCCGCGGTCCTCCGGCGTCGGCCAGCCCATGTTGTCGACCCGGTCGGCCGGGACGGAGAGCATCGCGCGCCCGCCCGTCACGCCGCTGAGGGCGGTGTAGGGCACGTAGATGTCGCGCTGCATGGTGCGATTGACCAGGAAGTCGTTCGCCCGCAGCTCCTTGACCGTCCCGATCTTATCGGTGTCCGACCCGACGACGTCCATGCCCGGCTGGAGTTGCCCGGCATAGGGGCCCGCGGCGCCGTAGCCCGCGCCCGCCGTCGTCGCCGTCCCGGCGGTCGTCGGCGTCACGTCCGCCCCGGCCGGCATGTCGGCCAGGCCCTGCCAGTCTACGTAGACGCGGTCGCCCGCCACGCGTGTGACCGCGCTCTTCGGGATGTCCCGGCCGTTCACCTCGAACGTCGTCGGGTTGACGTTGCCGATCGTCCCGAGCAGGCGGTCGTCCCGGCCGTAGACCGGCATCCCTGCCTGAATCCCTTCGAGTCCACTCATCGCCCAGTCTCCTTGCTCCGGGGGCACCCGCGCGGCGCGGGCCCTCCCTCCTGACAGTTACCGGGCAGGGCGACGCAGGATCGGTGCCAGGCCCGACGCAACCTGTCCGCCGGACGGCGGAATGTCGGAGGGGCCACTTGGGATGCGGGCTAGCCGGCCGCGCCCGGCACGTCGCCGTCGCGGCGCACGACGAGGCAGTCCACCGCGCGCACGCCCCGGCCGGCCGGGAGAACGACCAGCGGGTTGATGTCGATCGCCGCGATCTCGTCGCGCAGGTCGAGTGCCAGTTGGGCGAAGGCGCAGAGCGCGTCGGCCGCGGCGTCGACGTCGAGCGGCGGCAGCCCGCGCGCGCCGCGCAGGAGCGGGTAGCCGCGCAGCGATTCGAGCATCCCGCGGGCGTCGTCGCGCGTCAGCGGCGGGAGGCGCAGCGCGCTGTCCTGCAAGAT
Organism: Thermomicrobiales bacterium; assembly: GCA_035708265.1. Lineage (GTDB taxonomy): Bacteria > Chloroflexota > Chloroflexia > Thermomicrobiales > CADCWN01 > DASSSV01. Next base: position 7,670 of record DASSSV010000846.1, on the reverse strand, counting down.
CTCGACGTAGATGCCGCCGAGCGCGGCGACGATGGCCGGGCCGAACTGCGGGTCGTTGACCATCCCGACCAGGAGTTCCTGACCGCCCCCGACCATCTCCTGCACCGAGACGCCGCGGATGTCGGCGTCCGCCCGGTGGCGCCGCGCGTTCGCCACGACCTCGGCGAAGGCGGCGGCGACCGCCGCGTCGTCGGCCAGGCCCAGTCGCACGCCGCCGGCCTCGGTCTTGTGTTGGATCTGCGGCGAGACGATCTTCAGCGCCACCGGGTAGCCGATCTCGCGCGCCGCCGCGACCGCCTCGTCCGCCGTCGTCGCCGTCCGCTCGCGCGCCGTCGGGATGCCGTAGAGCGCCAGCAGTTCCTTCCCCTCGGCCTCGGTCGGTCCGGCCGGCGCGGCGGCGCGCAGCAGCGCCAGCGCGCGCTCCCGGCGCGCCAGGTCGGCGGCGGAGGGCGCGGGCGGGGTGGCGGCGCGGTCTCGTTGCCGGCGCTCCTGGAACTCGGCGTAGCGGATCAGCGCGGCGACCGCGCGCAGCCCGTTCTCGAAGCCCTGGAGGAAGGGGATGCCGTCGATCGCGGAGAAGGGCTCGGCCGGCGGCGGGCCGCCGGGCGGCTGGTCCCGGAAGGTGCCGGCGACGGTCGCCAGCCGCACCCAGACCTTGTCGGGGTACTCTTGCGTCGCGGCGAGGAGCGCCTTGCCGACGCCGCCCTGCGCGTCGAGCGCGCCGTTGCCGCCGGCCGCCGCGTGCAGGATGACGTGCATGTTGGGGTCGCTGCCGAGCGCGTCGAGTGCGGCGACGTGGATCGGGGCGTCGGCGTAGATGCCCGGCCCGGTGATGTCGAGCGGGTTGGTCGTCGCGACATAATCGTAGAGCGCCTCGCGGATGATCTGCCGGCTCTCGGAGACGAAGGGCGGGAACTCTAACCCGACGTCGGCCGCTAGGTCCAGCAGCGCGCCGTTGGCCCCGCCCGAGACGGTCAGCGCGCCGACGCCGCGGCCGCGCGGCAATTTGCGCGCGTGGAGGATCGCGACCGTCTCGACCAGTTCCTCCAGGCTGCTGACGCGCGCGACCCCGACCTGCGCCAGCGCGGCGGCGATCACCCGGTCGGCGCCGGCGAGCGAGCCGGTGTGCGCCTGGGCCGAGCGCCGGCCGGCCTCGGAGCGCCCGACCTTCAGCGCGACGACCGGCTTGCGCAGGTCGGCGCAGCGCGCGGCGGCGGCGAGGAAGCGCTCGGGCTCGCGGATCTGCTCGATGAAGCAGGCGATCACCCCGGTCGCCTCGTCCTCGGCGAAGTACTCGAGCGCCGCGGCGATGTCGAGGTCGGCCTCGTTGCCGGTGGTGACGCCGTGGGAGAGGCCGATGTGGCGGTCGGCCAGCGCGGTGACACAGTAGATCGCCATGCCGCCGCTCTGGAAGGCCAGCCCGACCCGGCCCGGCTCCATCGCGCGCAGCATGTTCGGCATCCCGGCGAAGCGGTGGACGGCGCTGAAGTTGCCGTAGCAGTTGGGGCCGACGATCCGCGCCCCGGTGCGCGCGACGAAGCCGGTCAGCAGGTGGTGGTGGCGCGCGCCCTCCTCGCCGCCGAGTTCCTCGAAGCCGCTGGTGATGATGTTGACGCCGCGCACGCCCTTCGCCTCGGCCTGCGCCAGCATGTCCGGGACCAGCCGGCGCGGCACGGCGACCAGGACGAGGTCGACGTCGTCGGGGATGTCGGTCAGCCGCGGGTAGGCCGGCAGGCCGGCGACCTCGGGGTAGTTCGGGTTGACCGGGTAGATCCGCTCCGGCATCCCGAGCGCGATGAGTTGCTGGAGGATAGTGTGGACATAACTCCAGTTCGGCGACACGCCGACGATCGCCACGGACCCGGGGCGGAAGAAAGGGTGCAGCGGGTGCTCGGTCAGCGGCATGGCGCCTCCTGCGCGAGTGATGGGCGGCCCTCACCCCCCCTGCCCCCCTCTCCCAATCCTGGGAGAGGGGGGCGGGGGGTGAGGGCCGCCCCTCCGACCTCTACGGCAGCGGCACGTCGAAGCGCGCCGCCACCGCTTCCAACTCCGCCCAGGTCGCGGCCGGGATGGGGATACCCTCGCGGCCGCGCTCCGTGCGGGATAGGCGCTCGGGGTCGCCGGGAACCAGCACCGACGGCACGCCGGGCGCGGGCGTGACGCTCTCCGCGGCGGCGAGCGCGGCGCCGGTCAGCGCGCGGTAGCGGTTGCCCGAGCCGAAGGCGTCGGGGTCGAGCGCGAGCAGGAAGACGCCGCCGACCGGCCAGTCCGGCCCGCCGTCACCGGCCGACGCCTCGTCGGCGCCGGCGAGCGCCAGCGCGCCGAAGAGCGCCGAGGCGAAACTCCAGCCGTAGCCCTTGTGCCCCGCCACCGGCCCGCCGACCGGCAAGAGCGCGCCGCCGGCGTAGAGGTCGGTCGGGGTCGTGCTCGGCCGGCCTTCGCGGTCGACGATGCAGCCGGGCGGCAGCGGGACGCCGCGCGCGCGGGCGTGGTGGACCTTGCCCTGCGCGATCATCGAGGTTGCCGCGTCGAAGACGAACGGCTCGTGCCCCGCGGCCGGCACGCCGACCGACCAGGGGTTAGTGCCGAGGAAGCGCTCGCGCCCGCCGAAGGGCGGCACCAGCCCGGTCCCGGGCCCGGCGTTGCCCACCGTCACCATCGCGAGGAGGCCCCTGGCGGACGCGCGCTCGGTGTAGGTGCCGAGCCGGCCGATGTGCGTCGAGTGGCGGATCGCCGCGGCGGCCAGCCCGTGCTCGCGCGCGCGGCCCAGCGCCCACTCCAGCGTCCAGGCGGTCGTGAAGTGGCCGAAGCCGCGCCCGGCGTCCACCAGCGCGGTCGTCGGCATCTCGTGGACGAACGTCGGGCGTGCGGCCGGGTGCAGGTCGCCCCGCTCGATCTGCCCGACGTACTGCGGGATGCGCAGCACGCCGTGGGAGTCGTGCCCGGCGAGGTTGGCGGCGACGAGGTGCGTGGCGACCTCGTCGGCGATGTCCTCGTCCGCGCCGGCCGCGCGGAAGACGCCGGCGGCGAACGCGCGGAGCGGCTCTGGCGGGGCGAGATGGTTGGCGGACATGGCGACCTCCTTCTACGAAAGGGGCGCGGGCCGGCTCAGACGACGGCCGAGGTGCCGCCGTCGAAGTTGATGGCGACGCCGGTGACGTAGGCCGCGCGCGGCGAGGCCAGGAAGGCGATCAGGTCGCCGACCTCGGCCGCCTCGCCGACCCGGCCGAGCGGGATCGCCCGCCGGCGCGCCATGTTGGAGTAGAAGTCGTCGAGGCTCTGCCCGCCGCCGGCCGCGCGCCAGGCGCGCTCGTGCTGCCCGCTCTTGACCAGGCCGATCAGCACGGCGTTGACGCGGATCCGATCCGGGGCGAACTCCTTGGAGAGCGCCTTGGTCAGCGCCATCCCGGCCGCGCGGCTCACGGAGGTCGGGACCGACGCGGCGCCCGGCTGCTTGGCGCCGATGTTCAGGATGTTGATCACGCTGCCGCCGCGGGCGGCCCGCAGGTGCGGCAGGGCCAGCCGGCAGGTGCGGATCGCGCCAAAGAGTTTCAGCTCCAGGTCGTCGCGCCACTCCTCGTCGGTCACCGACGTGAACGGCCGGGCCGCCGAGGTCCCGGCGTTGTTGACGAGGACGTCGAGGCGGCCGAAGCGCTCGGCCGCCGCCCCGATCACCCGCTCGACGTCGGCCGCGCGGCTCACGTCGGCCGCGACCGGCACGACCTCCGCGCCCGTCTCGGCGGCCAGTTCCCCGGCCGCCCGCTCCAGCGCGTCGGCGCGGCGGGCGCAGATCACCACCCGCGCGCCCTCGCGGCCGAGCGCGGCCGCCGCCGCCCGGCCGATCCCCTCGCTGCCGCCGGTGACGACTGCCACGGCCCCGGCGAGCCCCAGGTCCATCGCCCTCTCCCTCCCTCGCGCCGGCGCGCCTCAGCGCGGGCCGACTTCCTCCTCCGCGCGCCGCAGCAGCGCCTTCATGTAGCCGATCGAGAAGGCCGTCCCCAGCCGCGGGTCGTCCGCCATGCGCGGGATGTGGTCGGGGATGACGACACCCCGGAAGCCGACCTCCTGCAGCGCCTTCATGATCTGGTACATGTCCTGGTAGCCGTCGTCGACGAAGGTCTCGACAAAGTGGGGCAGCGGCGCGTCGACGTTGCGGAAGTGGACCTTGAAGAGTTGCCCGCGCGCGCCGAAGTGGCGGATCGCCTCGACGGCGTCGACGCCCCAGACGTCGCCGCCCTCCAGCCAGCAGCCGACGCAGAGGCAGACGCCGACGTTGGGGCTGTCGGCGAGCGCCAGCGCGCGCTGATAGTTCGCGAAGGTGCTGAAGATGCGCGGCACGCCGCCCAGGCGCGGGATCGGCGGGTCGTCCGGGTGGATGCCGATCATCACGCCCTCTTCCTCCGCCACGCGCGCGGCCTGGCGGATGAAGTGGGCGAAGTTATCCCAGACCTCCTCATCGCTGTACTCGCGCCCGTTCGTCAGCGGGAGGGAGAAGGTGCGGTCGTGCCAGCGGCCCGACTCGGCGCGCGCCAGGTCGAAGCCGCGCGCCACCGCCCCGCCGCGCGTCTCCTCGGGCGCGGTGCTCCAGATCCCGTTCGGCATGTGGGCGTAGGTGGTGTAGGGGATGCCTGCCGCGCCGAGCGCGCGTAGGTGCCGCAGATACTCCTCCACCTTGGCGTCCCGGTTGGGCAGGCCGAGGACGATCGCGTCCTGGTTGTGGACGTCGCGGTTGCCGAAGCCGTAGACCGAAAGGCCGTGCGCCGCGAAGTACGCCTTGCGCTCGGCGTAGTAGGCCGGGCCGGACTTCGAGGCGTCGGTCCAGAGGACGACGTGGTTCACGCCCATCTGCCGGACGAACTGCACGTCCTCCTCACGCGGCTCCGGCGCGATCTGCGCGGCGATCTTGATCCCCGGCGCGATCCGCGTCAGCGGCCCCGGCCGCGCGGCCGGCGCATCGGTGGCGGACATCCGAGACCTCCTCCCCCATTCGCGAGCGTGCCGCGCCGGGCGGCGCGCGATTCTCTCGTGGCGGGGGCGACTGTAGCACCGGGGGGGCGAGGGGGCAAGCGGTGCCGGCGGCCCTCACCCCCCGGCCCCCCTCTCCCAATCCTGGGCGAGGGGGGAGGTTGCCATGGAATCGGGGGACTGCTCTTCCAGCCTATCGTCAGGGAGAGCGGCCAGGAGGCGCCCCCGGCAAAATGACTCGAAGGACGCCGCCCTGTCTCGGCGGGTCCCCCCTCTCCCAGCATTGGGAGAGGGGGACGGGGGGGGAGGGCCAACCCGCTTGGTATACTTCCGCCCGTGCCCGGCGCTCGCCGGCGTAGCGGATGGTGGTGATGCTCCTCAAGCCGAGCGGGGTCTCGCGCCGGCCGGCGCGGCGACGACGGCGCGCGGCCGGCTGGGGCGTGGGTTGGCCGCGCCCGGACTGGCGGCGCGTCGGGGCGAGACACCGCGAGTGGGGGCCGTACCTGGCGCTGGCGCTGCTCGGCCTGGCGCTGCGCGTCGCGGTCGTGCCGTCGAGCGAGGCGCTGGCGGTCAGGCCGCTGATCGGCGACGAGGGGAACTATGTCGGCATCGCCCGCGCGCTCGCGGCCGGCGCGGGGGTGCCGGATAAGTGGCCCTGGCTGCGCCCGCCCGGCTACCCGCTGCTCCTCGCCGCCTTCTTCCGCGCCACCGGTGGCGATCTGCGCGCGCCGCTGCTCTTCCAGGCCGCGGTGGGCGCCGTCGTCGCGCTGCTCGCGGCGGCGCTCGCTTCGCGGCTGTGGGGGCGGCGTGCGGCGCTATTCGCGGCAGCGTGGGCCGCGCTCGACCCGAGCCTGGTCTACTACACGCGGATGCTCCAGACGGAGGTCCTCTACACGCTCCTCGTCGCGGTCCAGGCGTACGCGCTGGTGCGCTGGGCGACCGGGGCGGACCCCACGGCCGGGAAGCGCTGGCTGGCCGTCGGGGGCGTCGCGGCCGGGCTGGCCGCCGTCGTGCGCCCGGCGATCTTCGCCGTGCTGCCGCTGCTGGCCCTCTGGATGCTGCTGCGCGCCCGGCGCGGCGGCTGGGGCGCCGCCGCGGGGCGGGCGCTCGTCTTCGCGGGCCTGTGCGCGCTCGTCATCGCGCCCTGCACGCTCTACAACTGGCGGACCTACCACCGCGTCATCCTCGTCGACACGACGCTCGGCTACACCCTCTGGCGCGACCACCGCGACGGGTCGCTGGACGCCCTCAACGCCTTCCTGATGACCATCCCCAACCCGGGCGACCGACAGTCCTATGCCCTGCGCCGGGGCCTGCGCTGGATCGGCGCCCACCCCGCCGCGACTGTGCGCAGGGGGCTGGACGAGGTGCGCCGCCTCTGGGGCCAGGGCCCCTATGTCGACGACGCGCTCGACGCGCGCCCCGGCCTCTCCGACCTCCGGCGCAACGACCTCAACCTGCTGACCCTGCTGAACTGGCTCATCATGCTCCCACTAGCCGGCGTGGGTGCCTGGCGGCTGCGCCGCTCCGCCGCGCTGCCGCCCCTCGCGCTCATCGCCGTCGTCGGTCCCAGCGCTGGCGTCGCCCTCTCGCACGCCGAGAGCCGCTTCCTCCTGCCGTCGCTCCCGCTGCTGATCCCGCTGGCGGCGGGTGTCGTCGCCGCGCCGGGCCTGGCCGTCGCGTCCCGGCGGCGCCTGGCCGGGCTCGCGGTGAGCGTGCTGCTCTGCGTCGCCCTCTGCTGGTCGGCCAGCGCCGGGGACCTGGCGCGGCGGGGGGAGATCGCGGCGCGCGACGGCGTCGCGCGGGTCGCCGAACGCCTCGGCCGGGACGACCTGGCCCTGGCGCAGTATCAGGCGATCCTGCGCCGGAACCCCGACCTCTCCGAGCCCTACGCGCGCGAGGGGCTGCTGGCCCAGCGCCGCGGCGACGACGACGCGGCGCTGGCCGACTTCGACCAGGCGCTCGCGCGCGACGAGAACAACTACCGCGCGCGGGCGCTGGCCGCCGCGATCCTCCGGGAGCGCGGCCGGGCCGACGACCTCCGGCGTCTCTTCGCGGCCGGCTATCCCTCGGCGCCGGACGGCCTGGCCTGGGCCTGGGACCACGCCGGGGGCCCGGCGCCGTCGCAGTTGACGCTCGACGGCACCGACAGCGGGTTCGTCCGCGGGTTCTACGGCCCGGAGCGCGGCCTGGGCGGGCGGTCGTTCCGCTGGATGAGCGGCGACGCCGCGCTGCGCCTCGCCGCGCCGGCCGGGTCGTCGCCGCGGACCCTCCTCCTCACCGTCGCCAGCCCGCGACCGGCCGGCGCGCCGCCGCTCGAACTCACGGTGCTGGTCAATGGGCGGCCGGTCGGGCGGGTCGCCGTGCACCAGGAACTCGGCTGGAACGACCTCCGCCTCACCCTGCCCGCCGACCTCGCCGCTTCCCCCGCCTACACGGTCGAACTCCGCGCGCCGGTCACCCGCGTCCCCGGCGACGCCCGTCCCCTGGCCGTGGCGGTGGCCGGGGCGGCGTTAGAGGGTAGATAGGTGCTGGTCGAAAGTTGATGGAGCTCGTGGGGGAGGTGTCTGTCGGGCGCGGTGCCCGCGGTTGAAACCGCGGCTGGAGGCTCGCTCTCGCGCGCCGCGAAACCCGCCTCCGCGGGTTGGGACGAAGCCTCGTGCCCAGTCCGCGGAGGCGGACTTCGTGGCGCCCGCAGGTGCCCC
>DASSSV010000845.1:0-11272 GCA_035708265.1 Thermomicrobiales bacterium | reverse complement strand
TCGCCGTCGACGACCGCCTGCGCGGGGCCGGCGGCGCGCTCGCGCAGGGCGGCGACCGCGCGCTCCACCGCCGCGGCCGCGGCGTCGCCGAGCGCGACGACGTCCCGCTGGAGCTCGTGCAACTGGCGGTCGAATGTCTCGCGTGGCATCGAGCCTCCCGTCCTCTTTAGCCGTACCGGCCGGTGATGTAGTCCTCGGTGCGCCGGTCGCGCGGCGCGGTGAAGATCTGCCGCGTCTCGCCGTGCTCGACCAGTTCGCCGTACCCGCGCTCGCCGGCCAGCATGAAGGCGGTGTCGTCGGCGACGCGCCCGGCCTGCTGCATGTTGTGCGTCACGATGACGACGGTGTAGCGGCGCTTGAGCTGGCCCATCAACTCCTCGACCTTGTAGGTCGCCAGCGGGTCGAGCGCGGAGCAGGGCTCGTCCATCAGGATGACCTCGGGCTCGATCGCGATGGCGCGCGCGATGCACAGCCGCTGCTGCTGGCCGCCCGAGAGCGAGACGCCGGAGGCGTGGAGCCGGTCCTTCACCTCGTCCCACAGCGCCGCACCGCGCAGGCTCCGCTCCGCCGCCGCGTCCAGGTCCGCGCGGCGCCGCACGCCGTTGAGGCGCAGCCCGGCGACGACGTTGTCGTAGATCGACAGCATCGGGAAGGGGTTGGGCTTCTGGAAGATCATGCCGACGACGCGCCGGACGCGGACGGGGTCGACGTCGCGGGCGTAGATGTCCTGCCCGTCGAGCAGCACCCGCCCCGCCACCCGCGGACGCCCCGGCGTGACCTCGTGCATGCGGTTGAGGCAGCGCAGGAAGGTCGACTTGCCGCAGCCGGAGGGGCCGATCAGCGCGGTGACGCGGTTGGGCGCGAAGGTCAGCGAGACGTCCGCGATCGCCTGCGTGTCGCCGTACCAGGCGCTGACCTCTTCGGCGGCGAGCGCGTAGGCCAGGTCGGCGGCCGGCGGCCGGTCGTTCTGGGCGCCCGGCGCGCCGTCGCGCGGCGGGCGGCCGACCTGCTCCACCCGCCGCACCGTCGCGGGGGGCGGCGCCGCCTCCTCGGGGAGCGCTTCGTAGGTGTCCGCCATCGGTGGGTCCTTTCCTTCCTCCATACGTGCGCCCATCCTCGCTCCGTTCACCGCCGGCGCGCGCCCCGCGTGGCCAGGCGGACGCCGAGGCTCAGTAGCCCGATGACCGCGATCAGGACCAGCGAGGCGCCCCACGCCTGGGTGTGCGAATCGGCGTACGGCGACTTGGCGTAGACGTAGATGCGCAGCGGCAGGGCATCCACCGGGGCGAGCACGTTCAGGCTGCGGAAGTTGTTGCCGAGCGCCGTCAAGAGCAGCGGGGCCGTCTCCCCCCCCGCCCGCGCCAGCGCGAGGACGACCCCGGTGACGATGCCGCCGCGCGCCACCGGCAGGATCACCCGCAGGGTCGTCTTCCACCGCGGGACGCCCAGCGCGAGGGACGCCTCGCGCAGGCCGTTGGGCACGAGTTTGAGAACCTCCTCGACGGTGCGCGCGATGATCGGCAGCATGATGATCGCCAGCGCCACCCCACCGGCGACGGCGTTGTAGTGCCCGACGACGCGCCGGACGAGGATCGCCCAGGCGAAGGCGCCGACGGCGATCGACGGCAGCCCGGTCAGGAGATCGGCGAGGAAGCGCACGCCGCCCGCGAAGCGGCCGCGCCCGAACTCGGCCAGGTAGATGCCCGCGCCGACGCCGAGGGGGACGCCGAGGAGCGCGCCGACCCCGACGATGAGCAGCGACCCGAGGATGGCCGGGGCCACGCCGCCGCCGGCCTCGCCGAGCGGCGCGGGGTCCCGGGTGAAGAAGGCCCAGTTGAGGGCCGGCGCGCCCTCCTTCGCGATGTAGGCCAGGATGAACCAGAGCACTCCCACGGCGACGAGCGTGCCGCCGCCGATCAGCGCGGTCATCGCGGCGTCGACGAGCCGGCGCCGGCGGAGTCGGCCGTCGCCCGCCGCCAGCGCGAGTCGCGGGCGCGGCACGGCCGCCGCGGGGGGATCGAGCGAGAGCGGGTCGCGCATACCTCTCCCTCAGCCGAGCGCCGGTCCGCCGCCCGCGCCCGCCGTCCCGGCGACGCGCGCGACGATGAGCCGGGCGAGGACGTTGACCGCGGCGGCGACGAGCAGCAGCACCAGCGCGACGCCGACGATCGCGCTGAAGTAGAGCGGGCTGTCGGCCTCGTTGAACTGATTGGCGATGGCGCTGGCCATGGTGTAGCCGGGTGTCAGGAGCGAGGGCGTGATCTGCGCCGAGCTGTTGCCGATGACCATCGTCACCGCCATCGTCTCGCCGAGCGCGCGGCCGAGCCCGAGGATCGCCGCGCCGACGACGCCCCCGCGGGCGTAGGGCAGCACCGCGCCCCGGATCGTCTCCCACCGGGTGGCGCCCAGCGCCAGCAGCCCCTCGCGCTGCGCGTCCGGCACCGCGCGGATGATCTCGCGCGCGACCGACATGATCGTCGGCAGGATCATGATCGCCAGGATCACGCCGGCTACGAGGAAGTCGCGCCCGATCGCCGGCCCCTGGACGAGCTGGTCGAGCCCCGGCGCCGGCCCGAGCACCGCCTTGAGCGGGCGCTCGACGTGGTCGCGCAGGAAGGGGCCGAGGACGAAGATGCCCCAGAGCCCGAAGATGATCGAGGGGATCGCCGCCAGCAGCTCCACGGTGAAGCCGACCGGCGCGCGGAGCCAGGGCGGCGCGTACTCGACGACGTAGAGCGCCGCCGCGAGCGCCAGCGGCGTGGCGATGAGTAGCGCCAGGAGCGAGGTCACGAGCGTGCCGTAGATGTAGGGCAGCACGCCGAAGACTTGCTGCACCGGGTCCCAGACCTGCCCGCTGAGGAAGCCGAGGCCGAAGCGGGCGAAGGCGCCGCGCGCGTCGTTGAGCAGGACCAGCGCGATCGCCGCGAGGAGGGCGGGGACCGCCGCGGCGCAGGCGACGGCTAGGCCGCGGAAGAGCGCGTCGCCCGGGGCCGCCCGCCGCCCGCCGAGCGCGAGCCGCGGCGCGCCCGCGCGCGCGGCGTCGTTCACCGCTGTGTCGGCTTGCATGGCTCCTCCGATTGCACGCGGGGGACGGGCGGCTGAAGCCGCGGCCTGGGTCCCGGCCCGGGAGCCTCCTCGGACCGCCCGGCCTTCTCGCCATTCGTCACTCATCACCCCGCTCATCGCTCATTGCTCGTCGCTCGTCGCTCGTCGCTCGTCATTTGCCCGGGAACGCCGGCTGCCCGTTGACGGTGATCGTGCGGATCACCTGCTCTTCCCGCACCACGAACTCCGGCGGCAGCGGGGCGTAGTCGAGCGCCGCGCTGTATTGCTGGCCCTCGTGGATCATCCACCACATCAGCCGGGTGATCGCGATCGCCTTGGCCTGGTTGGTCTGCTTCGGGCAGACGAGCAGGTAGGTCAGCACGCTGATCGGGTAGGACGTCGCGCCGTCCGCGTCGACGATCTTGAAGCGGAAGTCGGCCGGGGCCGAGGGGGCGGCCGCCTGCGCGGCGGCGGTGACGCCGGCGAGGCTCGGCGTGACGAAGACGCCGGCCTTGTTCTTGACGTCGGCGTAGGGCAGCTTCTGCTGGTCGGCGTAGTTCTGCTCGACGTAGCCGATCGAGTAGGGGTTGTTCTTCAGTTCGCCGGCGACGCCCTGGTTGCCGGACGCGCCGAGGCCGACCTTCCAGTTGACGCTGGTGCCGCTGCCGACCGCGCCCTTCCACTTGTCGCTCACGGCCGAGAGGTAGGAGGTGAAGTTGTCGGTCGTGCCGCTGCCGTCGGAGCGGTGGACGACGACGATGTCCTGATTGGGCAGGGGGACGCCCGGATTCAGCGCGGTGAGCGCGGGGTCGTTCCACTTGGTGATGTCGCCGAGGAAGATGCCCGCGATCGTCGGGCCGTCGAGCTTGAGCTTCTTCTGCTCCAGCCCTTGGACGTTGTAGGTGACCACGATGGCGCCGAGCGTCGTCGGGAAGTTGAGCACGGGCGCGCCGCACTTCGCCTGCGCCGCCGCCAGCTCCTGGTCGGTCATGAAGGAGTCCGAGCCGGCGAAGTCGGCCGTCTGGTCGGCGATCGCCTTCTTCCCGGCGCCCGAGCCGTTGCCCTGGTAGTTGACCTTGACGCCGGTCAGCTTGGCGTATTCGTCGAACCACTTGCTGTAGAGTGGCTGCGGGAAGGTGGCGCCGTTGGCGTTCAGGCTGGCGGCCTCGCCGGAGTAGGAGCCGGTGATCTTGATCGACGTGTCCGGCGTCGCGCCGGCGGCCGGGCTGCCGGCCGGGGTGCCCGCAGCCAGGGGGGACGCCGCGGCCGTTATCGCGGCGGGCGCGGATGTCGCCGTGCTCGCTGCGCCGCCACTGGACACCGGCGCGGTGGGCGCGAGGGTCGCCGTCGCCGACCCGCCGCAGGCGGTCAGCAGCACCGCCAGCACCAGCGCCCACCAGAGCCCGGCGTGGCGGGGGGCGCGTGGGCCCGGCCGCGGATCCGTGCGCCTCGTCGCGTTCATCAAGCCCGTTCTCTCCTCTGCTTGCCCTCGCCGGGCCACACCGTCGTGGCCCGCGCCCCCCGGCCCGCGCCGGGGTCCGTGGGGGAAGCGTAGGAGAGGCGGGTAAACGGGACTTTAGGGCGACGTTAGCGCGTGTTAGCGTTCGGTTAACGGGACGTTAACGCCGCGGAGGGGTCGGGCGACGCGCCGGCGTCGTCCTCCGGCGCGAGCGGGAGGGTGAAGGTGAAGGTCGCGCCGGGGCCGTCGGCGTTGTTGGCCGCGCTGAGCGCGCCGCCGTGCGCCTCGACCGTGTGCCGGGCGATGGCGAGGCCGAGCCCGGTGCCGCCGCCGCTGCGCGCCCGGTCGGCCTTGTAGAAGCGCTCGAAGATGCGCGGCAGGTCGCGCGGGTCGATGCCGCGGCCGGTGTCGCGCACCGCGACGGCCAGCATCGCGTCGCGCCGCTCGGCGGCCACGGTGACCGCGCCGCCCGGGGGCGTGAACTTGAGCGCGTTGTGGAGGAGGTTGAGGAGCACCTGGCCGATGCGCTCGGGGTCGGCCAGCACCGGCGGCAGGCCGGCGAGGCCGGCGGTCGCGAGGGTGAGCCCGGCGCGCTCCGCCTGGGCGCGCAGGCGCGCGACCGTGGGCAGGATCAGGTCGGCCGGCGCGACCGCCGCGCGGCGCAGGGCGACTTGCCCCGCCTCGATGCGCGCCAGTTCGAGGAGTTCGCGCACGAGCCCGGCGAGGTGGTCCACCTCCTCCCCCATCTGGCCCAGGAACTGGCGCGCGACCGCGTCGTCCTCGATCGCCCCGCCTTCCAGCGTCTCGACCAGCGCCTTGACCGAGGCGAGCGGCGTGCGCAGCTCGTGCGAGATGTTGGCGACGAAGTCGCGCCGCGCCGTCTCCAGGCGGCGCAGCTCGGTCAGGTCGTGCAGCGCCAGCACGACCAGCCGCTCGGCGACACCGCGCACCGGCGTGACCGCCGCGCGGACCTGGCGGGCGCCATCGCGCTCGACGAAGAGCGCCCGCGCGCGGCGGGTGCGCGCCGCCTCCGCGACGAGGGCCGCCAGCTCGCCGCCGGCGACCTCGGCGAACGGCCGGCCGGCCAGGTCGTCGCGCGCGCCCCGGCCGAGCAGGCGGGCGGCGGCGGCGTTGGCGCGGACGACCGTGCCGGCCGCGTCGAGCAACAGGACGCCGTCGTCCAGCGTGTCGAGGACCGCCGCGAGCTTGCGCCGCTCGTCCTCGCCCAGCGCGATCGTCCGTTGGAGCTCGGCGGCCATCTGGTCGAAGGCGCGGCCGAGCCGGCCGATCTCGTCGTCCGTGTCGAGGTGGCTGCGCAGCCCGAGGTGGCCGGCGGCCAGCGCGCCGGCCAGCCCGGCCAGGTCCTCGAGCGGGGCGGCGATGTCGCGCCCCAGCAGGAGCGCGAGCCCCGCGGCGAGCACCCCGCTCGCCGCGACGGCGACGACGGCGGCGCGCCCGAGCGCGTCGAGGCGGGCGTCGATCGCGTCGAGCGGCTGGGCCACGCGCGCGACGCCGACCGTCCGGCCGTCGACCGCGACCGGCACCGCGACGTAGAGGGTATCGCCCCCGCCGATGCCCGGCCGGACGCTCTGACCGACGCCGCCGGCGAGGGCGGAACCGACCTCCGGGCTGGCGGCCTCGTGTGCCGGCGCGGCCGGGGCCGCCGCGGAGTCGCCGAGGACCGCGCCGTCGGCGGCGAGGAGCGTGACGCGGATGCCGCCGGCGCGCCCGAGGCGCCCGGCGAGGGCGGTGAGGGACGCGGGGTCGCCCCAGGCCGGCGCGGCGGCGTCGGCCACCAGGCGGGCCTCGCCGGTCAGTTGCCCGGCCGCGCCGTCGAGGTAGAGGGCGCGCGCCGCGACGAGCAGGTACGCGCCGAGCGCGGCCGTGGCGACGAGCACCAGCGGGAGGTAGGCCAGCGCCAGCCGCCGGCGCAGCCCGGCCCCGCGCCGCCGGCGGCCGGGGCGCGGCGCGCCGCCGCCGGTCGGGAGCGAGCCGCGCGCGGGCATCGGGGGCGCTCAGGCGACGAAGCGGTAGCCGTGGCCGCGCACCGTCTGGAGGTGGGCTGGCCGGCCGGGGTCCGCCTCGATCTTCTCGCGCAGCCAGCGGACGTGGACGTCGACGGTGCGCGTGTCGACCGGGTACGCGTAGCCCCAGACCCGCTCCAGCAGGATGTCGCGGGTCAGGACGGCGCCGCGGTTGCGCGCGAAGCAGAGCAGCAGGTCGAACTCCTTCGGCTTGAGGTCGAGCGGCCGGCCGGCCCAGGTCGCCCGGTGCTCGGCGAGGTCGATCCGCAGCGGGCCGGCCTCGACGGGCGGGTCGGCGGCGATCCGGCCGTCGTCGGGCGGCTGCTGGGCGAGGTCGCTGCGCCGCAGCAGGGCCTTGACGCGGGCGAGGAGCTCGCGCATCGAGAAGGGCTTGGTCAGGTAGTCGTCGGCGCCGAGCTCCAGGCCGACGACCTTGTCGATCTCGTCGTCGCGCGCGGTAAGCAGCAGGATCGGCACGGCGCTCTCGCGGCGCAGCGCGCGGCAGACCTCGAAGCCGTCGAGCCCCGGCAGCATCACGTCGAGGATGATCGCGTCGGGCCGCTCGCGCCGGGCGGCCGCGAGCGCCGCCTCGCCGTCGTGGGCGGCGAGGGCGGCGTAGCCCTCGCGCCGCAGGTTGTAGCCGATCGTCTCGGCCAGGATGCGCTCGTCGTCGACGACCAGCACCTTCTTGACCATGCGCGGGCGCTCCCTCCCAGCTGTGTCGCCGTACAAGGTCGATAGTCGATAGTTCATAGTTGCTAGAGGACGGGGCTCGACGCCGCCATCAACTGTCAACTATCAACTTGCAACTCATTGTACCCGACGGCGCGGCGCCCGCACTCGGGCGCCGCGCCCTGTGCTACGATTGCCCGGAGCGTGGGGCGCGGCAGCGCGGGGAGCGGGGGAGGCGGGGATCATGCGGATTGCGCTCGACGTGATGGGCGGCGACCACGCGCCGACGGTCACGGTGGCCGGCGCGGTGGCCGCGGCGCGCGCGTACGGCGTGGAGGTCGCGCTGGTCGGGCGGCCCGACGCGATCCGGGCGGAACTCGGCCAGCACGACACGACCGGCCTCGTCCTGCCGATCGTCGAGGCGCCCGAGGTCATCGGGATGGACGAGCACGCGGCGACCGCCGCGCGCCGCAAGCCGACCTCCTCGATCCACCTCGCGCTGCGCCAGGTGCGCGACGGCGCCGCCGCGGCGATGGTCTCGGCCGGCAACAGCGGCGCGGTGATGGCCGCGGCGCTCTTCGTCCTCGGCCGGGTGCCGGGCATCGACCGCCCGGCGATCGGCGCGCTGCTGCCGCTGGCAAAGGGCTGGGTCTTCCTGATCGACGCGGGCGCGAACACCGACCCCAAGCCCGCCCAACTGGTCCAGTTCGGGCAGATGGGCGCGGTCTACATGGAGCGCGTGCGGGGTGTGGCCCGGCCGCGCGTCGGCCTGCTCGCCAACGGCGAGGAGCCGTCCAAGGGGAACGAGCTGGTCCAGGCCGCGCACCCGCTCCTCGCCGCCAGCGGCCTCAACTTTGTCGGCAACATCGAGGGGAAGGACGTCACCGCGGGCCTGGCCGACGTCGTCGTGACCGACGGCTTCACCGGCAATGTCGCGCTCAAACTGACCGAGGGCGTGGCGAGTCTGCTCCTCGGTCTCATCCGGGCCGAACTGACCCGGGACCCGCTCACCAAGATCCTCGCTGCCGGCCTCAAGCCGGCCTTCGGGCGCGTCCGCCAGCGGCTCGACTACCGGGAGACCGGCGGCGCGCCGCTCCTCGGCGTCGAGGGCGTGACGATCATCGCGCACGGCCGTTCCGACGCGCTGGCGATCCAGAACGCCATCCGCGCGGCCAAGGAGACTGTCGAGGGCGGCGCGCTCGACGCGATCCGCTCCCTGCGCCAGGGCCAGCCGTCCGGGCGGGGGATCGAGTAGGGGTTCGCCCTCACCCCCGACCCCCTCTCCCAATGCTGGGAGAGGGGGTGCCCGCAGCAACAACGATGCCATCTTTCTGGCCCCTCCCCTGGAAGAGCAGCACGATGCCGCATGGGAGTCACCCCCTCTCCCAGCATTGGGAGAGGGGCCAGGGGGTGAGGGCGAACCGAACGTACAGTGCTAGAATGTCCGCATGGACGATGAGGCGCCGCCCGAGGTGGGCGGGGGGGAGGCGGCGGACGACGGGGCGGGCGAGGCGGCGCCGGCCGCCGGCGAGCCCACGGTCATCCGCGTCGGGCACCACCCGCTGCTGCTCCTGCATCGGGGCTGGCCGCCGGGGCTGCTGATGCTGGCCGCGGCGACGGCGACGGTTGTCGTGGCCGCCAGCGCCGACCTCGGTTCCCGGGCGTTCTATCCCTTCCTCGTCGGCGCGATCGCGGCGGCGTTCTTCGGCGGCGGTGCCTGGTTCGGCGCGATCTACCTGGCCTGGGGCCACGCGGCGATCTACCTCACCGGCGAGCGCCTGGTCGAGATCGTCGGGGTGCCGCACGTCAGCGAGGAGCGCCGCAGCCTGCCGCTCGAGCGCGTGCAGAGCGTGGAGGTCGTCCAGCGCGGGCTCGCGATGCGCTGGTGCCGCTGCGGCGACCTGGTGATCGACGTGGCGGGCGGCGGCCCGCTGCGCTTCGCCCTGGCGCGCGACGCGCTCGGCCTGCGCGCGCTGATCATGGACCGCCTGGCGCTGCGCGACCGCGACCGCACGGCCGGCAACCGCGCGCGGGTGCGCGCCACGGTGCGCCGGCTGATGCGCGCCGACGGGCCGGATCGCCTGCTCCCGCCCGCGGCGCCCGGGCCGGCGGCGGCCTCGCCCCGCGGGCGTCTCCGCGGTTGGCGCTTCGGGCGGCGCGTCGAGGGTGCGGTCTGGCGGCGGCACCCCTGGTTCCTGGTCAAGCGCGCGGTCGCGCCCGCGGCGCTGGTCGGGCTGGCCGGCGCGCTGCCATCCCTGCTGGACCGGCTGCCCGGGCGCCCGCTGGAGGCGCAGGCGAGTACGCTGGTGCTGCTACTCCTGCTCGGCGCGGGCGGCTGGCTCGCCTGGCTCTGGGCCGACTGGCGCAACGACCACTACGTCGTCACGCCCGACCGGCTGATCGAGGTCGAGCAACTGCCGCTCGGGCTGCGCCAGCAGGTCAGCGAGGCGGCGCTCGTCAAGGTGCAGGACATCCGCTACCGCCTGCCGACGCCCCTCGCCTTCCTCCTCGACTACGGCGACGTCGCGGTCCACACTGCCGGCGCGACGACCCCGTTCATCTTCCGCGGCGTCGCGCGGCCGCGCGCCCTCGTCGCGGCGATCGACTACCACCTGACGGCGTCCCGGCTGGCCCAGGAGGCGCGGCACTACCAGGAACTGCGCGCCGAGTTCGCCGCGTGGCTGGAGGCGTATCGCGACGTCAGCCAGGAGGGCGAGGAGGCGCCTGGGGCCGGCGGCTGACGCCGCCGGCCCCAGGCCGCGGATCGATCCCGGTTACTGGGTCACGCGAAGAAGTCGCGATCCTCCTCGGAGAGATGGGCGCTGGCCGCCTCGACGTTCAGGTCGACGCCCATGCCGGGGCGGTCCCAGACCTCGATGAAGCCGTCCTCGACGATCGGGTTGGGCAATCCCTCGACGATGTCGTACCACCAGTCCGGCTTGCCGGTCGGGTACTCGAAGGCGATGTAGTTCTGCGGCAGGGTCGCGCAGACCTGGACCAGCGCCGCCAGGCCGAGGAGGCCGTCGCCGGTGCCGTGCGGCGCCATCAGGATGCCGTGCAGGTCGGCGTACTCCGCCACCCACTTCAACTCCGCGATGCCGCCGATGTCGCAGGGGTCGGGGCCGACGATGTTGACCGCGTGCCGCTCGATCAGGTCCTTGAAATTCTGGCGCAGGTAGATCTGCTCGCCGGTGTGGATCGGCGTCGAGGTGCTGCGCGTCACCTCGCGGTAGACGTCGGCCGAGACGTAGGGGACGTAGTCGCCGGTGAGCAGGTCTTCGAGCCACATCACGTTGAGCGGTTCGAGCGCCTTCGCGAGCCGGATCGCGTCGGGCACCATCCAGCCCGGGCCGCAGTCGAGCGCCAGGCCGATCTCGTCGCCGAGGACTTCCTTCATCGCCGCGACGCAGTCGACGACGTGCTTCAGGCCGCGCTCGGTCAGCGGGCCGCGTTCCAGGTGGCCGTGGCCGCCGCTCGGCGTCGGGTCGCCGTAGAAGAAGTTGGGCACCTCGCGCGCCATCGGGCCGTGGAAGGCGATGCCCTGCTTGATGATCGTGAAGCCCTCCTTGGCCGCCTTCATCTGCGCCATGGTCGCGGCGTAGTCCTCCGGCCGGTGGCCGGCCAGCGGGAAGCGCACCGCGCCGTTGTAGACCCGCACCCGGTCGCGGACCTTGCCGCCCAGGAGTTTGTAGACCGGCAGGCCGGCGGCCTTGCCGGCGATGTCCCAGAGCGCCATCTCGATCGCGCTGACGGCGCTGCCCCAGGGCTTGAACGCGCCGCGGCGGCGGATCTTGAGCATCACCCGCTCGACGTCGGTCGGGTCCTCGCCGAGGATGAAGGGCTTGTAGTAGAGGACGTGCGGCTTGAGGTAGGGCTTGTAGGACTCCACCTCGCCGTAGCCGCTGATCCCCTCGTCCGTCACGACGCGCACGACCGGGTTCTGCCCGATGACGGCGCACTTGAGATCCGTGATCCGCATGTCCCGCGCTGCTCCTTCCCGCTCTCCGTGCCGCCGCGCACCAAACGTGCGCGGCGCGCGCAGGGTAGGCCAGCCGGCCGGCCGCGTCAAGGC
>DASSSV010000844.1:0-2406 GCA_035708265.1 Thermomicrobiales bacterium | reverse complement strand
GGCCCTCGTGGCGGCCCACACCTGGACCCTCATCCTCGGGCCCGGCCTCACCTGCGGGGTCAACACCGTGGTGCTGGCGTCGCTGCTCTCCCGGTCGGGCCTCGTGCCGCGGGTCATCCCCGCGCTGGGGCTCGTCGGCGGCCCGCTGGTCTTCGTCTACAACACCGCCGCGCTGTTCGGCGTCCACCCGCCCGCCTGGGCCGGCCTCGCGGTGATCCCGATCTTCGCCTGGGAGGTGTCGCTCGCCCTCCGGCTCATCGCCAGAGGGTTCGATACCTCGGCAAGCGTCGTGGCCGCTCCCGGGGCCGCGACGCACGAGCCGACACCCGAGCTTCTGGGCGCCGGCTAGCGCGGCACGGCCCGGCCGCGGGCAGCACCGCGCCGTCCGTGGCGAGCGCGCCCGGGGCAGGGGATGGCGCGCGGTGGGGCGAAAGCGCTCTGCGATGGGGACTGCGCGTCGGCGTCGCGGATCGCGAGCGAGGCGTCCTGGGCTGCCTCCCCCCACCATCGCAATGCCTGTCCCCGGTTGGCGGGCAACAAGAAAAGCCGGCTCATGCAGGGAGAGAGGGCGGCATCCTCGCGCCGCCCTCCCTTCGTATCGCCTGGGACTGTCAACGGCCGTAGCCCGCGCCACGGTCTCTCCGACACGGTCCTGCCGGCGTCCGGCCGCGCCGTGGTGCTTCTCCGCGGTGCCGCACGGTGTCCGGGGGGCCGAGTGTCGCGAGGGCGCTGCGGCGGAGGTAGTAGCGCCCGCCCCAGCGCCGGGCTGGCAGGCGGCCGGCCGCGATCAGTCGCCGGAGGTGGTGCGCCGTGCAGCCGGCGAGGCGCGCGGCCTCGCACGGCGTCAACCAGGGGTCGCGCTCGGGCGGCAGCGCGGCGACGGCGCGCCACGCCGGGTCGCGGATGCGCGCGGGAGCGTAGACCGGCCGGCACTCGCGCAGGAAGCGCTCCAGGTCGTCCGCGCCGATCAGCCAGAGCGGGTGTCGGCCGAGGCGCACCTCGCGCTGGGCGGCGGGCAGCCAGCCGGCGCGGATCCAGCGGCGGACGGTCCAGGGATCGACGCCGAGCAGTCGCGCCACGTCGCTGAGGGTGTAGCCGGGGTGCGGGCGGCCGGGGGCCGGCCGGTACCAGAACAGACACAGCGCGTGGGCGTGCGCTCGGATGGCGGTGACGGTGCGGCCGAGCCGCTCGGCTAGTTCGGCGGCCGGGACGATGCCGACGCTGGCGCGCAGGATGCGCTCTTCTCGCGCGGTCCAGCGGCGGCGGTGCCGGGATGGTGGGGCGGGCTCGCCCCGCATGGCTGGGGACGTGGTGGCGCCGGCCGGGCGATCCGCGCCGGCCGGCGCCGTCGGTGTAGCGTGTCGCGGCGTCACGCCGCGTCGCGTGCCGAGGGCCGGCATCCGGCATCCGGGGCGGCCGGGTCGAGCAGGATGATCTGCTCGGGGCGGAAGGCGACCGCGACGGGGATCTCCCGGCCGGCGAAGAGGGTCCAGCCGAGGTAGCCGTCGTAGCCGGCGCGGGCGAGCGCCGCCCTGACGCGCGCCACCAGGAAGGCGTCGACGTCCCTCGCCTCGGCCGCTTCGGCGTGGTGGGTGATCGCGGCGGGGATGGTGTGCGTGCGCCGGATCGCGCGGAGCAGGTCGTAGTAGCCGGCGGGGCGGCGGATGTCGAGGAGCGCGGCGTGGACACGGGGCTGGCCCTGTAACGGGCAGAACCGCGCATCGTTGGCGGCGGCGACCAGGTCGGTGGTGAAGAAGACGGGCCGGCCAGGCGGGAAGATCGCCGGGCCGCGCCGGCCGTGCAGCCAGACCTGGGGGGCGGCTGGCCGGAGGAGCGCGGCGAACTTGTCGTCGCGCGGCGCGCCGAGGCCAGTCGGCGGCAGGTCGTAGGTGGCGACGCCCATCGTCGCCGGCTGGTCCGCCAGCGGCACGCGGTACACCGGCGCGTCGCGCTCGTCAGGCCGCATCGGCGTCCGCCAGCGGGGCGGGCGGCTGGTCCGCGTCCCCGCTCGACTCATCCGCGCCGGGTTCCGCCGCGCCTTTGAGCACGACCGCCCGCGCCTTGGCCGTCAGTTCGTCGAGCGCGCTGGCGATGCGCTCCTGGCGCATGCCGAGCAGCAGCGCGTACGCGTCCGCCCGCTCGCGGAAGGCCCGGAAGGCGGCCAGCCGCTGGGCGATGGTGCCCGTGCGGACGGTGCCGGGCGGGGCGTCGAGGAAGCGCTGCAGGTCGGCGTCGAGCGCGGCGAGCTCGTCCAGGAACCCGGCATGCGCCGCCCGGGCGAGCTGCCGGCGCGCCGCGTTGACATCCGGCTGCGGCAGGGCGAGCAGGAAGGGCTCGTGCCCGGCGCGCACCGGCAGGTCGGCGACGAAGCGCCGCAGGCGCCCGAGCGCGCCGCCCCGGTCCACC
>DASSSV010000843.1:0-2344 GCA_035708265.1 Thermomicrobiales bacterium | reverse complement strand
TGGCGCCCCCGACGAAGCGGAGGAGCGTCGTCCCGATCTGGATCTCGTCGCCCGCGCTCAACAGCCGGCTGCCGGCGACCGGCTGGCCGTTGACGCGGGTGCCGTTGGCCGAGCCGAGGTCGGTCACGGTGACCTGGCCGTCGCGGACGGTGAACCGGGCGTGCTGGCGCGACGCCTGGGTGTCCTCCAGAACGATGTCGCCGGCCTCGTGGCGCCCGACGGTGAGCGAGGCGCGGTCGAGCGGATACTCCCGCCCGGTGTTCGGGCCGTTCTCCACGATGAGGCGCGGCCCGGCCGGGGCGCCGGCCGTCAGGGGGCCGGTGGGGAGGTCGGGCGCGGCCACGGTCGGCGCGTCGCCGCGGATGGGCGCGAGCGCGGGTGCCGCGCCCCCCTCCAGGCGGAGTTTCGTCCCGCCGAGTTGCAGCACGTCGCCCGGCCGCAGTGGCTGGCTGCCGACGATCGTGCGGCCGTTGACGCGCGTGCCGTTGGCCGAGCCGAGGTCGGTCACGACGAGGCCGCCGTCGCGCGACTCCAGCCGCGCGTGCTGACGGGAGACGCGCGCGTCGTCCAGCACGACGTCGTTGCCGTCCTGCCGGCCGATCGTCAGGCCCCCGCCGCCGATGGAGAACTGCCGCCCGGCGTGGGGCCCGTCCTCGACGACGAGGCGAAACGGCGCGCTCATCTAGGCTGCTCTACCCGCTCTTCCCGTCAAGCCATCCTCGTCCATGGCGCGGCGTGCCGCGGGGGCGGCCGCCTCTTCCTACATACGTCGGCGCCATCCCGGCTGTTTCCCGGCCGGCGCGCGGGCGCCGACGACCGCCGTGGCGGAGAGCGGCGGGGTGGGCGGGGTCGGCACAGTGTAATGTGCGGCGCGCGCGGGCGTCAACCGCGGGAAGGATGGGGATGGTGGGGGCGCGGCTCCAGCCGCCGGGCGCCCTCCCCACGCACAACCATGGGACATCCGTGCCCGCCCCCGCTACACCCGCGCGGGCGCGCGTCAGCGCCGGGCGGGAGGGGCCGGCACGTCTTGCAGGAAGCGCTCGACCAGGTCTTTCTGGCTGAAGACGACGTCGATCCGCACGTCGTGGTCGGCCCACTTGTCGAAGAAGTCCTCCAGGCGCGCCGCGTACCACTCCTCGCCGCCGCCGGCGTGGTACTCCCACTCCGAGCGCACCTGCACGGCGAGTTTGCGGTCGGGGTCGTAGAAGGTCCAGGGATAGTCGACCGGCTCGATCTTGTGGCAGACCGGGCAGCGCTTCAGGTTGAAGTGCCCCTTGACGATGCGCTGTACCAGGTGCGGCGACTCCCGCGCGTTGAGGAAGATGCAGACCGGGACATAGTGGATGATGCTGCACGTCGGACAGCGCAGGTCCAGTTCCGTCCAGGCCGTCGCGAACGGGTCCGGCTCCGCCTGCTCGGCCGGCACGGCCGCGACCTCGTCTACCGCCGCCGCCTCGCCCGGCAGCGGCGTCGCCTCACTCCCCGCCGGGACCGCCTGGCTCTCCGGCGCCGGCTCCTCGGCGCGCCGCGCCCGCTTGCCCGCGGTGGTCGATTTCGCCTTCTTCGTCACGCCGCCCTCCTCGTCGATCGCGCCGCCGCGCGCCGGCCGGGAGACCATCCCGCCCGCGCGACCCCCGTTCTGTCTTGTCATAATATGCCGTCGCCGGCGCCCTTGTCCAGCGCCCCGCGCGGGCCGTCCGCGCCGGCTGGCCCTATCCCGCCGGGCGGGCACGGCGTACAATTATACGAGAAGCCGGGCGGTGGTGGGCAACCGGGCGGCGCGGCCGCGTGGCGACGACGGCACGGCGAGGGCCGCCAGCACGAGGAAGGAGCGGGGCCATGGTGAGCGGCACGACGCGCGCGACGACGACGGGGCCGGCGGTGGGCGACCTCGCGCCCGCGTTCACGCTGCCGGCCACGACCGGCGCGACGATCCGGCGCCACGACTACCGGGGGCGCCGCCACCTGGTCATCGCGTTCCTCCACGACCCGGGCTGCGACGCCTGCGTGGCGCTCCTCCGCGACCTGGCCGGCCGCTACGACGCCTTCCGCGCCGAGGACGCCGAGGTGCTGGCGATCCTCGCCGTGGACGCGGGCGAGGTCGCCCCCCTGGTGTCCGACCTGCCGTACCCGGTCCTCGGCGACCGCGACGGCGCCGTGCGGGCGCGCTACGGCGCGCAGGATCCCGACGGCGCGCCCCGCGCGACGCTCTTCGTCGCCGACCGCTACGGCGAGATCGTCTGGCGTGCCCCGGCGCACGGCCTCGCCGCCGACGAAGCCCTCTCCCTCGTCGAACTCCTCCAGGTCCGCTGCTCGCTCTGACGGAGCCGTGAGCCGTGGGGCG
>DASSSV010000842.1:0-9546 GCA_035708265.1 Thermomicrobiales bacterium | reverse complement strand
TCACCCTGGCGGGCGGGGAGGCGCGGGTCGCGGCCCCACTCGTTCCAGGAGCCGTCGTAGTTCGCGCCGGCGCGGCCGAGGCGGTCGAGCGCGAAGAGGACGGTCGTCGCGGCGACGCCGCCGTTGCAGTAGGCGACGATCGGCGGCGCGTCGGGGGCCTCGCTCAGCCCGGCCTCGTGGAGAGTCTGGCGTAGTTCCTCGTCCGACTTCCAGGTGCCGTCGGGGTTGAAGAGGCGGGCACTGTGCAGGTTGCGCGCGCCGGGGACGTGGCCGCCCTTGTCGCCGCGCGCCAGTTCGCCGGTGTACTGCTCGCGGTCGCGCGCGTCGACGATCGTCGCGTCGCCGCGCCGGCTGTGCGCGAGCACCTGGTCGGCGGTGACGCGGCGCTCGGGGCGCGGGCGCGGGGTGAAGGTCGCGGGCGCGGGGTGGGTGGACTCGGCGGTCGTCGGACGCCCCTCCGCCGTCCATTTGGCCCAGCCGCCGTCGAGGACCGCGGCCCGGTCGTGGCCGTAGTAGCCGAGCGCCCACCAGAGGCGTGTGGCGAACTGCCCGCCCTTGTGGTCGTAGACGACGACGTAGGTGTCGTCGCCGATGCCGAGCCTCGCCATCAGGTCGGCGAAGCGCGCGGGCGGGGCGAGTTGCGCCGGGACGGGGTCGTCGGGGTCGGTGATGTCGCTGGTCCAGTCGACGTAGACGGCGCCGGGGATGTGCGCGGCGTCGTACTCGTCGCGCGCGCCGGTGTAGACCGCCTGCTGCTTGCCGCCGCCGACGTTGGTCGTCTTGACGTAGCCGCGGATGTCGACCACGCGGATCGCCGGGTCGTCGAGGTGGCCGGCGAGCCAGGCGGCGGAGACCAAGGTGCCCGGCCACGCCGGCGTGGCGGTGGTGGATTCGGCCGTCATCGTTCCCCTCCGTGTTCGTCGTGGGGCGTGGGGCGTGGGCCGTAGGGCGTAAACGCGGTTCCCGGTCACACGCTCGCGCGCCCGCGTTCAATGGCCCGCGGCCCACGCCCCACGGCCGACGACTACTCCTCCTCGTCCTCGTCCTCGGGCAGGGCGGCGCGCAGTTCGACGTCCTCGCCGCTGGGCGGGGCGACCTCGCCCTCATCCGGCGCGACGGCACTCGGGCTCGGCTCGGGCGGCGAGAAGCCGGCGACGCCGCTGTCGGTGGAGTCCGCCCCGGTGGCGGTCGGCTCCGAGTCCGCGGCCTTGCGCCGGGCGGCGCGCTTCGGCGGCGACTGGGCGGCGCCCGATGCGGCCGCCGACTTGCCGCCGTTGCCGTTGGTCGCCGGGGCGGCCGCCTGGTCGCCCTGCGGGCCGCGCACCTTCACCGTCAGGTTGTTGTGGACCTCCTGCACGCCGTAGGTCCAGTAGGCGTCGCTGCCCGCGGCGAACTTCGCCAGGCGACTGCGCACGACGCCGGTGAGGGTCACGGCGCCGCCTTGCGCCCGCACCTGGATGTTGCGGCGGTCGCGGCCGTTGAGGAGCGGGTCGGCCTCGACGTTGTCCTCGACCATCTCCTGCAAGTCCTGGTCGCCCGGCGTCCAGCCGCGCAGGCGCTCCTCGTCGCGCCAACTGTCGGAGAGGTGGTGGTAGGTCCATTGCTGGCCGAGCGGCATCCCGCCGACGAGCGGGACGGCGGGCATCGGGGCGGCCGGCGGCAGCGAGACGGCGCCGCCGTAGGCGCGGGCCGAGCCGCCGGTCTCCGGGATGGCGCCGGGCGGGGCCCCCTGCGGCCGGGGGCCGAGCGGCGGGGCGGGGGCGGCGGGGCCCGGCGGGGTCTCGCGGCGAGGCGGGCCGTAGCCGCGCTCGCGGTCGAAGCGGGGGCGCTCGCCCCGCTCCTCGCGCCCGCGCGGGGGCTGGTCGTAGCGCTCGACGCGGATGTCGTCGTCGCGGTCGCGGCGCTCGAAGGGGCGGTCGCCGAAGGGGCGGGGGGGCCGCTCGTCCCGCTCGCCCCCCTCGCGCCGCTCCCAGGGGCGGGGGCCGAAGCCGCCGCGGTCCTGGCCGCCGCGGTCCTGGCGATCACGGTCCCGGTCGCGGTACCCGCCGCGGTCACCGCCCCGGTCGCGTTCGCCGCCCCGGCCGCGATCCCGGTCTCGATCCCGGTCGCCGTAGCCGCCGCGGCCGCCGCGACCATAGTCACGTCCTGACATACCCGTCTCCCTTCTTCCCGCGCCCGCGCCCGGCGTCGCCGGTGCGGCGCCCGGCGCGTGGCGATGTCTCACCGGTTAACTCTACCGCATGCGCGCAAGGAGTGTGCCGCCGGGCGAGGCGGTAGGGGGTAGGCGTTAGGCGTTAGGAGTGGCGAGGCCGGCCGATTGCCCTGCCGGGTGGCCGCTGTCCACGCATGGTCCCCTAACGCCTAACGCCTAACGCCTACCCCCTCCGATACGGTAGACTCGGGTACTGACAGCGCACGGCGGGAGGCGAGTAGAGCGATGTGGGCGGCGGGAGAACCGGAACGGTGGACCGGGCGGGGCGCGCTGGCGGTGCTGGCGCACGACGCGCTGGCCCGCTGGCGCTGGCTGATCGAGGAACGCGAGGCGGCCATCGCCGCGATCCGCGCGCGGCGTGGCGAGGCCGGCGACACCGGCGACTACTGGGCCGTCCGCGCCGGCCGCTTCCCGGGCGCGGCGGCGCGGCAGGACGGCGCGCCCGACCCCGTGCTGGCCCTGCTGCTGCGTGTGATCGGCCCCGAGACGACGGTGCTCGACGTCGGGGCCGGGCGCGGGCGGCTGGCGCTGCCGCTCGCCGCGGCCGCCCGCGCGGTGACCGCGGTCGAGCCCGAGGCGGCGATGCGGGAGCACCTGGAGGCCGACGTCGCGGCGGCGGGCCTGGCCAACGTGCGGGTCGTCGCGGCCACCTGGGAGGACGCGGCGGTGGCGCCGGCCGACGTGGTGATCTGCGCGAACGTGCTGGCGCCGATCGCCGACGTTGGCGCGTTCCTGAGCAAACTCGACGCGCACGCGCGCCGGCGCTGCTACGTCGTCATGCGCGCGACGCCGCTCGACGAGCCACTGGCCGGGCTCTGGGCCGCGGTCCACGGCGCGCCCTACCCGCGCGAGACGACGCACGCCGACGCCTACGCGGCGCTCGACGCGCTCGGCATCGCCGCGAACGTCACGGTGCTGCCGGCCGGGCCGGGCATCTGGGGCCGGGGCTTCGCGACGCGCGACGAGGCGGTCCACTTCGTCCGCGACCGCCTCTGGCTCGGCCCGGCGGGGCGGGAGCCGCGCGCCGACGCGCTGGTCGAAGAGTTCGTGGACACCGCGTTCGTCCGCGAGGGCGAGCGCTACACCCTGCCGGCCCGCCCGGCGCGCACCGCGGTCCTCTCGTGGGCGAAGGCGGGCGCGCCGTAGGACGCGAGGAGGCTGCCACATGGCCCCGCCGCACATGGCAGAGGACGGCGCGTCCCTATCTGCCCGGAAGCCGGTCCGGCCCGGGGACCGGACCCTGCGAGGGAAGGGCAGTCGTCCGGTCCCGATGCCCCAGCCCCCGCAGGCGGGCTTCGTGCCGCGCGGCGGCCCCCAGCCGCGGCTTCAGCCGCCCGGCCTCCACGCCCCCTCGTCATTCGTCACTCATCACTCATCGCTCGTGCTATAGTGGCCGCGCCGCGCGGGGCGGCGGACGCGGGAGGGGCCGGTGGAGGGCGCGCTGCCGCTGGGGAAACTGCCGGGCGGGCTGCTGGCGCGGCTGCTGGCGCGCTACGCGACGCCCGACGAGCGCCTGCTCGTCGCGCCGGGCGTCGGGCGCGACGCGGCGGCGATCGCGCTCGACGACGAGCGCGCGCTCGTCGTCAAGAGCGACCCGATCACCTTCGCCACGGCCGAGATCGGCTGGTACCTGGTCAACGTCAACGCCAACGACCTCGCCTGCCTCGGCGTGTCGCCGCGCTGGCTCCTCGTCACCGCGCTGCTGCCGGAGGGGCGCTCCACCCCGGCGAGCGTCGAGGCGATCTTCGCCGGCCTCGCCGACGCCTGCGCGCCGCTCGGCATCACCCTGGCCGGCGGCCACACCGAGATCACCCACCGCCTCGACCGCCCGATCCTCGTCGGCACGCTCCTCGGCGAGACGGCGCGCGCGGATCTGGTCGCGCCCGGCGACGCCCGGCCCGGCGACGTCGTGCTGGCGACGAAGGGTGTCGCGGTCGAGGGGACCGCCCTGATCGCGCTGGAGCGCGGTGAGGAGATCGCCGCGCGCCACGGGGCGGACTTCGCGGCGCGCTGCCGCGCCTTCCTGCGCGAGCCGGGCATCAGCGTCGTGCGCGACGCCGCCGTCGCGCGCGCGGCCGGCGCGGTCCACGCCCTGCACGATCCGACCGAGGGCGGCATCGCGACCGGCCTGCGCGAACTGGCGCTCGCCGCTGGCCTCGGCATCGTCGTGGACGCCGCGGCGATCCCGGTCTACCACGAGACGGCGCGGCTCTGCGCCGACTACGGCCTCGACCCGCTCGGCCTGATCGCCTCCGGCGCGCTCCTGATCGCCGCGCCGCCGGCCGACGCCGAGGCCATCGCCGTCGCCCTGCGCGCGGCCGGCATCGCCGCGACGGCGGTCGGCCGGCTGACGCCGCCCGACGAGGGGCTGCGCCTCCGCCGCGACGGCCGCGACGGGCCGCTGCCCGAGTTCTCGTCCGACGAGGTCACGCGACTCTTCGGCGCGTGAGACGGAGCGAAGGCTATGAGCGAAGGGGCCGGCCCCGTGAAGGCGCTACTCTCGTGGAGCAGCGGCAAGGACAGCGCCTGGGCGCTCCACGTCCTCCGCGAGCGCCACGCCCGCGAGGTCGAGGTCGTGGGGCTGCTGACGACGGTGAACGAGGTCTACGGGCGGGTCTCGATGCACGCCGTCCGCGAGGAGCTGCTGGCCGCGCAGGCGGACGCCGCCGGACTGCCGCTCTGGCGCGTGCCGATCCCGAATCCCTGCACCAACGAGCAGTACGAGGCGGCGATGGGCGCGGCGATGGACCGCGCGCGGCATGAGGGCGTCGGCGCTGTCGCCTTCGGCGACCTCTTCCTGGCCGACATCCGCCGCTACCGCGAGGAGAAGCTGGCGCCGACCGGCATCGCGCCCCTCTTCCCGCTCTGGGAGCTGCCGACCGACGCGCTGGCGCGCGAGATGCTGGCGGCGGGGCTGCGCGCCCGCCTCACCTGCGTCGACCCGCGCCACCTGCCGCCCGCCTTCGCCGGCCGCGAGTTCGACGCGGCGCTCCTGGCCGACCTGCCGGCCGGGGTGGACTCCTGCGGCGAGCGCGGCGAGTTCCACACCTTCGCCTACGCCGGGCCGATGTTCCGCCGGCCGGTCGTCATCCGAGGCGGCGAGACGGTGCTGCGCGACGGCTTCTGGTTCGCCGACCTGCTGCCGGCCTGACGCGCGCGCCGGGGCGGCCGGTTCAGGGCGCGGCCCAGGCCAGCAGCGGCTCCTGCGCCGGCCCCCGCGACGGCTCCTCCAGCGGATCGCGGCCGGTGATCTCCCGGAGCTGGCGCTTGAGCCAGCGCGCGAAGGCGTCGTCGGCGTTCGTGAAGGCCGCGAAGGCCGCCGCGGGGTCGGCCACGGCGAAGGCGACGATCAACTCCCCCTGCGCCGGCCGGTACCACCACGCCTCGCGGGTGACGCCCATGCGTCGCCGCAGCGCGGCGAACTCTTCCCGGCGTGGCCCCTGCAACGCCGCCGCGAGATCCCGCAGGGCCTCCGCCTGCTCCGGTAGCACCGGCCAGGTGAAGGCGTAGAGGGTCGGCGCCCCGCGCGCGGCGCCCGGCTGGCCGGGGATGCCCCCGGGCGTGGCCGGCTCGGGCGCGCCGGGCGGCACGCCCTCCCCGATCGGGGCGGGGAAACGCTGGGCCGGCCCCGGCGCTTCCGCCGTGGGCGTGGAGGGGAGCGCGCCGCCCGCGGGCCGGCGGGCGGCGGCGGGCTCGTGCAGATAGACCGCGCGCGCCGTGACCCGCGCGACGGCCCCGGACGGGATGCGCCGGCCCGCGACCGTGATCCCGGCGTCGTCCGCCGCCTCGACGGCGCCGACGGCTTGCCCGTCCGCCCCGTAGACCGGCAGGCCCACCGCGATCGGCGTGCCCCGCTCCATCGGCGTCCTCCTTCCTCGCCCGCGGTGCGGCGGCCGCCGCGCCGCGGGCGCCCGGTGTCGCGGGCTCAGCCGAGCCGCGCCGATGCCAGCGGCCGCAGCCGCGCGACGTCCTCCAGTTCCCGGCGCTCCAGGTCGGCCAGCAGGGCGCCCGCCTCCGCGTCGCCGGCCCGCTCCGCGTCGCGCCGGTAGCTCTCCAGCGCCGTGACGCCCTGGAGCTTATTCTGCAACAGCGTCAGCAGGTCGTAGGCGACATTCGAGACCCCGCTGACCTGTTCGGCGCGCTGGTTGGCTTGCTCTAAGGCCATGCCTCACCTCCTTACTGCGACGCCTCCACGCGGAGGCCCGCCGGCTCGGGGCCGCACGTTCCGTGCCCGCGCCGGCCGGAGGGGCCTGGCATCCCACTTGCGAACTGACCGCAAGGAGCCCGGCCGCCGCTTGGGAGGGGGCCGCACGGCCGGGCGTGAGCGCCGGGAGGTATCGCTCATGCGGATCGCGCAGATCGCCCCGCTGGCCGAGCGGGTGCCGCCCGAGTTGTACGGCGGCACCGAGCGCGTCGTGGCGACGCTGACCGCGGAGTTGGTGCGCCGCGGCCATGACGTGACCCTCTTCGCCAGCGGCGACTCGCTGACCGCGGCCCCGGTGGACGCGGTGACCGAGCGGGCGCTGCGGGGTGCGGGGGCGGTCGCCGACCCCCTCGCCTACGCCCTCCTCGAACTGGGGCGCGCCTTCGCGCGGGCGGACCAGTTCGACGTCATCCACAGCCACTTGGACTACTACGCGCTCCCCTTCGCGTGCCTGGTGCGCACCCCGGTGCTGACGACCCTGCACGGCCGGCT
The DNA here is from genome assembly GCA_035708265.1 of Thermomicrobiales bacterium. Taxonomy (GTDB): domain Bacteria; phylum Chloroflexota; class Chloroflexia; order Thermomicrobiales; family CADCWN01; genus DASSSV01. The sequence continues at coordinate 2,638 of DASSSV010000842.1, read as the reverse complement.
GGACCTGCCCGACTTGCCGGCGGTCTTCGCCGAGTGCCCCGGCGCGCCCCTCGCCTCGATCAGCGACGCGCAGCGCGCCCCGCTGCCGTGGGCCAACTGGGCGGCGACGGTCTACAACGGGATCGACCTCGCCCCCTACCCCTTCGCGCCGCGGCCCGGCGACTACTTCGCCTTCCTCGGACGGATCTCGCCGGAGAAGAACCCGGAGGGGGCGATCGTGATCGCCCGGCGCACGGGGATCCCGCTCAAGATCGCCGCCAAGGTGGACGACACCGACCGCGACTTCTACGAGGCGCGGGTCAAGCCACTCATCGATGGGCGCCGGGTGGAGTACGTCGGAGAGATCGGCGAGGGGGACAAAGGGGCCTTCCTGGGCGGCGCGCTGGCCCTCCTCTTCCCGGTTGTCTGGCCGGAGCCGTTCGGGCTGGCGCTGGTCGAGGCGATGGCCTGCGGCACGCCGGTGCTGGCCAGCCGCTGCGGGGCGGTGCCGGAGGTGGTGGCGGACGGCGAAACCGGCTTCCTCGGCGACACGCTCGACGAGCTCGTCGCGGCGGCCAGCCACCTCGGCGAACTGGACCGCCGCCGCTGCCGCGACTGGGTCGAAACGCGCTTCAGCGGGTCGGCGATGGCCGACGGCTACGAGGCCGTCTACCGCCACCTGGTCGCGGCCGCCGATCCGGCATGAGACGCGGGTGCTGCACACCCTCCCGTGGTACAATGCCGGTAGCGAGCCGGGGAGCAGCGGGAGGGATCTGGTCGTGGCGAAGTGGTGGGACCGCTTCTGGGGCGCGGTCTGGACGATCGGCAGTCTCTTCGCCGCGTTCAAGACGGCGCAATGGTTCGCGCACAACGCCGCGCCGTCCGACCTCGGCGCGCTCCGCTACCCGCTGCTGGTCTTCGCCTTCCTCTTCGGCCTGCTCGTCGCCATGGCGATCCTGAGCGCGGTCATCATCGGCGTCACGATCGGGCTGGAGCGGCTCTTCGCGGCGCTCGGCCTGCCGCTGCGCCAGTTGCAGCCGCTCTTCCCCGGCAAGCCGGACCAGGCGGTCCAGCCCGAGCCGGGCGAGCCCGCGACCCCGGAGGCGGCGTCCGTCGCCCCCGCCCTGGCCGGCCCCCGCCCCGGCGAGGCCGATTAGCCCCCGTCGAGCGTCGTCAACGTTGACGCGCCGCCCTTTCGGGACGGCGCGTCCGCATGTGGATTCTTGGCCGGACGAAGAACGGGCCGCCCGGCATCGCGCCCGGCGGCCCGCCCATCCTCTCGCGATCGCCCGCTCAGTTCTTGCCCTGCGTCGCGAAGTCGGTGAAGACGTCGCGCAGACGCAAGAGGGCCTCCTGCAAGGGCTCGCGCGCGGTCGAGTAGGCCAGGCGGACGTAGCCCTCGCCGCTCGGGCCGTACTCCGCGCCGCTGCGGATGCCGACGCCCCGCTCCAGCGCCGCCTGCACGACCGCCATCGAGGACGGCGCGGTGTCGCAGCGGACGAAGGCGTAGAACGCACCCTCCGGCGGCCGCACCTCGACGCCGGGCGCGCCGGCCATGTACTCCAGCACCATCTCGCGCCGCGCCTGGTACTCCCGCCGCATCCGCTCCGGCCAGTCGCTCGGCGTGGTAATCGCCGCGAGCGCCGCCCGCTGCACGGCCGCGTTCATCGTGCCGTTGAAGGTCCGATGCACGCGCGCGGCCGCCGCCGCGATCGGCTGCGGCGCGGCGACGTAGCCGACGCGCCAGCCGGTCATCGCGTATGTCTTGGAGAAGGTCTGGCAGTAGATCAACCGGTCGCGCAGCGCCTCGATCGCCAGCGTGGAGACGAACTCGACGCCGTCGTAGACCAGGTGGTCGTAGGCTTCGTCGGAGAGGACCAGCAGGTCGTGTTCCGCGGCCACCGCGGCGAACGCCTCCAGTTCGGCGCGCGTGTAGACGGCGCCGGTCGGGTTGCAGGGGTGGCAGAGGATCGCCAGTTTCGCGCCCGGCGCGGCGGCGCGCAGCGCGTCGGGGTCGAGCCGGAAGTCGGCCGTCTGCCGCACGTAGACCGGCTGGCCGCCGGCGAAACTGACCAGGTCGCCGTAGAGCGAGTAGGTCGGCTCGGGCAGCAGCACGCGGTCGCCGGGATTCACCACCGCCAGGATCGAGGCGGCCAGCGCGCCGCTGCCGCCGTGCGTCACCTGGATCTGCTCGGGCGCGTAGGCCGCGCCCGCCTGCCGCGAGAGTTGCTCGGCCAGCGCCGCGCGGAGTTCCGGGTCGCCCTGGCCGTCGGCGTAGTGGGTGTAGCCGGCCTCGATCGCCTCGATCAGCGCGCGGCGGATGTAGTCGGGCGTGTCGAAATCGGGGTCGCCGGCGGTCAGCGCGATGACGCCCGGCTGCCGCCGCATCGGCGGCCGCTGCGAGAAGCGGGCGATCCGCTGGACCGCCTCCGACGGGGTGAACGCCATGGATCTTCCTCCCTCCGATCGGCGATGGTGTCGCGACGATGCTCAAGGCAGCAGGTCGGCCACGATGGCGGTGCAGGTCTCGAACGCCTCGGCGTAGCGCACGTCGGCGTGGCCCCAGTTGCGGCGGGCGTGCAGCGCGCGCGACTCCGCCAGGCGCCGATGATACTCGATCAGGTAGGTCTGCGTCGGGACGCAGGCCATCGCCCGCGCC
>DASSSV010000841.1:0-4921 GCA_035708265.1 Thermomicrobiales bacterium | reverse complement strand
GCCTTCGCCCCCAACCCGGCCCACCCCACGCCGCCCGACCAACCCCGACGCCCGCCCAGCCCCCAACGAGCGTCGCGCCCCGCCCCGGCCGGACCGCTGAGGGAGCCTACCACGTCGCGGGCGATCGCTCAAACGCCCGGCGGGCGGCGGGGCTGTAAGCCAGCCAGAGGCGTCCGCACGCTCGCGGCGAGTCGTTAGCGGCCGCTTGGGTGAGATCGACGCGGCGGCCTCGACAGCGTAGCGCGCCCTTATCGAGCCCCGGAGACGTTATCCTGGGTTGTCAATGGCGTCCCCTCGCTCTATCATCTCCTCGCCCGCGCCCGCCTCGCCGGCGCGCGCCGCGGTTCGATCGAGGCGGGAGCATCCGCAATGGCGGGACGGGGGATGGCGCGGGGTTTCACTATCTGGCTAACCGGGCTCTCCGGCGCAGGCAAGAGCACGATCGCGCGCCGCCTGGAGGCGATCTTCCGGGCGGAAGGGCGCCGAGTCGAGGTGCTGGACGGCGACGAGGTCCGCCAATATCTGAGCAAGGGGCTCGGCTTCAGCCGCGAGGACCGCGACACCAACATCGCGCGCATCGCCTACGTCGCCGACCTATTGACGCGAAACGGGGTCATCGCGATCGTCGCGGCCATCTCGCCATACCACGCGGCGCGCGAGGCGGCCAGGGAGCGGATCGGGCGCTTCGTCGAGGTCCACGTCGATTGCGCGCTCGACGAGCTGGTGCGGCGCGACGTCAAGGGGCTCTACGCCCGAGCGCTGCGCGGCGAGATCGCCCACTTTACCGGCATCTCCGACCCCTACGAACCGCCCCAGCGTCCCGAGGTCTACGTCGCCACGGATCGCCTCGACGTCGCGCAGACCGTCGAGGCCATCGTCGCCTCCCTCCGGCGGGCGGCCTGGCTGGAACCCGACGCGGCCTGCGAGGGGAGCGAGACCTGAGCACCGCCCGCCCGCGCGCCTGGACCACGAGGAGGGGATGACTCGCGCGCAGCGGGCCGGGGCACGACAGGAAGGGAGCATGCGGCACGACCTGAGTTACCTGACGATGCTCGAAGCAGAAGCGATCTTCATCATGCGCGAGGCGGTCGCCGAGTTCGAGCGCCCGGTGCTCCTGTTCTCCGGGGGGAAGGACTCCGCCGTGCTCCTGCGTCTCGCGGAGAAGGCGTTCCGGCCAGGCCGCTTCTCCTTCCCGATCATGCACATCGACACCGGGCACAACTTCCCGGAAGCGCTGGCCTTCCGCGACCGCCGGGTCGCCGAGCTCGGCGAGCACTTGATCGTCCGCTCGGTCGAGGACTCGATCCGGCGAGGGCGGGTGGCCCCAGAGCCCGGCCCGCGCGCCTCGCGCAACCGCCTGCAGACGGCCACGCTGCTCGACGCGATCGCCGAATTCCGGTTCGACGCGGTCTTCGGCGGGGCGCGGCGCGACGAAGAGCGGTCGCGCGCCAAGGAGCGCGTCTTCTCTCACCGCGACGAGTTCGGGAGTGGGACCCGCGTGCCCAGCGGCCAGAGCCGTGGGGCCTCTACAACACGCGGATCCGCTCGGGCGAGCACCTGCGCGTCTTCCCGCTGTCGAACTGGACCGAGCTCGACGTCTGGCGCTACATCGCGCGGGAGGGGCTGGAGCTGCCCGCGCTCTACTTCGCGCACACCCGCACGGTGATCGAGCGGGCGGGGCTGATCTGGGCGATCGGCGAACACTTCCCGCTGCTGCCCGGCGAGTCGGCCTTCTCGGCCGAGGTTCGCTACCGCACCGTCGGCGACATGACCTGCACGGCGGCGGTGCGCTCCTCGGCGCGCACGCTCGCTGAGGTCATCGCCGAGGTGGCCGCCTCCCCCATCTCGGAGCGCGGGGCGACGCGGGCCGACGACCAGGCGTCGGAGGCGGCGATGGAAGACCGCAAGCGCGAGGGGTACTTCTAATGGCCGACTCCCACGCGCCGCCGGAGGCGATCGACCTGCTGCGCGTCGCGACCGCCGGCTCGGTGGACGACGGCAAGAGCACGCTGATCGGGCGGCTGCTCTACGAGACGCGCGCGGTCTTCGCGGACCAGCTTGCCGAGGCGCGGCGGGCCAGCCGGCGGCAGGGCGACGACCTCAACCTCGCGCTCCTGACCGACGGGCTACGCGCCGAACGCGAGCAAGGCATCACCATCGACGTGGCCTACCGCTATTTCGCCACCCCCCGGCGCCGCTTCGTCGTCGCGGATACCCCGGGGCACGCCCAGTACACGCGCAACATGGTGACCGCGATGTCGACCGCCGACGCCGCGGTGATCCTGCTCGACGCCTCGCGCGGCATCACCGAGCAGACGCGCCGGCATACGGTGCTCACGGCGCTCCTGCGCGTGCCGCACCTGCTCGTGTGCGCGAACAAGCTGGACCTCGTCGGCTACTCGGAAGAGGCGTTTAGGATGCTCGAAGCCGAGTTCCTCGCCTTCTGCCGGCGCATCGGCCGAGCCGACGCGACGGTGATCCCCCTCGTGGCCCTCCACGGGGACAACGTCACCGCGCCCTCAGCCAGGATGCCCTGGTACCGGGGGACGCCGCTGCTGCGCGCCCTCGAAGCGGTCGCCTCGGAGCCGGCCACGGCGGTCGAAGGGGTCCGCTTTCCCGTGCAGGGGGTAAGCCACGACCGGGCGGGCGCGGGCCGGCCGGCCCGCGCCTACACCGGGCGCCTCGCCGGCGGCATCATCCGACCCGGCGACCCCGTGGTCGTCCTCCCGGCCGGCGTACGGACGCGCGTCCGGGCCGTGCAGACCTTCGACGGGCCACTGGCCGCGGCCGCCCCGCCGGCGAGCATCAGCCTGGTGCTGGAGGACGAGCTGGACGTCGGCCGGGGCGATCTGCTCTGCGGCCTGAGCCAGCCGGCGACGGTCGGCCAGACGCTCGACGCGCTGCTCTGCTGGTTCGCCCCGACACCGCTGCGGCCGGGGGGGCGCTACGCGCTCAAGCACACCACGCGGTCCGCGCGGGCGCTGGTCACGGCGCTGCAGTACCGGCTCGACGTCGGCACGCTCGCGCGGGATCGGGAGGCGCGGACGCTCGGGCTGAACGACATCGGGCGGGCGATATTGCGCACGACTACGCCGCTCTGCTACGACCCCTACGAACGCAATCGCACCACGGGCAGTTTCATCCTCATCGATGAGGCCACCAACGAGACCGTCGCCGCCGGGATGATCGTGTAGCCGCCGGGCCACCGTCCAGCAGGTCCCCGCGGCGTACCGCTACGTCGCCGGCCCACTCAGCCGCCGTAGCCGGTCGCGCGCGCGCCAGTAGGCAGTACCCAGGCGCCAGAGGCGTGTCCGTTGCATGTCGGCGACCACCCTGGTCGCGTGGTCGAGTTGCCCGTGCAGTTGGTCAATGGTCGTCGTCTGCTCCGCGGTGCGCCGGTCGAGTTCTCGGCGCGTCTCGACGAGCAAGCGCTTCAACTCCTCCCGCTCCAACTGCAGGTCGGCCAGCGAGCGGCGAGCCTCGTCGGCCGCCGCGGCCTGCTGGATCGCCAGGGCATGCTGCTCGTCCTGGAGCGCCATGAACCGGCGCAGCATCCCATCTTGCCACTCTCCTTCGGGAATCGCGGGCCATCCGGCGACGCGATCAGCCGGCACGAGATCGTAGATTTCGTAGGCATAGGCGCTGAGATCGACTACGTCCTCGACCGCGAGACCTCGTGCCGAGAGCCGGCAGATGGTACAGCGCCCTTCCGAGGCCTCGGCAGCCCCCGGCGCGTTCACGGTCCCGGCACTCTTGGACACGCGGCGCTGCGTGCAGGTGCCGACATAGACCGACTCCCCGATCACGCACATGCCGCGGGTGTAGCCGGGCAGTTGCGCGCTGCGATCCCCGCCGAGGATGCGCACCGTCCGGTCGCGCGACTCGCAGCAGGCGAGCGCGTCCCCGATGAGGGCGAGCGAGTGGGGATGCACGATCTCGGATGCCATTACCTTGCGGTCGGTCAGCCGCAGGACGACCCCGCTCTTCGCCGAGCCCCAAGTCTTCCCGGCCTTGCGCCCGAACCCGGACACGTACAAGTCGCCGTGCGCGCGGAGGATCGCGTTCAGGTGGTGGATGTCCTCGCGGGGCGCCCCCGGATCGGGACGCCAATAGACCTCGCTGCTGTCAATTGCCGCCCCGCGTAGCCGGAGTCTGACCACTTCGTCCGTGCCGGTCGAGACCGCGAAGAGCGCGTCATCCTCCAGCCAGAGCGAGTGGACATCCTCCATCGCCGGCAAGGAGTGCAGGCCGCGCAGGGCCAGGGTGGCGCGGTCGAAAACGGCGAGATGGCTCGCCTTGTCCTGAACGACGGCGTAGACGAAGTCCTCCGAGAGCGCCAGGCCCGTGATCCCGCTCCAGCGGGCCAGGCTGTCCGGCAACTCCAGCACCCGAAAGTCGGACGTGGCGGTATCAAGGAGGCCGAGCTTCGGCATGCCCCCCGCCACCGGCCACGCGTTACAGAAGCTGACCAGGATGTGCATCGTCTCTCCTGAGAAGCGGGCGCGACCTGGCGCGGCGACTCGGGGCAGCGGCCGGCGTGGGTTCGACCGCGCCCCATCGTGTGCCCTACTATGCGAGAACCTGCTGGGCAATTCACACGGTCGGCGGCGCACATGCCCACGCGCGTCCCACGGTGCGGCCACCGACCGAGTCGCCGGACGCTGGAAGCGCGCGTCCAGGAAGGCCGCGACGAAACGCGCGACGCGGGTCGTTGAGCGCATCGAAGAAGCCGCTGTACTCGCGCCCTGCCACCCCCCTTGCCCGTCGTCACCACGCAGCGGGCCCACGCGACGATACGCGCGGCGGCCGGCGCTGTCAATCCCCGGCCGCCGCGCGGGCTCCGCTTCAGCGCTGCGGCGCGATCGCGACGACCCACCAGCGGCCGCTCCGCCGCTCCAGCGTCAGGCCGACGCGCAGGTCG
>DASSSV010000840.1:0-5782 GCA_035708265.1 Thermomicrobiales bacterium | reverse complement strand
CAACCTGCAGGAGGCCTGGTGGCGCCTCTACCGTCGCGCCGCCCTGGCCGGGCAGTCCTTCGCCGACGACCAGGACATCGAGCAGGCCACCGCCGTGGCGACCAAGCAACTCAACCGCCGGGCGAGACCATGGGTCTGGGGACACCCGCCCCGGCCGCCGCGCCGACTCCGCCGCCGTTTCGTCTACTCCCTTTGAGGAACGGAGCATTAGCCGCGGTTTCAACCGCGGGCCAGGCGGCCGTTGCTCCCCCTCTGGCATGTCTGATGCGGTGACCGGGGTGGGAGGTCGGCGCCGCCCCGGCGCGATCCGCCTCCCCTCCCCGCCGACGGCCCGCGCCGCGCCGCACACTTGGCGCGGCGGCTTGGCCTGTCCGACGACCGCCACCGACGTAGCCGATCCCCGGAAAGGAGCGTGGAAGATGCCTCATACTGTCGCCGACGCCCTGGTCGAGCGCCTGCTCGACTGGGGCGTCGATACCGTGTTCGGCCTGCCCGGCGACGGCATCAATGGGCTGATGGAGGCGCTACGCAAGCACCGCGACCGCGTCCGCTACGTCCACGTCCGCCACGAGGAGGTCGGCGCGATGGCGGCCGTCGGCTACGCCAAGTTCACCGGCCGCCTCGGCGTCTGCTTCTCCACCGCCTCGCCCGGCGCGATGCACCTGATGAACGGCATCGTGGATTCGCGCGTCGAGCAGGCCCCGATTCTGGCGATCACCGGGATGACCCACCACGACCTGATCGGCACCCACTACCTGCAGGACATCGACACCGACTACATCATGCAGAGCGTCTGCGTCTACAACGAGCGCATCATGGGGCCGGCGCACCTGGAGAACGTGGTCGACTTCGCCTGCCGCAACGCGCTCAGCCGCCGCGGCCCGGCCCACCTCGCCTTCCCGATTGATTACCAGGCCGCCGAGGCCGAACCCTTCATCCGCTACAAGCGCAACGTCCCCGGCCACACGTCGAGCGACTACGAGACGCCGCACCCGGTCCCCGAGCGGGCGGACCTCGAAGCCGCCGCCAATCTCCTCGCGCAGCACAAGAAGATCGCCATCCTCGCCGGCGCCGGCGCGCGCGGCGCGGGCGACGAGGTCGAGCAGGTGGCCGAGATCCTGGGCGCGCCGGTCGTCAAGGCGCTGCTCGGCAAGGACTGCATCCCCGACGACAGCCCCTACGCGACCGGCGGCCTCGGCGCGGTCGGCACGCGCCCCTCGCAGGACGCGATGCAACAGTGCGACGCCCTCTTCATCATCGGCAGTTCGTTCAACTACATCGAGTTCCTGCCGAAGCCGGGGCAGGCGGCCTGCGTGCAGATTGACGACAAGCCCCAGCGCATCAGCAGCCGCTACCCGGCCGACGTCGCGCTCGTCGGCGACGCCAGGGCGACCCTCCGCGCGCTGATCCCGCTCCTCAGGCGCAACGACGACCGCGCCTTCCTCGAGGCCGCGCAGGAGGGCAAGCGGGAGTGGGACGCGCTGCTGGAGGAGCGCGGCACCGCCGACGACACGCCGATGCACCCCGAGGTCGTCGCCTGGCACCTGGCGAAGGTGCTGCGCGACGACGCGATCGTCTGCGGCGACTCCGGCCAGGTGACGACCTGGGTGGCGCGGATGAACCTGCGCCGCGGCCAGTCCTTCTCCCTCAGCGGCACCAACTGCAGCATGGCCGCCGCGCTGCCCTACGCCATCGGCGCGCAGGTCGCCCACCCCAACCGCCAGGTCGTCGCCTTCACCGGCGACGGCTCGCTGACGATGCAGTTGGGGGACCTCGCCACGCTGCGGCAGGAGGGGCTGCCGGTCAAGCTGATCGTCTGCAAGAACAACGCGCTCGGCCTGATCAAGTGGGAGCAGATGATCTTCCTCGGCAACCCGGAGTACGGCATCGAGCTGATGCCGGTCGACTTCGTCAAGATCGCCGAGGGCTGCGGCGCCAAGGCGGTCCACATCGAGGACCCGCGCACCTGCGAGGCGCAACTGCGCGAGGCGCTGGCGCTGGACGGCCCGGTCGTCATCGAGGCGGTGGTGACGTCGAACGAGCCGCCGCTGCCGGCCAAGATCACGCCGGACCAGGCCAAGCACCTGGCCACCGCGCTCGCCCGCGGCGACGTCTCGCGCGGGCGGATCGGCCTGACGATCGGCCGCCACCTGCTCGACGAGAACACCTTCGCCGCCAGCCCCTTCGGCGTGACCGAGCGGCTGAAGGAGAAGGTGTCGGACGTGCTCGGCGACGACGACAAGGGCCGGGAGTAAGGGGAGGGCGGATACACCATGCTACACACGGCACGACGGCCCCGGCTCGGCGAGCGCTCGCGGATGGAGCCGCCCCAGGCGCCGCCGCCCGGCGTCGACGTCGCGGCGCTCGCGGCCGACCTCCAGGGCGCCGTCAGGGGCGAGGTGCGCTTCGACGGCGGGACGAAGGCCCTCTACGCCTCCGACCTCTCGATCTACCGCCAGATCCCCATCGGCGTCGTCATCCCGAAGGACGTGGACGACGCCGTCGCCGCGGTCGCGGCCTGCCGCCGCCACGGCGCGCCGCTCCTGCCGCGCGGCTGCGGGTCGAGCCTGGCCGGACAGACCTGCAATGTCGCGGTCGTCCTCGACTTCTCCAAGTACATGCATCGCGTGCTGGAGATTGATACCGCGACGAAACTCGCGCGCGTCGAGCCGGGGTGCATCAACGACGTGCTCAACGCCGCGGCCGAGCGGCACGGCCTGCGCTTCCCGCCCGACCCCGCGACCCACGCCTGGGCCACGCTCGGCGGCGGCATCGGCAACAACTCCTGCGGCACCCACTCGATCATGCACCCGCCCGGCCGCACCTCCGACCACACCGAGGAGCTGGACATCCTGCTCTACGACGGCACGCGCCTGACCGTCGGCCACCACGACGAGGAGGAGCTCGCGCGGATCGTCGCCGCGGGCGGGCGGCGCGGCGAGATCTACGGCCAGCTCCGCGACCTGCGCGACCGCTACGCCGACCGCATCCGGGCGGAGTTCCCGCCGATCGAGCGGCTGGTCTCGGGCTTCAACCTCCAGGCGCTCCTGCCCGAGCACGGCTTCGACGTCGCCAAGTCGCTCGTCGGCACCGAGGGCACCTGCGTCACCGTCCTCGGCGCGACGATGCGCCTGGTGGACGACCCCGGCCACCGGGTCACGCTCGTCCTCGGCTACCCCGACGTCTTCCACGCCGCCGACCACATCGCCGAGATCCGCGTGTTCCACCCGACCGGGCTGGAGGCGATCGGCGCGCGCATCCCCGAGAACCTGCGCCACAAGGGGCAGCAACTCGACGCTATCGCGCTCCTGCCGGACGGCGGCGGCTGGCTCTTCGTGGAGTTCCGCGGCGAGAGGGTCGACGACTCGCGCGCGCAGGCCGAGCGGCTGCAGGCGCAACTGCGCCGGGACGACAGCCCGCCGCGGATGAAGCTCCTGACCGATGAGGGCGAGCAGGCGCGCGTCTGGGAGGTGCGCGAGCACGCGATCGGCGCCTCGCGCATCTCGGGCGAGCTCGACACCTGGGCGGCCTGGGAGGACGCGGCGGTGCCGGTGGACCGCCTCGGCGCCTACCTGCGCGAGTTCCGCGACCTGCTCGACCGCCACCACCTGCGCTACGTCCTCTTCGGCCACTTCGGGCAGGCGTGCGTCCACTGTCGCACCGACAACGACCTCAAGACGGCCGAGGGCATCCGCGACTTCCGCGCCTTCATGGAAGAATCCGCCGACCTGACGGTCAAGTACGGCGGCTCCCTCTCCGGCGAGCACGGCGACGGCCAACTGCGCGGCGAACTGCTCGGGCGGATGTACAGCCCCGAACTCATCCGTGCCTTCGACGAGTTCAAGGCGATCTGGGACCCGGACAACCAGATGAACCCGCGCAAGACGGTCTCGGACACCTACAAGCTCGACGAGAACCTGCGCCTCGGCGCCGGCTACAACCCGCCGGCCGTCAAGACCCACTTCTCGTTCATCGACGATCACGGCAGCTTCGCCGCCGCCACCGAGCGTTGCTACGGCTTCGGGCTGTGCCGGCGCCTCGGGGGCGGGACGATGTGCCCGAGCTTCATGGCGACGCGCGAGGAGGCGTACACCACGCGCGGGCGCACGCGCCTCCTCTTCGAGATGCTGCAAGGCGAGGCGATCACCGACGGTTGGCGCAGCGAGGCGGTCAAGGACGCGCTCGACCTCTGCCTCGCCTGCAAGGGCTGCAAGGGCGACTGCCCGGTCGCCGTCGACGTCGCCACCTACAAGGCGGAGTTCCTGTCGCACTACTACGCCGGCCGCCTCCGACCGCCCGCGGCCTATGCCTTCGGGCTGGTGATGTGGTGGGCGCGCCTCGCCGCCGCGGCGCCCGGCCTGGTCAACCTGCTCAGCCACGCCCCCGGTGTCTCGACCGCGGGGAAGCGCCTCCTCGGCATCGCGCCGTCGCGGGAGATCCCACGCTTCGCCGGCCGGACCTTCCACGCCTGGTTCGCCGCGCGCGGCCCGCGCAACCCCGACGGCGAGAGAGTGGTTCTCTGGCCCGACACTTTCACGAACTACTTCGAGCCGGAGGTCGGCCGCGCGGCGGTGGAGGTGCTGGAGGCGCAGGGCTACCGCGTCGCGCTGCCGCCGCGCCCGCTCTGCTGCGGCCGGCCGCTCTACGACTACGGGATGCTGACGCTGGCCGAGCGCTTCCTGCGGCAGATCCTCGACGCGCTGCGCGACGACATCGCCGCGGGCGTGCCGGTGGTGGGTCTTGAGCCGAGCTGCGTGTCGGTCTTCCGCGACGAGCTGCGCAACCTCTTCCCGCACGACCAGGACGCCCTGCGCCTCGGCCGACAGACCTTCCTCCTGAGCGAGTTCCTGCTGCGCGAGGACTACCGGCCGCCCCAACTCCGGCGCAAGGCGCTGGTCCACGCCCACTGTCACCACAAGGCGATCCTGGGCCTCGACGCCGAGCGGGAACTGCTCGACCGGCTCGACCTCGACTACGAGATCCCCGAGGACGGCTGCTGCGGCATGGCCGGCGGCTTCGGCTACGAGGCGGACAAGTGCGAGGTCTCGCTGAAGGTCGGCGAGCGGGCGCTGCTGCCGGCCGTCCGCGCCGCGGCGAAGGACACGCTCATCATCGCCGACGGCTACTCCTGCCGCTCGCAGATCGCGCAGGAGACCAACCGCCGCGCGCTGCACCTGGCCCAGGTGCTCCAGCTCGCGCTGCGCGATGGCGACCGCCCGCCCGCAGACTACCCCGAGTCGCGCTATTGCGAGGCCAAGCCCGCGCATCCCGACGGCCGCGGCGCCCTCCTCGTCGGCGCCGGGGCGGCGCTGGCCGGCGGCGCGCTCGCCGCCTGGCGCCATGCAGAGCGACGAGCGAGTGATGGGTGATGAGTGATGAGTGATGAGAGGGTGAGGGGGCGACGCGCCGGCGATTGAAACCGCGGCTAGAGGCTCGCTGTCGCTCGCCGCGAAACCCGCCTCCGCGGGTTGGGAAGTCTTAGCCTGCGCAGGCGGACTTCGTGGCGAGCACCTCCTGCACCGTAGCCCTGGTGCCGAGGCGGGGGGGTGGCGGTGGCCCCCTCGCCCGCCCAGGCCCGGCTCGCCTCGTCGGAGGTGAAGTCCGGGGCGCGGCCGGCGCTGCGAACCGGCCGACTACTGTTGCGAGTCGGTGATCTCCTCCGCCAGGTCGAGGATGATCCCCTCCGGGCCGCGCACGTAGCAGAGCTTGTAGCTATCCTCGTAGCGCTGCACCTCGCCGAAGGGCTCCGCCCCCATCGCTTGCAGTTTGGCCAGAACCGCGT
>DASSSV010000839.1:0-13849 GCA_035708265.1 Thermomicrobiales bacterium | reverse complement strand
TCGTCGGGGGCCGTCATCGTACACCCCTTCCCGTCTTGGGTCGGCCGGGCGCCCTTGCCGCCCCGGCGCATCCGCACGATACTCCTTCGAGTGCGCTTGAAGTCAAGGGATGGAGAGGGGGATGGACCACGACCTGACGATCGGCGCGGTGGCGCGGCGGAGTGGGCTGCGCGCGTCGGCGCTGCGCTACTACGAGAGCGCAGGGCTGCTGCCCGCGCCCCCGCGGGTCAATGGCGGGCGCCGCTACGACGCGGCCGTGCTGGAGCGGCTGGCGGTGATCCGGGTGGCGCAGGAGGCCGGCTGCACCATCGCGGAGATCCGGACCCTGCTGCACGGCTTCGCGCCCGACACCCCGCCGCCCGCCCGCTGGCAGGAGCTGGCGACGCGCAAGCTCCCCGAGGTCGATGCGCTCATCGCCCGCGCGCAGGGGATGAAGCGCATCCTGGAGGCGGGGCTGCGCTGCGAGTGCCCGACGCTGGAGGAATGCGCCCGCGCGCTCGATACGGCGTCGCGTTGACGGCGGCGCCCATGCTCGCGGGAGAGCGCGGCGAGCGGCGCCAGGTTCCTCGCGCGGTCATCTGTCGGCGGACATCGCGGCGGCGCGGCACTCAAGAGCGCCCCGTTATCTGGTGGGGCGCCTATCTGGTGGGGCGCCGACGGCCCGGGGCACCACGGCTGCCGCGCGCCGAGCAGCCAGGCGAGCCCGAGCGAGCCGAGCGTCACCGCCGGGTAGGTCGCGGCCGCGGCCAAGGTGGTCTGCAGCGTCCGAGCCACGACCGCCGCGTCCTCGGCGGTCGTCAGTTCGCCAGATTGGTGCCGGCGGAGGGAGGTACCCGGATTGCCGTTCGGGGCAGGGCCGCGCCGCGCATCGTCCCGATTCCGCCAGCGCCGACTCTGCGGTGTCGACCCATACGAGCCAGTCCCGGAATCTGCGATGCATCCTTCCGCGCTCCCGACCGCAAGCAGCGAGGGGAATCCCGCGCCGACGAACGATGGTGAACATGTAGGCGTGCCGCCGCGGGTTAGCGCGGGCGCAGCTCGTGGTAGAGGACGCCTGCGGCGGGCAGCGTGGCGGGGAGGTCGAGATCGCCGGCGGCGTCGGCCGTGAGGTCGCGCTCTGGTTCGGGGCGGAGGGCGCTCGCGTCGCGGAGCCGCGCGAGTTGCGCGGGCGTCGGGGTCTCGGGGCTGCCGAGCGCGCGCCAGGCGCCGAGGAGGTCGGCGTGGTCGGCGTCGACGCGCTCGGCCGTCAGCCGCCAGCGACTGCCCGGCGCCAGCCCGCGCAGCCGCAGCGCGACCGTGGCCGGTGGCGGCGGCGCGTCCGCGAGCGCGGGCGGGACGTAGTGGGAGAGCAGGAGCCGGTAGGCGCCGTCGGCGTCGCGCGTTGCCAGGCAGCCGAGCCGCCCCTGCCGCTCGGACAGCCCCGCCCCGCTGGCGGCGACCGGCATGGCGCGGTCGCCGAGCCGGTGCAGCAGCCGGTAGGCGTGGTACGCCGGCTTCGGCAGCCCGGCGACGTTGAGCAGGCCGAAGCCGCCGACCAGCGCCGCGCGGGGGTAGGGGAACTCGTTGAAGATGTCCGAGACCGTCCAGAAGGCGAAACTATCCACCAGCGGGTCGGTCGCGGCGGCGACCTGGCAGATGAAGGCGGCGGCGTTCGACTCGTCGTGGACCGGCCGGCCCCAGCGCCAACTGATGTTCCACTCCGTCCAGTGGATCTCCAGCCGCCGTTCGCCCGCGCCCGGCCCGACGGGCCGCTCGCCCGCCATGGCCGCGTGGACCCGCGCGACCAGCGTGTCGAGGTAGTCGCCGCGCGCGAAGAGCGCGGGGTAGCCCGGGTCGGTCTTCGCGAAATCGTCGTCGTCCGGGTAGACGTGGGTGGAGACGAAGTCGACCGGGGCGTCGTGCGCGCGACACCAGGCCAGGAACTCGGGCAGCCACTCCCCGCGGGTCGTCGCCGGCCCGCCGACGCGCAGTGCCGGGTCGACGGCCTTGAGCGCCCGCGCGGTCGCGGCGTAGAGGCGGTAATAGTCCTCGGCGGTGCCGGTCCAGAACTGCCCAGTCAGGTTGGGCTCGTTCCAGACCTCGAAGTACCAGCGGCGGACCTCGGCCGCGCCGTAGCGCTCGCGCCAGTGCGCGGCGAGCGCGCCGACCAGCGCCGCCCAGGCATCATCGTCGGCGGGCGGCGTGACGTTCGCGCGGTAGTGGAAGATCGTCCGGTCGCCGCTCGCCAGCGCGGCCGGCATGAAGCCGAGCTCGACGAAGGGGCGCAGGCCGGCCGTGAGCAGCGCGTCGTAGGCCGCGTCGACGAGTTGCCAGTTGTAGACGAGCGCCCCGGCGCGGTCGCGGCGGATGACCTGTAACTGGTCGCAGAGGACGCCGTGGCAGCGGAGGTAGCGGAAGCCGCACTCGCGCGCCGCGCGCCGCAGTTGCTCCTGCAGGTCGGCGCGCAAGAGCGACCAGGCGTCGCCGCAGCCGACGGCGACCTCCCAATGGCGCGCCACCGGCCGGCCGGGGTCGCCCGCGGCGATCGTGAAGGACGGCGTGGCGGGGGCATCGCGCATGGGACCGCTCCTCCGCACTCATGCTGCTATACCTGACCTCTCGTAACCGGGCATTCGATGTGCCTGATGCATGGGGCGCCGTCATCGCCACGCTCGATCCACCACCCGAAGAGCCGATAATCGAGCGGCACATGGCAGCGGCAACAACGGGAAGGCCAGCCGCTATAGCGCAACCGAACGAGAGTTTCCAGGCCCGCACCTTGGGCATGGGCGGTGGCCTCATAGGGAGACAAGCCCAGCCTATCCCACCATGCCGGCAATGATACTCCCTGATGCACCGCCTCGATCGTCTCGTCGAAGATGCGCTCAGCTTTGGCGAGTGAGATCTCTCCGTAGTGGATCAGCGCGAGCAAGTCCATCATCGAGGGACCGTCCACGTTATCCGGGCGGGGGTGCCGCTTCGCCCCCCGTCTCGCCGGCCGCTTGGTCGGGCGGGGCGACCAGGTAGGCCCAGCGGGCCTTGACCGTCCGCTGGTTGCGCGCGTGCGCCCCCGAGCGGACGCTGTCGATGCCGAGGCTGTGCTCCTTGCGCCGGTAGAGCGCCACGACCGCGTCGAGGAAGCCGGGCGGGCCGTAGCGGTCGAGCGAGCGCAGCCAGAGGTCGAAGTCCTCGCAGCAGCTCAGCGACTCGTCCCAGCCGCCGAGCGCCAGCAGCGCCTCGCGGCGGTACATCGCCGTGCTGGCGTTGGGGATCATCGTGCTGTCGTAGAAGTGGCGCGCGCAGGCGGTCGGGTCGGGACAGGCGAAGTTGACCACATCCTGCCCGACCAGGTAGCGCCCGTCCTCGTCGATCACCAGCGCGTTGGCGTGGACTGCCCAGCGCGCGGGGTTCGCGAGCAGATAGCGATAGCGCCGCTCGACGCCGGTGGCGACGAGGAGGTCGTCGTCGTCGAGGTCGACCAGGAAGTCGCCGCGGGCCGCGCGGGCGGCGCTGTTGCGGGCGGCGGCCACGCCGCGGCGGGTGGCGTGGCGCACCACGCGCAGGCGCGGGTCGGCCGCCGCCTCGCGCGCCAGGTAGGCGGCGGTGCCGTCGTCCGAGGCGTCGTCCACGACGACGTGCTCGTAGGGGACCGAGAGGCGCAGCGCGCGCACGCTGGCGAGCGCCTGCGGCAGATAGGTCGCGGCGCGGTTCCACGTCGTCGTCAGGATCGAGATCGTCGGGGCGATGGGCATGGCGGGTTCCCCGTGCGGCCGGCGACGCGCGGCAGGGCGGGGGAGCCGCGGGTCGTGCAAGTACGCCGCGACCATAGTAGCATAGGCGGTACGCGCGGATCGCAACGACCGGGACGCGGCGGCGTCAGGAGGGCAGCATGGTCAAGGAAGCAGTTATCGTCGCGGGGGCGCGGACGGCGGTCGGCAAGGCGCCGCGCGGGGCGCTGCGCTCCACCCGGCCGGACGACATGGCCGCGACGGTCATCAGCGAGGTCGTCAGGCGGGCGCCGGGGCTCGACCCGGCCGAGGTCGAGGACGTCATCGTCGGCTGCGCCATCCCCGAGGGGGAGCAGGGCTTCAACGTCGCGCGCGTCGCCGCGCTGCGCGCCGGGCTGCCCGAGACGATCCCCGGGCAGACGGTCAACCGCTTCTGCTCGTCGGGGCTCCAGACGATCGCCTCGGCCGCCGAGCGGATCATGGCCGGCTTCGGCCAGTGCATCGTCGCGGGCGGCACCGAGAGCATGAGCCTGGTGCAGCTCGGCAACACCCGCCTCGCGCCGAACCCGGCGCTCGCCGAGACGCACCCCGACGTCTACCTCGGCATGGGGCTCACCGGCGAGAACGTCGCGCGCGAGTACGAGGTCGGCCGCGAGGAGCAGGACGCCTTCGCGCTCCGCTCGCACGAGCGCGCCGCCGCCGCGATCGACGCGGGCAAGTTCAAGGATGAGATCGTCCCGCTCGACGTCGAGCACGTCTGGGTGGACGAGGGCGGTCGGGTGCGGCGCCAGCGCGTCACCTTCGACACCGACGAGGGGCCGCGCCGCGACACCTCGATGGCCGCGCTGGCGAAGTTGAAGCCGGTCTTCCAGGCAGGCGGCACCGTCACGGCCGGCAACTCGTCGCAGACGAGCGACGGCGCGGCGGCGGTCCTGGTGATGGAGCGGGAGTTCGCCGAGGCGCACGGCCTCACGCCGCTGGCGCGCTTCGTCGCCTTCGCGGTCGGAGGCGTCCGGCCGGACGTGATGGGCGTCGGGCCGCTCGTCGCCGTGCCGAAGGCGCTCAAACTCGCCGGGCTCAACCTCGAAGACCTGGACCTGATCGAGTTGAACGAGGCGTTCGCCGCGCAGTCGGTCGCCTGCATCCGCGAGCTCGGGATGGACCCCGAGAAGGTCAACGTCAACGGCGGCGCGATCGCGCTGGGGCACCCGATGGGCGCGACCGGCGCCAAGTTGACCGTACAACTCCTCAACGAACTGCGCCGGCGCGGCGGGCGCTACGGCATGGTGACGATGTGCGTCGGCGGCGGCCAGGGCGCGGCGGGGATCTTCGAGTTGCTGGACTGACGAGGCGTTAGGCGTTAGGGGTTAGGCGTTAGGGGCGGCCGGAGGACGGAAGAGATGAAGCGACAGTTCACGGCGAGCGTCTGGCGCGAGGGCGATTGGTACGTGGCCCAGTGCCTGGAAGTGGACGTCGCCAGCCAGGGCGAGAGCGAGGCCGAGGCGCTGGCGAACCTCCGCGAAGCGCTCGAACTCCATTTCGCGCCGCCCCGCGCGACCGTCGAGCCGCACGTCCACACCGTCGAGATCGACGTCAGTGCCGCTTAGGCCGCTGCCATATCGCGAGGTCAAGCGCAGGTTAGAAGCGGCAGGCTTCCAGGAGGCCGGCCAGCAGGGGAGCCACGTCAAGTTCGCTCGGCACACTGCTGACGGTGTCCGCACCGCTACCGTGCCCCGGCACCGCGAGGTCACCGTCGGGACGTTGCGGAGTATCCTGCGACAAGCAGGGTTGAGCGTCGAGGAGTTTGAGCAACTCTGATCGTCCGAACAATCAACCGGACGCATCGATGGGGCGCTGTTACTCTCCCCGCCGCTGCCGCTCGTATTCGCGGACCTGCGCCTCGAGGCGCGCTTCGACCTGCGGGCGCAGGACGGCGACCCAGGCGATGACGCCGCCGGCCGTCAACGCGACGCCGACGACGAGCGGCAGCATCCCGATGATCGCCGCCTTGACCAGCCGGACGCCCACGCTCGCGCTCGCCAGGTTCGCGTCGAGCAGCGAATGGGCCAGCAGCAGCAGGCCCGCGACCCCGAGCCCCGTCACCAGGACGATCGTGTAGTGCGGCCGCCCCTCGCGCGTCAGCCGCGGCGCCGACAGGCCCGCGACGAACGCCTCGGCCGCCGCGGCGGCGAGGACGACCAGCCAGACGATGATGTCGAAGAGGTAGGTCAGTGCCAGCACGTCCGGGCGCGGCCCGCCCGGCGCCGAGCGCACGAAGGCGTCGGCGCCGGCCACCACCGCGGCCAGCAGCAGCCCCGACGACGCCAGCCGGTGCAGGCGCCGGGGGCGCTCCAGCAGCCGCAGCCAACCCGGGATGCGATTCGTTGCCACGGTCACAGCAAACCCACTACGAGCGATGAGCGACGAGCGACGAGTACAGGCCGGGCATCACGCGCGGGGGTCGCGCACGGTGACGGTGGCGACGTGCGTTGTGGGCGGCGGGATCGGGTCACCGTCCTCGTACATCCCGTCCAGGTGGAGCGAGATCGCCTCGCGCATGTTGGCGATCGTCTCTTCGATCGTGTCGCCCACGGTGATGCAACCCGGCAGGTCGGGCACGTAGGCGGAGTAGTTGCCCGGTGCCCGCTCGATCACGATAGCGTACGTCAGTTCGATCGGCGTCGTTACCGCCAGCCTGCTCGCTTCTGAATGCTCTGCCATGTCTTCTCCGCGACGTCGGAGCCCGGCTTGCCTGGGACCGTCACTGTGCCGGGCTTGGTGGGGTGTTTGTATTGGCGGTGCGAGCCGCGCGTGCGGACCAGATACCAACCTTCGTCTTCCAGGCGCCGGATGACATCGCGCACCTTCTGCGGCATCGCGCTCCCCTTCTCGCCAAGTATAGCGCCGGGTCCCGCGAGCGGCGAGCGGTGTGCGTTCGCAGATCAGCCCTCCGCGGGCCTGCCGGGGCGCGGCCCCAACCGCCAGTGCTTTGGCCGGGGTGATGGCGGTGGCCTACACCCGCATCGCGCGTGGAAGAGGCGCGGCCGGCGTGGTACACTGGGAGCAGTATATCTGGCGCGCGGGACACAATCGTTGCGGCGGCAGGGCGAACGAACGACGGTGTATTCGTGAGGGTGTGGGCCGGGTAACGAAGGTGGCACGGGTCCTGGCGCTGGCGAACCAGAAGGGGGGCGTCGGCAAGACGACGTCCGCCGTGAACCTCGGCGCCTGCCTGGCGGCCATCGGCCTGCGCGTCCTGCTCGTCGACATCGACCCCCAGGGCAACGCGACCAGCAGCCTCGGCATCGACAAAGAGACCCGCGACCTGGCGATCTACGACGTCCTCTCCGGCGACGCGCCCCTCGCGGACGCCGTCGCGCCGACCCGGCAGGACAGCCTCTGGCTGGTGCCGTCCACGTCGGTCCTGCTCGGCTCGGAGACCGAGGCGGCGCTCCACGCGCTGCCCGGTCGCGAGCGCCGGCTGGCCGACGCCCTCGCCGCCCTGCCCGCCGACCGCTTCGACCTGATCGTGGTCGACTGCCCGCCGTCGCTCGGGCCACTGACGCTCAACGCCCTGGTGGCCGCGGACGGCGTGCTGATCCCGATCCAGTGCGAGTTCCTGGCGCTCGAAGGGTTGATGCAACTCGCCAACAGCATCTACCTGGTCAAGCGCTCCTCCAACCCGCGGCTGGAGATCCTCGGCGTGCTGATGACGATGTACGACGCGCGGACGCGCCTGGCGGCCCAGGTCGTCGAGGAGGTGCGGCGCTTCTTCCCGAACCGCACCTTCCAGACGGTGATCCCGCGCGGCGTCCACCTGGCCGAGGCGCCGAGCTACGGCCAGAGCGTGCTGGAGTACGACCCCACGTCGCGGGGGGCGCTGGCCTACCGCGCCGTGGCCTACGAGTTGCTGGCCCGGTTGGGCCTCCAGGCGCCGCGCCGCGACGCCGACGGCGCGCGACCGGCCAGCGAGTTACTGGAGGCGGAGGCCGGCAAATGACCGGCCTCCGCGCTTTCTACGGCGCCGGCGGCGGGCGCCGCGGACACGATGACGTGAACATGGACGATGGAAGAAGTACGAGGTACGAGGTACGAAGTACGAACGAGGCACGAGTCCCGCCGCTTAATTCGTCCTTCGTCCTTCGTACTTCAGCGGGGCGGTTGGCGTGATGGCGGACGTAGACAAGGGGGTGTCATGGAGCGGCTGATCGACACCTTGCCGGCGACCTTCTACGGGTCGCGGGCGCGAGAGGAGAAGTTCGGGAAAGAGGGGCTGACCTTCGACGACGTGCTGCTGATCCCGGCCGAGTCGGCGGTGCTGCCGAAGGAGGTCAGCACCAAGACCTGCCTGACGCGGGCGATCCCGCTGAACATCCCGGTCGTCTCGGCGGCGATGGACACCGTCACCGAGGCGCGGCTGGCGATCGCGCTGGCGCGCGAGGGCGGCATCGGCATCATCCACCGCAACCTGTCGCTCGCCGACCAGGTGGCCGAGGTCGACAAGGTCAAGCGCTCCGAGTCGGGGATGATCGTCGAGCCGGTGACGTTGCGCCCGCACGACCGGGTCGCCGACGCGCTCGACCTGATGGAGCACTACCACATCTCCGGCGTGCCGATCACCGACGAGGAGGGGCGGCTGGTCGGCATCCTCACCAACCGCGACCTGCGCTTCGAGGAGGACACCCAGCAGCCGATCGCCGACCTGATGACGAGCACGAACCTCGTCACCGTGCCGGTCGGGACGACGCTGGACGAGGCCAAGGAGATCCTGCACCGCCACAAGGTCGAGAAGCTGCCGGTCGTCGACGGCGCGGGGCACCTGAAAGGCCTCATCACCGTCAAGGACATCCAGAAGCGGATCCAGTTCCCGCTGGCGACGAAGGACGCGCAGGGCCGGCTGCGGGTCGGCGCGGCGGTCGGCGTCGGCGCCGAGGCGCTGGAGCGCGCGGCGGCGCTGGTCGAGGAGAACGTCGACGTCCTGGTGGTCGACACCTCGCACGGGCACTCGCTCGCGGTGGTGGAGATGGTGCGGCGGATCAAGGCCCGCTGGGACGTGCAGGTCGTCGCCGGCAACATCGCCACGCCCGAGGCGGCGGAGGCGCTGCTCGACGCCGGCACCGACGCGATCAAGGTCGGCATCGGCCCGGGCTCGATCTGCACCACGCGCGTCGTCGCCGGTACCGGCGTCCCGCAGGTCACCGCGATCTTCGACTGCGCCGAGGTCGCCGCGCGCTACGGCGCGCCGGTCATCGCCGACGGCGGGTTGCAGTACTCCGGCGACGTGGCGAAGGCGATCGCGGCGGGCGCCGACGCGGTGATGCTCGGCAGCCTCTTGGCCGGGGTGGACGAGAGCCCGGGCGAGGTGGTGCTCTACCAGGGCGAGCGCTTCAAGGAATACCGCGGCATGGGCTCGCTCGGCGCGATGAAGGGCCGCTCCTTCTCGAAGGACCGCTACTTCCAGGACGGCGTGGACCAGATCGGCAAGCTGGTCCCGGAGGGGATCGAGGGCCGGGTCGCCTACAAGGGCCCGCTGATCAACGTCGTCTACCAGCTCGTCGGCGGGCTGCGGCAGGCGATGGGCTACTGCGGCGCGCCGGACATCGAGGCGATGAAGACGCGCACGCGCTTCATCCGCATCACCGGCGCGGGGCTGCGCGAGAGCCACCCGCACGACGTCGTCATTACCAAGGAGTCGCCCAATTACCGCCCGATGCGCTGAGGCGCGCGGCCGAGGGAATTGCCGAAGGGCGGCGGCGCGAGCAGCGCCGCCGCCCTTCGTCGTCCACTCGTGGGCTACTCAGTTCGGCCGGCCCTGCTCGACGAGGCCGTGGCGGACGGCGTAGGCGATCACCTGGGCGCGGTTCTGCAGGTGGAGTTTGTCGAGGATGTTGCGCAGGTGGTACTTGACGGTGTTCTCGCTGACCACCAGCCGCGCGGCGAGCTCCTGGTTCGACGTCACCCCCTGCACCAGCAGCTCCAGCACCTCCCGCTCGCGCGCCGTCAGCGCCGCGCCGGGCGGCGCGCCGCCGCCCGCGGCCGGCGCCGGCCGCGCGAACTCGCGGAGGAGTTTGCGGGCCAGCCCTGGCGTCAGCGCCGGTTCCCCGCGCATCACGCCCTCCAGGAGGGCGAAGAACTGCGCCGCGTCGAGGTTCTTGAAGATGTAGCCCTGCGCGCCCGACTTGATCGCCTCGAAGAGGTCGGCGTCGTCCTCGGAGGCGGTCACGACGACGACCTTGAGCTCCGGCGCCTCGGCGCTGAGCGCGCGCGTCGCGGCCAGCCCCGACAGCTCGGGCATCGTCAGGTCCATCAGCACGACGTCCGGGTGCAGCCGGCGCGCCAGCTCGACCGCCTCGCGCCCGGTCCGCGCCTCGCCGACGACCTCGATCCCGCGCGCCTCTAAGAGGCTGCGCAGGCCGTCGCGGAAGAGCCCGTGGTCGTCAGCGATCAAGACGCGCATGCTCGTCCCCCCCGCCCGCCGCGACCGGCGCGGCCGCGCCGCCGGCGGGCGTCCTGAGCGGGATGCGGACCTCCACCCGCGTCCCGCGGCCCGGCGCCGAGTCGACGATGAGTTCTCCGCCGACCGCCTCGGCGCGCTCACGCATCCCCGCCAGCCCGAAGCGCGGGAAGGCGGCCCGGCCGAGCGCGCCCGGGTCGAACCCGCCGCCATTATCCATGACCGAGGCCCGCACGTCACCGTCCGCCGCGCCGAGGCGCACCGCGACCGCGCTCGCGCCGGCGTGCTTGCGCACGTTGCTGAGCGCCTCCTGGATGATGCGCAGGAGTTGCAGCTCCGCGGTCGGCGGCAGCGCGCGCAGCGCCTCGTCGGCCGGCGGCAGGTCCAGCGCGACCGCGACCCCGCTCTGCTCCTGCCAGCGGTCGAGGTATTGCCGCAGCACGTCGAGGAAGTCCTGGTCGGGCGCGGGGGTGGCGCGCAGGGCCAGGATCTGCTCGCGCACGTCGGTGTAGGCGTCGCGCGCCGCGGCGATCAACTGGTCGAGCTGCGCCGCGGCGCGCTCGTCCTGGCCGGCGCGCACCAGTTCGCGCGCCGCCTGCCCCTTGGTATTGACATAACCGAGAACCTGCGCCAGGCTGTCGTGCATCTCCCGCGCGATCCGCGCCCGCTCCTCGCCGATCGCCGCCTCGCGCGCCAGCCGATGTAGGCGGGCGTTCTGGATCGCCACCGCCGCCTGGGTGGCGAAGCGGGCCAGCGTCTCCTCGTCGTCGGCGCCGAACTCCGGCGCGTCGAGCTTCTCGGTCAGGTAGAGCGCACCGAGGACGCGGCCGCGCGAGGCGATCGGGATCGCCAGCAGCGAGCGCATCGCCGGGTGCTCGGGCGGGAAGCCGACGGAGCGCGGGTCGCGGGTGAGGTCGGCCAGCCGCAGGCGCCGGCCCTCGGCCAGCACGACGCCGAGCAGGCCGTGGCCCGCGGGCGGCGGGCCGAGCCGGGTGCGCTCCTCCGGCGTGAGGCCGGTGGTGATGAACGCCTCGACGCCGCCGTCCGGCGCCAGGAGCGAGAGCGCGCCGTAGCGCGCGCCGACGAGTTCGGCCGCCCGGTCGACGACGCGCTGGAGCACCGTCGCCAGGTCCAGTTCCTCGATGATGTCGAGCCCCGCCTCGTGCAGCGCCAGCAGCTCGTGGTTCTGCTGTGCCTGCCGGGCCTGTAGTCGGTCCACCACGCCGAAGATCGCCTCGTTGAAGAAGAGCGTCGCGACCAGGCTGACGCCCGCGATCAGCAGGTAGCCCGGCCAGGCGTGCAGCAGCGCCGGCAGGAGGGCGTGCTGGGCGACCTCGACCGCCGCCAGGTAGGCCAGCGGCGCGACCAGGGTCAGCCATTTCAGTCGCCGGAGCGTCATCGCCGTCCCCCTCCACGCGGCGCGCGGGCGCGCCGATCCCGCCGGCAGGCCCGCACGGTGCATGCCGCGCGATCTCCCGCCAGTATGCACCGGCCGCGCGCCGCGCGCCCCACCCGTTGGGGTGGGGCGGCCCGCCCCGCCCCGCCCCGCGGGGTGGGCGCGCCGCCACCCCGACGCGCCGCCGCGAAACCGCCCCCGCGGTCGGGGTCCGGCGCGGCGCTGCTCCCTATGCTGGAGCCAGCAACGTGGGCCGCGCGGCGCGCCGCCGCCGACCTGAGCGACAGGAGGAGACACCATGGTGATCGAGTCGAAGCCCGAGCGGCGTCGCCTCACCGCGCCGGGCGGCACGGCCGTCCCGGTGGACGAGGAGCTGCTCACCGTCGAGCACATCGTCGCGCGCACGCCCTTGGGGCCCCCGCCGCCGGCCCGGCCGACGACGTCCGGGGGCGGGCCGACCTGGCGGCAGTTCCTGCTCGTCCAGCTCGTCCTCGCGCTGGCGGTCAGCGGGGTCTTCGGCTCGATCGCCTACGCCACGATCGCCCGGCAGCCGGCCCGCGCCGCCACGGCGGCGAGCGACGCGAACGCGATGGCGAACATGCCCGGCATGGCCAACATGCCCGGCATGGCGACCGCGCCGGTGGACTACGCGCACGGCGGCGCGCCCGCGGCGGCGCCGGCCGCCACGAGCGCCCCGCGCCTGCCCCAGCCGCAGGTCGCCCCGCCGATCGGCCAGCGCGGGCCGACGACCGTCCAGGTCTCGCTGGAGGTGCAGGAAGTCCAGGCGACGCTGGCCGACGGGATCACCTACGACTACTGGACCTTCAACGGCACGGTGCCCGGCCCGATGATCCGCGCCAGGCAGGGCGACACCGTCGCGGTGACGCTGACGAACCCGGCGACCAACAAGGCGTCCCACAGCATCGACCTGCACGCGGTCTCCGGCCCGGGCGGCGGCATGAACGCGAGCATGGTCGCGCCGGGCGAGAGCAAGACCTTCACCTTCAAGGCCCTCCACCCCGGCGTCTTCGTCTACCACTGCGCGACCGCCCCGGTGCAGATGCACCTCGCCAGCGGCATGTACGGCCTGATCGTGATCGAGCCGCCGCAGGGGCTGCCGAAGGTGGACCACGAGTTCTACGTCATGCAGGGCGAGTTCTACCTGACCGGGAACAGCGCCGACAAGGGCCTGCGCGCCTACTCGCAGGACAAGATGCTGGCCGAGCAGCCCGACTACGTGGTCTTCAACGGCGCGGTCGGCGCGCTGACGGGCGACAACGCGCTGAAGGTGAAGACCGGCGAGACGGTGCGCATCTTCTTCGGCGACGGCGGCCCCAACCTGACGTCGAGCTTCCACGTCATCGGCGAGATCTTCGACCGCGTCGCCGTCGAGGGCGCCTCGCTGGAAGACCCGGCGAAGTGGGCGACCAACGTCCAGACGACGCTCGTCCCGGCCGGCGGCGCCACGGTGGTCGAGTTCACCACGCCGGTCCCCGGCACCTACACGCTGGTCGACCACAGCCTCGGGCGCACGACCAAGGGCGCCGCGGCCCAGGTGGTCGTCGAGGGCCCGGAGAACCCCGACGTCTTCGCGCCGGGCCATTGACCCGCGGGCCGACGCCCCGCCGCGCCGCCGCCCAGCCCGGCCGGCGCGGCGGGGCCGCCCGTCGAGCAGAGGAGCGCAGCATGGCCACTGACGTCCACCCCAACGGGGCCGGCCCGCGGGCCCGGCGCGACGCCGCCGCGTCCCCGATCGTCGCGACCCACGCCGCCGTCGAGCCGCCCGCGGCCCCCGCGCCGCCCGCCCGCGCCGCGGTCACCTGGGACCAGGTCCTCCTCGGGCAGGTGACCTTCGCGCTGATCGTCGCGCTCGTCTTCGGCGCCATCGCTTACGCGGCCGGCGGCCAGTGGCCGCCGCGGCACGCCGCGGCCAGCAATGCCGCGACCGCGATCACCTCGTTCAGCCAGGTGACCGCGGCGCAGCGGGTCGCGATCGCGGCCGACCCGAGCGGCGCGCTGAAGTGGGACCGGTCCACCTACGAGGCCAGCGCCGGCGATGTGTCCTTCGTGGTGACGAACGACAGCGCGATGACCCACAGTTTCGCGCTCACCGGCCCCGGCGTGAACGTGCAGAGCCCGGACCTGAGCCCGCACTCGAGCGGCACCTTCACGATCAAGGGGCTGCCGGCCGGGCGGTACGAGATCGCCTGCAACGTCGCCGGGCACAAGCTGGCCGGCATGGTGGCGACGCTGGTCGTCAAATGACCGTGCGGGGGAATGGGGTGCGCGGGG
>DASSSV010000838.1:0-17986 GCA_035708265.1 Thermomicrobiales bacterium | reverse complement strand
GCCCGGCCGATCGCGATGGCGGGCGTCGCCGCGACGCCGGCCGGACCGCCCACGGCCACCGGCCGCGGCGTCTCGTCGGGCGCGATGTAGACCGCTCCCCGCGCGCCGCGCGCGGCCAGGCGCGCCACGCCGGCCGGTGTCGGCGCACCGTCCACCAGGGCGATGCCCCCGGCCAGGTCGGCGATGTCGCCCTCGCCGTCGCCCGCCACGCGCAGGTCGGCCGCGACGCCGCCCGGCGGCGTCGCGGGGCTGCCGGGGAGGACGGTGGCGTCCACCGGGGCGTTGCGCCGGGCCAGGGAGAAGCGGGCCGCGCGGGGCGTGCCGACCGCCGCCTCGAAGCGGTGGAGGGCCAGCGGCAGGCCCCAGCCGCCCGCGACGGCGCGGAGGTAGGCCGGCGTGCGGTCGCGCCCCGCCGCCGCCTCGGCGCGGAGCGCGACCAGTCGCTCACGGTGGCGCGCCAGTTCCCCATCGTCGAGCGCCGCCAGGAGGTCCTCTTCCAGCGGCGTGAGTTCCCCCGGCATCGGCCCTCACGAGTCGGCAGACGGCAGGCGGCAGACGGCAGAGGCGGCTTCCGTAGCGCAACCGGTCGGTGAGAGCCAGCCGGTACTGCCGTCTGCCGCCTGCCGTCTACTCCTTGATCTCCACCGCGTTGAACATGTTCCGCACGGCGCCGAGGAAGCGTTCGTCCTCGTCGTCCGCGGAGCCGGACGAGCCGGCGGTGTGGCCGTCGGCGGGATCGGCCGCGGGCGCGCGGGCCTCGCGGGCGGGGCCGATCCCGCCGACGTTGCCGTTCTCGCGCACGCGTCGCGGCGCGGGCGGCAGCGGGACGACGCCCGCGCCGTCCGGCCGCGGGCCAGGCGGCGGGTTGGCCGGCGGACCCAGCGCGGCGGCCTCCTCGCGGCTGAGGCAGACGACGCGATAGGGCGCACCGAAGAGGCGCGCGATGACCTCCTCGACCGTGCGGCGCGCGTCGTCCTCGTTGAGTTTGTTGCGGTGGAACTCGTACGACGCGACCAGGGTCACCTGGTCGTCGGTCACGGCGAGCGGGTCCACCGAGGAGAGGATCGCCTCGATGCGCCGGTTGACCGCCTTCACATGCTGCCGGAGCTCCGGCCAGCGGTCCTGCACGTCGGCCAGCGAGACGGCCGGAGCGGGCGCTGCGGCCATCGGGGGCGACTCCCCGGCCGGCGGCGCGGGGGCGGGCTCCGGCGCGGTCGCGCGGGCGACGGACGATTCCGGTTCGGCGGGCGGCGTCGGGCTCCGCTCGGGCACGGCGGCCCTGGGTGGGTCCGGGAGCGGGTCGGGCGGCGGCGGGATCTCCGGCGCCGGTGGGGCCGCGACGTCGCGCCTGGGACGGGCGGCGCTCTCGGCCTCGCGCCACGGTCGCCGCTGGGGCGCGGCGACCGGTTCGGTCGCTGGCCGGGCTGGGGGCGGCGCGGCCGCGGCGCTCGCCTCGCTGCCCGCGCCGCGCGCCAGTGCGCACTCGACGAAGCAGAGCTCGAGCGGCAGGTGGCCGTAGACGCTGTGCTTGAGCCCGTAGTCCACCTGGCTGAAGCGCTTGACCAGCCCCGCCGCCTCGGCCAGCGTGAAGGCGGCGAGGTGCTCCTGCGCCCCCGCCACGCCCGGCGCCGCCTCGGGCGCCGGCCCCCGCCCGCCCTGCGCCAGGGCCAGCAGGAGGGCGCGCAGGTACTCGACGACCTGCGCCGCGAACTGCCGCGCGTCGGCGCCACTCTCGACCACCGCGTTGATCGCGCGCAGCCCCGCCGCCACGTCGCCCGCGGCCAGCGCGTCGACCAGCGCGGTCACCTGCTCGCCGGCGCCCGCGCCGAGCACCTGCCGCACCGCCTCGGCGGTGATCCCCTCGTCGCCGTAGGCGGCGAGCTGGTCGAGCAGGCCGAGCGCGTCGCGCAGGCTGCCGGTCGCGGCGCGGGCGATCGCCGCCAGCGCCGCGTCGTCGGCGCGCAGCCCCTCGGCGTCGCAGACGAGGCGCAAGCGGGCGATCATCCGGTCGATTGGGATGCGGTGGAAGACGAAGGTCTGGCAGCGCGAGGTGATCGTCTCCGGCACCTTCTCGGGGTCGGTCGTCGCCAGGACGAAGGCGGCGTGCGGCGGCGGCTCCTCCAGCGTCTTGAGGAGCGCGTTGGCGGCGGCCTCGGTGAGCTGGTGGACCTCGTCGACGATGTAGAACTTGGTGCCGAGCTGCGCGGGGGCGAAGCGGACCTTCTCGCGCAGGTCGCGGATGTCGTCGATGCCGCGGTTGGACGCCGCGTCGATCTCCACGATGTCGACCGCGCGCCCCTCGTTGATCGCGCGGCAGGAGGGACAGGCGTTGCAGGGCCGGTCGGCCGGGTCGGGGGCCTCGCAGTTGACGGCCTTGGCCAGCAGGCGGGCGGTGGTGGTCTTGCCGCAGCCGCGCGGGCCGCAGAAGAGGTAGGCGTGGGCGACCCGGCCGTGGCGGACGGCGTTGCGCAGCGTGCGCGAGACGTGCTCCTGCCCGACGAGGTCGGTCTCGTCGAAACTCGTCGGGCGGTACTTGCGGTAGAGCGATTGCGACGCCTGCGGCGCCGGCGCCGCCCGGTCGCGCCCCGCTGCTTCTCCTGCCACCATGCCGCCTGCTCTCCCCCATGCCTCGCGCCGGGGCGCTTGTGTACGGACGCCCGCGCGATTATACCGCATTCGAGACGGCAGGCGGCAGACGGCAGACGGCAGAGGAGTCGGGAGTCGGGAGTCGGGAGTCGGGGGTCGGAAGAGGTGGCTTCCGCAGGCCGACCCGGTCAACGCCGGCGCGGCCGGTACTCCCGACTGCCGCCTTCCGCCTTCCGACCAGGACGAATCGGCCATTTGGGGGATGCCGCCTCCCCCAAAGTGTTGACACCCCCCGATGGCTGTGCTACGCTGCGCGTGTCCTGAGGCGAGGGCCAGACGAGACACTGGCCTTCCCGATGCCGAAAACGCGGTTTCGGTCGACATAAGTGCGTGTCGGACAGGTGGAACTGCGTGCGTTTGTCGCGCAAGCACCGCTCGCTCATGGCGCTTCGTCGGTGCGAAGAGCGGGCTAGTAGCGAGAACGCCGGGTGAGGATCGCGACAGGCCGAATCCGAGGATGACGACGGTTCCACGCCGGACCAGCCAGCCGGCGTGGGCGTCGTCCTCTTTTTTGGGTCGCGGCGGGCCGGTGCTAGCCCGCCGCCGGGATTCGGCCCCACGCCGCCAGGCCGGCCGCCAGGTCTGACGGCGAGCCCCCGGACCAGCCACCGGGGGCGGAGCATACGGGAGTCACGCAAGGAGGCGACAGGTTCAACGCCCGACAACCTGCGGGCGGCCGGAGGCACCTCCGACCGGGGGACAACTGAGGAGGATGGTCGCTTGAGCAGACTCGCCCGAGAAGTGACCACGCTGCTCCTGATCGGTTTGGTGCTCGCGGCCGGGGCGACCCCGGCCCTGGCGGACACGAATCTGAATGTGGGCGGCCTGGCCATCATCGCCAACACCGGCGGAGACCCGATCATGGTGCGCTCCGGCCCGGGGTACCAGTACGAAGTCGTCGGTCACGCCGCCGAGGGTGACATCGTCACCGTCGTGGACGGCCCGGTCGCGGGGGACGACGGCAATCCCTGGTACAAGGTCAGCACCGACGTCCTGACGGGGTACGTCTTCGCCGACTTCCTGGTTCTCCCCGAGAACGCGCCCGCCCATCCCCAGAAGGCGCAGGAACCGCAAGTGCAGGCCCAGACGCTCGCCAACCCGAGCGGCGGGGGCGGCTACACCGCGTCCATCGCCGGCACCGGCGGCGACGGCGTGCGCCTGCGCGACGGCGCCGGCACCGACGCGGCGATCATCCTGGTGATCCCCGAAGGCGCGACGGTGCAGGTGCTCGGCGACCCGCAGCAGGCGGGCGGGAGCGCCTGGTATCCCGTCAGTTACGACGGCAGCACCGGTTACGTCGTCGGCGACTACATCGGCAGTCAGGGCTCGATGCAGGCGGCCACGACGGTCAGCACCGCCGCGCAGGCGCAGGGCTTCGCCGCCGGCGCCCACGTCCAGGTCAGCGGCACCGGCACCGATGACCTGCGCATCCGCGCCGACGCCGGCACCGACGCCGATATCGTCGGCCACGCCCCGGCCGGTGCGGTGCTGAAGGTCCTCGACGGCCCGGCGAACGACGACGCCGGCAACGCCTGGTACCAGATCGATTACGACGGCCTCGACGGCTACGTCGCCGGCGACTTCCTGGCCTGGACCGACGCGGCGCTGAGCAGCCGTGAGGTCGTCGCGGCGACCGCGCCGGCCGCGCCCGCGCCGCAGACGTCGGAGGCGGCCCCGGCCGCGGCCCCGAAGGCCGCCGCGGCCGAATCCGCGCCCGCGCCCGCCCCGAAGCCCGCCGCCGCGCCCGCGCCCCCGCCTCCTCCGCCCCCACCGCCGCCGTCCAACGGCGACGCGATCGTGGCCGTGGCGATGAAGTATGTCGGCTACCCCTACGTCTGGGGCGGCACGTCGCCGGGCGGGTTCGATTGCTCCGGCTTCACCTACTACGTCATCAAGCAGGTGCTCGGGACGAACATCGGCACCAGCACGGGCGTCCAGATCGGCGTCGGCACGCCGGTGAGCGCGAAGAACCTGCAGCCGGGCGACCTGGTCTTCTTCCAGAACACCTACCAGGCCGGCCTCTCGCACGTCGGGATCTACATCGGCGGCGGGCAGATGGTCCACGCCGGCAGCGAGCGCACCGGCGTGACGATCAGCAACATCTGGGATAGTTACTGGGGGCCGCGCTACTACGCGGCGCGGCGCATCACATAGACGAGTCGTCGGTCGTCGGTCGTCAGGAGTCTCTGCTGATGACCGATCGCCGATGGCCGACTGCTCGGGCGCAACGCAGACCACGGAGGCGGGGTCGATTCCGGCCCCGCCTCTCGCTTTTCTCGTGGCTGGTATACTGCGGCCGGGGGACAGCGATGCGGGCCAGGGGGGTGGGCGCGATGTTCGACCGCATCATCGTCGCGCTGGACGGCACGGAGCGCGCGGAGGAGGGGATCTCCCTCGCGGCGGAGCAGGCGCGGGCCGCCGGCCCGGACGCCGCCGACCCGACCGGCGGTGTCTTGCTCCTGGCGCGCGTAGTCCAGCCCGCGCGCAACCCGCGCAACCCCCTCCGCCTCGCCCGCGAGTGGTTCAACCGCTTCCTCCAGCCGCCCCCGCCGACCGCCCACCGGCCGGTCGACGCGGCCGACGCCGACGTCATGGCCGAGGCGCAGCGCTACCTCGACCGGCAAGCGCTGGCTCTCCGGCTGCGCGGCCAGCGCGCCGAGACCTTCGTGCGCTGGGGCGACCCCGGCGAGCAACTGGCGCGGCTGGCCGAGGACGAGCGCGCCCGCCTGATCGTCTGCGGCATCGGGCCGGGGGACGAGGAGCAGACCGGCTACGGCGCGGGCGCGACGGCGATCCTCCGCTGGGCGCCGGTGCCGGTGCTGCTGGTGCGGCGGCCCCAGCCGCGCCGGGCCGACCCCGCCGCCCGCTTCCCCGGCGAGCGCCCCGGCAATCCCCGCCTGCGCCGCGGCCGGTGAGAGGGGCGCCGGCGCGCGGGGCGGCACGCGGCCCGAGGCATGGATCCCGCGGCCCGACCGAGCGCCCGCCGTGGGCGCCCGCGGCACGATAGCAGGGAGGTACCCATGCGGATCGAGGCCAAACTGGAAGCGATGGGCCTGGTGCTGCCGGCGCCGATGGCGTCGCTGGGCATGCGGCTCCCCTACGCCAACGTGCGCGTCCACGGCGGCCGGGCCTACGTCGCCGGCCACGGCCCGCTCAACCCCGACGGCTCGGTGGCCGCGCGCGGGAAGGTGGGCGCCGACGTGACGGTGGAGGAAGGCTATCGCGCCGCGCGGCTGACCGCGCTGGCGATGCTGGCGAGCCTCAAGCGCGAGCTGGACGACCTCGACCGCGTGACCGCCTGTCTGCGCGTCTTCGGCATGGTCAACGCGGCGCCCGGCTTCGACCGGCTGCCCGAGGTGGTCAACGGCTGCTCGGACCTGCTGCTCGAACTCTACGGCCCCAAGGTCGGGCAGCACGCGCGCTGCGCGGTCGGCCTGGCCGAACTGCCAGTAGGCATCCCGGTCGAGATCGAGGCCGAAGTCGCAATCGACGGCTAGCGGTCCCGCGCCCTTCGCACGGAGCGCTCCACCTCCGCCAGCAAGGCTGCCCGCCGAACGCCCGCGCGCGGTGTTGCTTCGTGCGCCCTTCGCGCGCTCGATCCCCTCCTCATCCCTCGTCACTCGTCACTCGTCACTCGTCCTCGTGTGACGCAACCCCGCACGCCCGTCGCGCGTTCTATCACCGGGTCCCGGGGGTGACATCCGGGCGAGTCCCTGACAATCGTTCTGCTTCGCGCCAGGGCGCCGCAGTGCGCCCCGACGTCCGTAAGGAGTGTGCCGACTGGCGACGCGCCCCGCGTCGCTCCACGCCCGAGGAGAGCCATGCGCCGTCCCGCCGTGAAGTCGCTGGCCCTGCTGACCCTGCTCCTGCTCGTCCCGCTGCTCCCGCCGGCCGGGCAGTCGCGCGCCGACACCCCGGGCCCGCCCGCCGAGCCGCCCCTGGTCCGCGGCCCCGACGCCGACTTCTTCGGCGTCGTCGGGCGCGACCCCTACTTCGAGTGGAACACCGACCCGGTCCACTTCCCCGACGACCTCAACCACGCCGCGCTGGAGGGGATGGCGGCCGACATCGCGCGCGCCGGCGCCGGCTGGATCAGGATCGAACTCCGCGCCGAGCACGACAAGACCTCGCTCGGCGGCCCCGGCTACATCGACTACCGGAAGTGGGACTGGTTCATCAAGGAGTGCGCGCCGAAGTACGGGCTGAAGGTGCTCCTGCTCCTCGGCTCCGGCCTGATCGACGACAGCCGCACCGACCCGACCGTCAGTTTCGCGCGGATGAACGACCCTGCCGACCGGCCCGACGGGACCAACAACTATGTCCGCCTCTACACCGAGCGCGTCAAGGAGGTCGCCGACCACTTCGGCGACAGCGTCGCCGCCTACGAGATCCTCAACGAGCCCAACAGCAACGACGTCCTCAGCGGCGACACCGGCGGCAAGGTCGTCGAGGTGGACCACCAGCGCTACGGCGCGCTCCTCGCGGGCGTCTACGACGCGATCAAGCCGGCGCACCCCAACGTGCAACTCATCGTCGGCGGCCTGATCTACGGCAAGCGCCTCGGCGGCTCGAGCGCCGACATCGACTACCTCTGGGAGCTCTACCACGCCGACCGCGTGCAGCAGTACCTCGCCCAGCACGGCCGCTTCCCCTGGGACGGCGTGGGGCTGCACACCTACTTCATCGACCAGCCCGCGGACATCGTCCAGCACGTCTGGGCGGTGCGCGGCGTGATCCTCGCCTCCGGCGACACGCCGCACATCTGGATGACCGAGATCGGCATCCAGGCCGAGCCCCCGACGCTCAACCCCGGCTACCTGGTGTCGGCCGAGACGTCGGGCGAGGAGAAGCAGGCCCAGTTCATCCTCGACCTCTTCCCACGGCTCCTCTACGAGACGCGCGGCTTCGTCGCGAACGTCTTCTGGTTCAAGTACGAAGACTTCCCGATGCCGAACGGTTGGGTGAACTACGGGCTGGTGCGCCTGCCGATCTCGCCGCAGGGCGCCTACACCCAGCCGCCCTGGCCGCGCAAGCCGGCCTACGCCGCCTTCCAGCAGGTCGCCGACCCGGCGATGCTGCCGAACGCGCCCGAATCCCCGACCGCGCAGCCGCCCGACGCCTACTACTTCCCCGAGACGCAGCACGCGATCAGCGGGGCCTTCCGCGCCTACTGGGAGCAGAACGGCGGCCTGATGCGCTTCGGCTACCCGATCACCAGCGTCTTCCAGGTCGGCGGCACCCTGGTCCAGTACTTCGAGCGCGCCCGCTTCGAGTACCACCCCGAGAACCCGCCCGCCTACCGGGTCGAACTCGGGCTGCTCACCGGCTACCTGACGCGCGACCGGACCTTCCCCAGGGCTGCGCCGATCGCCCCGTCGCCGTCACCGTCGCCCGGCGCCTCGCCGAGCCCGACGCCGCGGCCGAGCGCGACCCCCGGCCTGCCGCCGCTCGCCGCGGCGGCCAGCCCCACCACCTCGCCCACCGCCTCGCCGACGGCCACGCCGTCCGCGACGCCGACCGCCCCCTCCCCGCCCCAACCGCCCCCGTACTACTTCCCGCAGACGGGGCACAACCTGGGCGGCGCCTTCCTCGACTACTGGCAGACGCACGGCGGGCTGGCCTCGTTCGGCTACCCGATCTCCGAGGAGTTCCAGGAGATCAACCAGGCCGACGGCAAGGTCTATACGGTGCAGTACTTCGAGCGGGCGCGCTTCGAGTACCACCCCGAGAACCCGCCGCCCTACAACGTCCTCCTCGGCCTGATGGGCGACGAGGTCGTCAACGGGGGCGGGTGGTATCGGTAGGGGGTGAAGGACGGGGCTGGGAGCGCCTGAGCAGCCCGGGGGGCGCGCAGGCCCCAGCCCGCGTAGGCGGGCTTTGTGCCGCGCGGCAGCCCGAGGCGCGGCCTCAGCCGCCAGCCCCCTCCACCCCCTATCCCCCTCCACCCCCTAACGGCGCGACCTCGACGCCGCCGTCGTGCAGCGCGGTGACGACGACGACGGTGCCGGCCGGCAGGGGCTGGCCGTCCTGCGAGGTCGCCAGGAGGGTGAGGGGCGGGCGGGCGCCGTCGGTGGTGATCTGCCCGGCGCGCCCCGGCTCGATCGGGGCGACGACCTGGGCCATGGCGCCGAGGAGATCGGCGAAGGCGGCGCGCTCCTCGTCGGCGCGGCGCGCGACGCGCGCGAGCGCGTAGAGGATCGCCGCGGCGAGGACGGCGAAGAGCGCGGCGGCGGCGAGGCTGAGGGTGGGCGAGAGGCCGAAGAGGCGCACGGCCAGCACCCCCGCCCCGCCGAAGCAGGTCACGGCCGCCGCCAGCGTGGCGGGGCTCAAGGGCGCGAGCGGCAGCGGCTCGCCCGGCTCCGAGAGGAAGACCAGGCCGGCCGCCGCGACGACGCCGCAGCCCAGGATCAAAAAATACAAGGCGACTACCACGTCCGCAGACCACCCGGCCGGCATACCCTCACGCCCCTGCGCGACGGGCCGAGCGCCGCCACGGCGCATCTCCCCATCTTCTATACGTCCGGGGAGGCGGGGCCTGTTTCGGCGGCGCGGGCGCGGGGCGGACGAATGGGCGCGGCGCGCGCATGCGCGCCACATCCACCGCTGTCCCCGCAGAGTCCATGCCCGAGGGCGCGGGTCGCCGCCTCACCCCTCGCGGGTGGGCGGCGCGTCCCCGGCCGCGTGTTGCCGCTCGTCCCAGAGCGTCGCGACCGGCCGGCCGTCGACCTCGCCGAGCGGAGGCAGGTCGTCCAGGCTGGCGAGGCCGAAGTGGCGCAGGAAGGCCGGCGTGACTGCGTACTCGATCGGCGTCCCGACCGTCGCGCGCCGCCCGACCGGCTCGACCAGTCCGCGCGAGACGAGCGTGTGCAGGACGCCGCTGCTGTCGACGCCGCGCAGCGCCTCGACCTCGCCGCGCGTCGCCGGCCCGCGGTAGGCGACGATCGCCAGCGTCTCCAGCGCGGCCGGCGAGAGGCGTTCCACCCGGCTCAGGCCGAGGAAGCGCGCCGCCGCGCGCGCCGCGCCCGGCGCGCTGACCAGCGCGTAGCGGTCGCCGTGCCGCTGGAGTTGCAGCCCGCGCCCGGCGAGCTGCCCGGCCAGCTCCGCCAGCGCGGCCTCCACCGCGGCGCGGGGCACGTCGAGCGCGCGGGCCAGGTCGTCGAGCGGCGTCGGCGCGGCGGCGACGAAGAGCAGCGCCTCGCAGAGGGCCGGCAGCGAGAGGTCGGCGCCGTCCAGGCCGGGCAGCGCGGGCTGCGCGGCGGGATCAGTCATCGGCGACCTCGCGCGCCGGCTCGTCCGCGGCGGCGAGCGGGCGCACGACGATCTCGCCGAACGGCGTCTCCTGGTGGGCCTCGGCGCGGCGGCGGCGGACGAGTTCGAGGATCGCCATGAAGGTCGTCACAACTTCGTCACGGGGCTGCGGCGGGCGGACGAGCGCCCTGAAGCGGAGTTCGCCGCGGGCGCGCAGCCGCTCCGCCAGCCGCGCCGCCATCTCCCCGACGCTGACGCGCGGCACCAGGGCCAGGAGGCGCGGCGTGGCCGGCAGCCGGGCCAGGCGGCGGTGGACCGCGCGCACGAGGTCCGCCGGCCCGGCCGGCGCCAGCGTCACCTCGGCGGTGAAGGATTCGGGCGGGGGCGCGGCCAGCGGCTCGTAGGCGCGCAGGCCCCCGGCGTCGCGCGCGGCGAGCGCCCCCGCGGCCTCTTTGAGCCGGCGGTACTCCTGCAACTGCCGGACGAGGTCGTCGGCGTCGTCGTCGGGCGCGTCGGGGTCGGGCGTCGCGGGTGGGCGGGGGAAGAGGACGCGCGTCTTGAGCACGAGGAGGCGCGAGGCGATCACGGCGAACTCGGCCAGGACGGCGGGGTCGCGGTCGGGCAGCGCGGCGAGGTGGGCGAGGAACTGGTCGGCCACGGCGGCGAGCGAGATGGCGGTGATGTCGAGCTCGTCGCGCTCGATCAGGCGCAGGAGGACGTCGAGCGGCCCCTCGAAGCCGGGGAGGCGGAGCTGGTAGCGGTCGAGGGCGGGGGCGAGGCCGCTCACCTGTCCGCCCTACTCCGCCGGCGGTACGGCCGGCAGCGGCAGGCCGAGCCGTGCGAGGAGCGGTAGTCGCGTGCTGAGTGTCGCGCGAAGGGTGCGGTAGCGCTCGCGCTGCGCCGCGGTCATCGCGCCCGCGCGACACGCCTCGTCTAGCCCCGCCAGGCGCGACACCAGCACGTCCCACTCGGAGACCCAGGTCGCTTTGCTGGCGGGATGCTCCCGGTCCCACAGTTCGGCTAGCTCGGGCAAGAAGTCCGCCTCGGCCTCGATAGCCCAGACCGCCGCGTCCACTTCCTGGCTCAGTGCGGGTGTCGTAGCCATCGTATTCCCTGCCCGTGCGCGCTCCACATGCCCGGACTCGCCGGTAGTCTACCATATGCCGTTTGCGCCCTCGGGGGCCGCGCGAGTGAGGGGGGCGCGCTGGCGGCTGCGGCCGCGCCTATCAGCCTCACGGCCACGAAGCCCGGCCAAGCCGGGCTGGGTCGTAGATCAGGACTCAGCCCGCGCAGGCGGGCTTCGTGGCGCCGCGGCGCCATTCAGGCGCGACTTCGGTCGCCGGCCCCCTTGTGCTACAATACGGCCAGAGCGGCACAGCAGGCCCGGCGCGCGGCGTACGCCCGCGGCGGCGACGGCGCATCGGGCAGGGTGGCGGGGCCATGACGCCGCGCACCAGATACGCCCGCAGCGGCGACCTCAGCATCGCCTATCAGGTCGTCGGGGACGGCCCGGTGGACCTCGTCCTCGGCCCCGGCTTCATCTCGCACGTCGAGCACTCCTGGGAGGATCCCGGCCACGCCCACTACCTGCGGCGGCTGGCCGCCTTCTCGCGCCTCATCGTTTTCGACAAGCGCGGCACGGGGCTCTCCGACCGCGCCGCCGGCGTCTCCCCGCTCGCCGAGCGCATGGACGACGTGCGCGCGGTGATGGACGCGACCGGTTCGGCGCGCGCCGTCGTCTTCGGCGTCTCCGGGAGCGGGCCGCTGATGGCCCTCTTCGCCGCCACCTACCCCGAGCGGGCGGTCGCCCTGATCCTCTACGGCGCCTACGCCTCGGCCGTGCGCGCGCCCGACTACCCCTGGCGCCCCACGGCGGAGGAGTACGCGGCGCAGATCGAGGCGCGCGCCCGCACGATCCACGAGACCTGGGGCACCCTCGACGCCGTCCCCGCTCCGGGCGTGGCGGGCGATGCCGCGCTCCGGCGCTGGTTCGCCGCCTCGCAGCGGCTGGGCGCGAGCCCCGGCGCTGCCGTCGCCTTGATGCGCATGAACGCCACGATCGACATCCGCCACGTCCTGCCGGCGATCCGCGTGCCGACGCTGGTCCTGCACCGGACGGGCGACCCCGCCGTGCGGATCGAGGAGGGCCGCTACCTCGCCGCGCACATCCCCGGCGCCCGCCTGGTCGAACTGCCCGGCGACGTCCACTTCCCCTACGCCGGGGATGTCGACGCCCTCGTCGACGAGGTCGAGGCGTTCGTCACCGGCACGCGGCCGGCCCCGGTGCCCGACCGCGCCCTGGCGACCGTGCTGGTGAGCGAGGTCGCCGGCGCGGCGGCGCGCGCGGTCGCGCTCGGCGACCGGCGCTGGGCCGACCTGCAGGAGCGCTTCCGGGCGCTGGCGCGGCGCGACCTCGACCGCTACCGCGGCCGCGCGCTCGACCTGGCCGGCGACCGCGTCGTGGCGACCTTCGACGGGCCGGGCCGCGCGCTCCGCTGCGCCGGCGCCCTGCGCGACGCGGCCGGGGACCTCGGCCTGGCGACGCGGGCCGGGCTGCACACCGGCGAGTGCGAGGTGCGCGGCGCGCGGCTGGGCGGCGTCGCGCCGGCGCTGGCCGCCTGGGTGGCGAGCCAGGCCGCGCCCGGCGAGATCCTGGCCTCCGGCACCGTGCGGGACCTGCTGGCGGGGGCGGACCTGCGGTTCGTGGACCGCGGCACGCGGGCGCTCGCGGACGCGCCGGGCGCCTGGCGCCTCTACGCCGTGCTCTCCGGGGCGGAAGGGGATGTCGGGCCGGCATATCCGCCCGCGCCGCCCACCGCTACGCTGACCCGGCGCGAGCGGGAGGTGCTGCCGCTGGTGGCGCGCGGCCTGTCCAACCGGCAGATCGCCGCCGCGCTCAGCATCGGCGAGCGCACCGTGGAGAGCCACGTCGCCAGCATCCTCGCCAAGCTCGGCGCGGCCAACCGGGCCCAACTCGCCCCCTGGGCCGCGGCCGGCGCCGGCGGCGTTACCGCCCAGCCGCGCCGCTGAGCCCCGTTCACTCCCGAATACCCGTCCCCGAAAATCCCGTACCACGATTCCGTACCGCCCCCGTACCGTCACGGATGCGGGCGGCCTCGCCGCCCGCTATCGTGGGGACACCGGGCAAGCGCCCGCGCGGCGCGGAGCACGGTGATCCAGCGGTGGATGAGCGGCGGGCGCGCGTCGTGGTAGGGGCGCTTCCCGTCGCGCAGACCGGGGCGCAGCACATCCACACCAGGACCGAGGTGTACTCCCGGCACCGCGCCCGCCCCGGCGCGGCGGGAGTCGTGGGGCACGCTGAGGACAGCGTCTCGACCTGCCCGACAAGGAGGCCCGCCATGACGAAGCTCGACGCCAGCGCCCCGACGACGCGGCCGAACGCCACGGGGGAAACGACGATGCTGGAGCCGGACAGCGCCACGCCCACGCCGCCCGCCTATGCCGCCGAGCTGGCGGCGCTGCGCGCCCGGCTGCGCGAGGTGGAGGCCGCGCTCGGCCTGCCCCTGCGGCCCGGGCAGCCGCCCCCGCCCGACCTGCCGGCGCTGCGACGGCGTGTCGCCGCCCTGGAGCGCCGCCTGGGCGTCGTCCCCGGCCTCGTGCCCCTGCCGGGCTGCGACGACGCGGCCGCGCCGGCGCGCGCGACGACGATCGCGGCCGAGCCCGCGGGGCGGGAGCCGGCCTGGCGGGAGCGGGGCCGGGCGGCGCTGGCGGCGATCGCGGTGCTGGCGGCGCTGGCCTGGCTGCTCCACCCGCTGCC
Source organism: Thermomicrobiales bacterium (assembly GCA_035708265.1). Taxonomy (GTDB): domain Bacteria; phylum Chloroflexota; class Chloroflexia; order Thermomicrobiales; family CADCWN01; genus DASSSV01. The sequence continues at coordinate 4,314 of DASSSV010000838.1, read as the reverse complement.
GGGTAGCCCGGGCTCCTCCCCGCCGCCCGCGGCCACCGCCCGGCCAGCCGCGGCCCTCGCCGCCACCCCCGCGGCGATCCCCGCCGCGGCGCCCGCGCCGGCGGATCGCGTGAGCCCCCCGAACGAGGAGGATCCCGTCGGCCCCGGCGAGTTCGACCCGCCCGATAACGGCCCGGCCGATAGCGGCATGCCCCCGCCGCGGGACGGCGGCCGCAACCGTAGCCCGCGGTGACGCGGACGTGGGGCGCGCGGGGTGCGCCGCCGGCGCGGCGCTCGCCTCGGAGCGAAACGGTGAGTGAGCGGTGAGTCGACGTCACGGCGAGTCCGCCAGCGGGCGCGCAGACTGGGGCGCAGAGGCATGCGCACCGGGATAGAGGGACACTCCCGGCGGTAGGCGCCGCTGGTGGACGGCGCCGAGGCCGGCGAGCGATGGTTACCAAGAATGCTCGCGCCCGCGTTTAGTTGGTCACGCTGCGCCACACGGTCTGGAGGGCAGACGCCGCGCGGCGGTCTGGTGGCGATCCGTCAGCGAGACCGCAACCCCGACAGGAGGACTGCGATGGTGACCAGGGGCAGGGCAGGGCAGGGACGAGTCGAGCGTGAGGGCGATCCCACCGGCGCGGACGCCGAGCCCGGGCGTGCGACCGAAGCCGGGAATGTGGCCGTCATCCGCCGCACCTACGAGGCGATCAACCACCGCGACCTGGCCGCCGCCACTCAGGAAATGGCCCCCACCATGATGGACGAGTGGCAGGGGAACATGCGCTTCCTCCAGAGCATCTTCGACGCCTTCCCTGACGGCCATTGGGAGCTCGAGGACTTGCTGGCGGACGGGGACAAGGTCGCCGCGCGCGACACGTTGCGGGGCACCCACGCGGGGCCGTTCATGGGCGTCGCGCCGACCGGCAAGGCGGTGACGATGGGTGAACTCCACCTGTGGCGGCTGGCCGGGGGGAAGATCGCGGCGCACTGGGTCGAGAGTGACCTGCCCGGCCTGCTGCGGCAACTCGGCGCGGCCCCCGCGCCGGAGGGACGGGCAGACGGCGAGGCCGATGCCGCCGAGGCGGAGGCCGACCTCATCCGCGCGACCGAGCGCGAGCGCCTGCGCGCGCTGGTGGAGGTCGACCTGGAGGCCGCGCGCCGGCTGCACGCCGACGACTTCCAGCTCATCAACCCCGCCGGGGCCACGCTGACGAAGGAGCAGTACCTCGGGGGCGTCGCTTCCGGCGAGATCGACTACCGGGTGCTGGAGCCCGACTCGGCGCTCGATGTCCGCCTCTACGGCGCGGTGGCGCTCGTGCGCTACCGGTCGCGCCTCGAAATCGTCGTCGTCGGCCGCCTGGTGCCGCTGCGCCGCTACTGGCATACCGATTCTTACGAGAAGCGCGACGGCCGCTGGCAGTCGGTCTGGTCCCAATGCACCGCGATCCAGTGACCCCACATGACGACGCGGGCGGCGATGCTCTCGCCCTCGCGCCCACTGGCCGCGTTGCTGCGCAGCGGGACGGCTGATCATGCAGGATGAGGGCTGTCGCATACCTGCCTGCCCGGATGGGCAATTCCCGCCCTCCCCTGAGGGTTTTCCCCCTTACCCCGCGCGGGGCGTGGGTGTAGAGTGGGCGCCACTGAAAACAAGCCGCTCCTGGTGAATTCCTCGTCGTGCTGCCTCGTAGTGCGTGCGCTCCCGTCGCGGCAGGCAGCGCTGCCCCCTTTCACACCGACGTGCAACGTACGGTCGAGCCTGCGTGCCGCCCTCAGAAAGGGGGTGATGCCGGCGGCGATCCGCTGACCGCGGAGCGCACCACTTCCCCGTGATTGGCGAACCCATCATCAAGGAGGCACCCATGTCTCGCCACATCGTAGCCGCGTGCCTGTGCGTCCTGATGGCGGCACTCGCGGCGTTCGCGACCCCGAGTACCGGCGCGGGGGCGGCCAGCTCCGAGCAGGTCGTCTTCAGCAAGACCGGCGCGTTCGGCATCTTCGCCGGTACGCCGACGCCCTACGGCTATTGGATCTGGTGCGAGGCGGACTCGACCAACCCCTACGTCGGCCAATGCGCCGGCTCGCTCTATTTCTACGGGCTCTCACCCAAGGCCCAGTCCGTCGACGGGACCATCAGCGAGCTCTCGGAAGGCGTGTACCGGATGGCGGTGCATACTCCCAACGGCTGGTCCTGCACGCTGACGAACGTTGGCCCGGTGACGTCCGGGCCGACGAATAGCATCGTCACCACATGCTCCACGCCGGCCGGGAGTGCGACCGCCACCGGCGCGATCGTCGAAGTGACTGGGCCATGAGCGAAACCTGACGTGCGCGCCGTAGCCGCGTCGCCGACACCGTCGGCGGCGCGGCCGGCGCACTCGTCGGCCTCCACGGCGTGCTCAACGAGGTCGGCACGGTGCCGGCCACCACGGCGGGGCCGCTGACTCGCCTGCACCGGTCGAGTGGCGCCGGCAGCGTCCAGCGCGCCGTCGCTCGTGGCACACGAGCGACCGTCGTAGCCACCATCTCGCAAGGAGGACACCATGAACACGCTCAGGCGATTGTCGTCCCGTGGCCCGCTCTTCGTGGGACCCAAGCGACTACGCCGGACCTTCGCGGCCCTGATCGCGGTCGGGGCGCTGGTGGCGGCGCTGGCGGCGGCCATGCCGGCGGCGGCCGACTACGGGACGGGCGCGGTCTACCAGGTCGAGATCTCGGCCAACCTCGGCGGCCCGGACGGCGGCGGCGTCTGGCTGTGGATCACGCTCAACGCCAACGGCACCGGCGACTACCACGGCTCCGACTGCGGCCACGCGCAAGGTCCGGCGGCCTCCGACGGTGGAGACGTGACCTGGACGTCGAGCGACGGGGTGCTGACCATCTCGGGCGTGGTCCTGAATGGCCTCTCCTTCCTTCCGCCGCCCACGATCCATGTGCCCGCGGCCTACGGACACTATACTGTCGCCGGCAATCCCTTCCAATCGATCTTCGGGCTGCCCTTCCCGGGCGGCACCGCGCAGGTGCAAATCGCGCCCTGACGGCACACATGGCAGGCCAGACCGCCCGGCCCGCACCTCACGCGGGCCGGGCGGCGGTAGCCGCCGCGCCGGCGGCCAGCGCCTCGGCGATGGCCTCCTCCAGCGGCAGCACCCGACCCGCGGCCCACGCCGCCGCCCATGCCGCCCCGTCGCATTCGGCGCGGGCGGCGGCCAGGGCATGCTCGTAGGCCGGACCCGACGGGTAGGGCGGTGGGCCTACCGTCTCGCACAGCCGGTCCGCCGCCGCGAAGAGCCGCGCCGTGCATCCCGGTTCACCCCGCCGCGCGGCCAACGCCCCCAGCCCGCGCAGGGCGTCGACCACGCGCGCCTGGCTGCCCCGCTCGGCGGCCAGGACCAGGCCCGCGCCGAAGAGCCCCGCCGCCCGCGCGGACTCCCCCGCACGCAGGCTGACCCAGCCGAGGCTCAGGCGCGCGTCCAGGCCGCCCAGGTAGGTTCCGATCGCGCCGAACTGCGCCACGGCTTCCTCCAGCAGCGCGGTCCCGCGCGCGGCGTCGCCGGCGTAGTGCGCCGCCCAGCCGAGGCCGATCTGCGCGAGGGCGACTGTCTCCGCATTCCGCGCCGTGCGCCCGAGCGCCAGCGCCTCCTCCAAGAGCGTGGCCGCGCGCCTGACCGCCGTGCGCTCACCCCGCCCCAGCAGTAGCCAGCCGAAGAGCGCCAGCGGGAGGCCGCGGACGAAGCCCCACGCTTCGCCGCGCCCCCGCGACAGCGCCAGGCTCTCCTCGAACAGCGCCGCGGCGCGCTCCCGGTCGCCGGTGTTCAGCGCCGCGTGCGCCAGGTTGCCGAGTACCATGGCGGTCCAGCGCGCGTCCCCGAGCGCCCGGAAGAGCGCGAGGCTCGCCTCCGCGGACGCCATGGCGCCGTCGCGATCGGATTGCTGGGTCGCGAGGAGGCCCATGTAGAAGAGCGCACGGGCCCGCAGGGCGGCCGACCCCAGCGGGGCCGCGGCGAGCGCCCGCTCCAGCCGGTCGCGGCCCTCGCTCGTGCGGCCGTCGATGAACCAGAACCGGCCGAGCGCGGCCACCAGGCCCAGGCCCAGCTCCGCTTCCCCGCGCTCTTCAGCCCACCCGAGCGCCGCGCGCAGGTTGTCCCGCTCCGTGTCGAGGCGCGCCACCCAGGCGCGCTGGTCCGCCCCGCCCCACAGGTGCGGCTCCGCCCGCTCCGCCAGCGCCAGGTAATGGGCGGCGTGCCGCGCGCGGACGGCCTCGACCTCCCCGCCCTCGTCCAGCCGCTCCCCGGCGTACTCGCGGATCGTCTCCAGCATGCCGACGCGCGG
>DASSSV010000837.1:0-15233 GCA_035708265.1 Thermomicrobiales bacterium | reverse complement strand
TCACCAGCAGGTGATCGACGTCGATCACGCCCGCGCCGGCCTCGCGGATGCGCGCCTGGATCTCGTCGGCGTCCGCGGGCGGGCCGTCCCAGCGCGAGCGGTAGAGCCGCCCCGGCGAACGGCCCCGCGCCGTGCCGGCGAGCAGGATCAGGCGCCCGTAGGGCGGCCGGGCGTCGGCCAGGTCCTGGGCCACGTAGAGCGCGCCGTAGCCGAGGTCGTCCACCGCCACGCCGGGCGGCCAGGCGAGGCGCGCGAGCGCGTCGGCGGCGACCAGGCCGAACGAGGCGTCGCGCTGCCAGCGGTAGCCGACGCCGCCGATCAGGACGCGCGGGCGGGCCGCCGCGTCCCTCGCCTCGCTCACTCGATCCCGCACCCGCATGTGTTCACCTCGCGCGTCACGACCCCGCCGTCGCTGTAGATATGGGTCGTGCAGGGCATGCAGGGGTCGAAGGAGCGCAGGGCGCGGAAGATGTCGATGCCGGTGAAGTCCTCCGGCCGGTCGTACTCCTCCAGGATCGGCGTGTTGGTGATCGCCTCCTCGTAGGCGCCGCCGTTGCCGAAGGGGTCGCGCGGCGAGGCGTTGATCGTCGAGGGCGTGATGATCTGGTAGTTGATCAGCGCGCCCTTGTCCATCTCCAGGTGGTGCGTCAGCCAGCCGCGCCCGGCGCCCCAGAAGCCGACGCCGATGCGGTGGTCCTGCGGCACGACGTAGGGCGTCGCCACCCGCGTCTCGCCCCGCTTGATCAGGTCGAAGGCGATCAGGAGGTTCTCATAGGCCACCAGCATCGCGTAGAGGATGTGGTAGGCGCGGTTGCGGTTGCGCTCGAAGGCGTTCCACACCTCGGGGATCTGCCACTCCAGATCCATCGCCGGCAAGAGCGTCTTGGGCACCGCCATCTTCAGGCTCGTCCCGGTCGATTCCAGGAAGCGCGTGTGGGGGAGCTTGCGGGCCGCGGCGGTCATCCACATCCGGGCGTAGGTGCCGGCCTCCATCACCTGCCGGTCCCAGCGCGGCGCGGTGTCCCAGGTGTAGCGCTCCTTCCAGCTCCGCTTCGCGTTCGGCGCGGGCTTGGTCTCCTTGTTCCAGGGGTGGTGGGGCGAGATCGGGTTGCCGGCCGGGTCGGTGCGGTGGCGCACGCCCTCGTTCTCCCAGCCCTCGTAGAAGGAGTGCCCGACGAACTCCTCCAGCCCCATGTTGATCCGCTGGAGGTCGGTCGTCACCAGCGCGCCGTCGATGACGACGCCGGGCGTCGCCCAGCGGCGCTCGCCCCACGCGACGCAGTTGGCGTAGGTGCCGTCGTAGGCGAAGGGGTCGTCCCAGATGCCGGGGTCGATCAGGTTCTTCGGCCGCGCGCCGACCTCCTTGTACTTCGGGTCGGCCTCGTAGAAGAAGTCCGTGAGATCCTCCCAGATGAAGACGCCGCGCTTGCCGTAATCGATCGTGCGGATGATCCGGTTGTGCGTCTCGTTGAGCTCTTTGAGGGAGACCGTGGTGGAGAGCCCGCCCGGCACGACCGTCTGCGGGTGGGGGTACTTGCCGTAGAGGAGGGCGTACGCCTCGCGCGGGATGCGGGTCATCTCCAGCCCTTCGAGGTAGAGCTTGCCGGTCAGCGGGTTGAGCGCGCGCATGATGTCGGCGATCGTGTGGTAGCCGTGGATCTTCTCGTAGCGCGTCTCGGCCTTCTGCGCGCGCTCCCAGAGCGTCGGGTTGGTCCGCGTGACGACGACCTCGGAGTAGTCGGGCCCGGCCAGGATGTAGAGGTGCAGCGGGTTGTCCAGCATGAAGTCGAGCGCGAGCTGGATGTTGCGCAGCGCCAGGCCCATCGGCGGCGGGGCGATGCCGAAGGCCATCTCGATGGCCAGGGAGGAGGCGACCGAGTGGACTCCGCCGCAGACGCCGCAGACGCGGCTGGAGATGAACATCGCGTCGCGCGGGTCGCGCCCCTTGAGGATCACCTCGTAGCCGCGGAAGAGGCTCGCCACCGAGTTGGCCTCGTAGACCTTGCGGGCGTCGAGATCGACGACGGCGTGGAAGGCCAGCGCCCCGGCGACCCGCGTGACCGGGTCGATGTCGAGGTCCTTGACGTGGCCGTTGCGGCGGACCAGCTCCTCGATCTGCGAGCGGTCGATCGGCCGCGTCTGCACCGCGTAGGGGTCGGCCACGCCTTCCTTGAGGTGGGCGTGACCCTCCTCGTCGAACTCGATCGGCAGGTTCTGGAAGCACATGGCTCGCTCCTTAGCCATCAGCGGTCAGCAGTCGGCAATCAGCAATCAGCAGTCAGCGACCGGTGGCTCGTCTCGCGGGTAGCCGGAAGGAGAGGGGCGCTCGGCCGCACGCTGACGGCTGACGGCTGACGGCTGATCGCTCACTCCGCTCACTCCTCCTCGCGCGGCGCCGCCGGCACCGGCTTCTCCGGCGATTCCTCCTGGGCCGGCGTGAACCCCCGGGCCTCGGGCGCGACGTCCGGCCGCCGGGGCGCGCCGCGCCGTCGCGCCACCTCCTCCCGCCGGTCGGGCAGCGCCTGGTAGTCCCGGCCGTAGGCGGCCTCCGCGGGCGGCACGTAGCCGCTGCGATAGCGCTCCTCCGCCCGCTGCCGCCCCGGCTCGTTGGCGCCGAAGTACTGCATCTTGGTGTAGAAGAACTCCAGCGCGCGGTGCGTGAGGGTGGGCGTCCGGTCGGCCATAGCCCAGCCGCTCGGCACCCGGTCACGCCAGCGCGGCTCGCGGTTGCGCTCGTACTGGCTGACGCGACGCAGCGGGCGGACGAACGAGCCGGTCAGGCGCGAGGAGGTCGTGGAGACCAGCGCGCCCGGCGCCCGCTTGTAGAAGGGGGCGAACTTGTCCGGGAAGCCGGGCATGGTGCAGCCGATGCAGGGCCCGCCCGCGACCATGCAGCCGCCCATGTGGCCGACCGCGCCGCGCTCGGTGATGTTGCAGTTGACCACCGGCCCCCAGCAGCCGACCTCGACCAGGCACTCCTTGTCGCCGTACTCCCTGGCGAAGGTGCCCTCCTCGTACCAGCCGGCGCGCGGGCAGTGGCGATGCACGGTGTCGGCGAAAAGCCAGGCCGGGCGGCCCAGGTCGTCGAACTCGGGGAGCGGCGCCTGTTTGTTGAGGAAGAGCAGCAGGAGGGCCACCGTCTCGGTGAAGTTGTCGCCCAGCGGCGCGCAGCCGGGGACGTTGACCACCGGCAGGCCGAAGGCGCTGCGGTAGTCCTGGCCGAGGAAGTCCATCACGCTCATCGCGCCGGTGGGGTTGCCGGCCGACGCCGGGATCCCGCCCCAGCAGGCGCAGGTGCCGATGGCGATCGTCGCCGCCGCGCCCGGCGCCATGCGCCGCACCCACTCGGACGTGGGGACTCGGCGCCGCTCGTCGGTCGGCGCCCAGGTCGGCACCGCCCCCTCGGCGGACCAGGGCTCGCCGGCGACGGTCAGGTTCTCGTCGGGGATCGAGCCCTCGTAGACGATCACGTAGGGCGCGTCGAGCTCGCCCGCCGCCGCCCGCTCCAGTTCGTGGGTGAAGTGGTCGCCGGAGTCGATCGCGGTGGCGTAGTGGTGCAGCACCAACGTCGGCAACCCGGGGAGGGCGCCGGTGAGCAGCTCCTCGACCGAGGGCTCGGTCGCGCCGAGCGTGGAGATCGAGCAGCCGTCGCAGCTCATGCCGGCCAGCCAGAAGGCGTAGACCTTCTTGAGCGGGCCGGGCATGGCCTCGCGGCCGGAGGTCTGGATCAGCCGGTCCGACAGCTCCGCCGTCGTCGCGCCCGCCACGTTCCCGACCTGGTCGGGCATGCTACGACTCGTCTCGCCGGGCACCGGCCGGTCGATCCGCCCCTGGATGGGGATGGTCACCATCTGCATGGGCATGAGCGCGCTCCCTTCTCCCCGGTTGAAGACTGCAGATTCGCAGATTGCGGGTCGTCAACTGGAACGCGGGATCCGCAATCTTCAACCCTTGCGCAGCGCCGCGACGGCCGCGTCGAGGTCGCGCGCCGCGGCGTCGAGGTGCCGGGCGGTGGCGCCGACCGGGCCGGCCGCCGCGCCGAGCGCGCCGGCGAGCGCGTCGACCTGCGCGCCGAGCGGCATCGTCTCCTGCTCGATGGCCCGCACCCCCATGGTGATCTTCTCGAGGTAGCCGCGGATGCCTTCGAGCGGGCGCAGCATCGCCAGCAGCCCCACCGCCAGCACGCCCAGCAGCGACCAGCCCGCTAGGACGGAGAGGATCGTCAGTGCGCGCGTCATCTCACTCCCCCGCATCGCCGCGCGGCGCGGCGCCCGCCGCCTCGGCCGCCACGGCGTCCAGCTTCCGCTCCACCGTGGCCGCCGCCGCAGCGAGCGTGCCCGTCCCCGCGCGGATCTCGCCGGCCGGCCCGTCCACCTCCGCCAGCCGCCGCAGCGGCGCCAGGTTGGCGGCCACGCCGCGCGCCGCGTCGCGGGTGAGGACGGCCAGCCGCTCGATGTCGCGCAGCGCGCGCAGCACCAGCGCGATCTCCTTCACGGCCACGACGGTGGCGACCAGCGCCCCGACGAGGCCGACCCACCACACGATCGGGATCGTCCTGCCCATCGCCGCCTCCCGGCCCCACGCCTACTCGGTCGGCCCCGCCGCGCCGGCCTCCCCGGCGAGCGCGGCCAGCCGGTCCTGCGCGCGCGCCAGCCGCTCCCGCGTGTCTTTGAGATCGGCGGCCGAGCCGGCGACGGCGTCGTGCAGGCCGCCGAGCCGGTCGTTGAGCGCGGCCGTCTCGTCGCGCGCCGTCGCCAGCGCCGCGCGCGCCTGGTCGAGCGCGGCGGCGACGCGGCGCAGGAAGATCCAGATCGCCGTCAGGCTCGCCGCGACGGTGGAGACGAGCACCGCGACGTAGCCGAGCGTCAGCGTGCGGAGCACCTTCACGGCTCACCCCCGCTCGCCGACGCGCCCGGCGAGCGCGCCCAACGTGTCGTCGATGGCCGCGGTCGTCCGCTCCAGCGTGCGGGCGCTGTCGAGCATCTCCGCCAGTTGCTCGTTCGTCTGTTGGAGCATCCAGATGGAGACGGTGTTGCCGGCGATCTGCTTGCCGGCGATCCAGATGTCGCCGGCGACCCGCTCGATGCCCCTGGCCGTGGCCACGATCAGGCCCAACAGGCCCGCGACGACGGCGACGACCGCGCCGAAGAGCCCCAGCGACAGCCACCACAGTTTGATCGGGTTCATCGCCCACCCCCTGCCGATCCGGCGGCTGGAGCGTGAGGCAGGTCGCCCCGCGCCGGGTCTCTCAGCCCGCTCCCGCAGGCCGCATTCCGCGCGTGCGAGTTGATGGTTGATCGTCGCTCGTGGCGTGCCCGACGGCCGCGGTGCCCCCGGCAGGATCTATCAACTCTCAACCGTCAACTCGGAACTCGCCAGCGCGCCGGCCAGCTCGCGCACGGCGGCGACCGCGGGCGCGTCGGGCGCGAGGTCGACGACCGCGCGGCCCTGGCGCTCGGCCTCGACCACGTCGGCGTCGAACGGCACGACCGCAACCACGGGCAGATCCTTCGCGGCGCAGTACTCGCGGATGGCCGCCTCGTCGCGCGGCGACTGCACCTTGTTCGCCACCGCGTAGACCGCGGGCACGCCGAGGTTGCGGGCCAGCGCGGCGACGCGGCCGGCGGCCTCGAGCGACTTGAAGTAGGGCTCGACGATCACCAGGAGCGTGGCGGCGTGCTCCAGCGTGCCCCGCTTGAGGTGCTCCAGCCCCGCCTCCATGTCGGTGACCGTGACGGGGAACCGGCCGGTGTCGAGGTGTTCGAGGATACCACGCACGGTGGTATGGGCCGAGCAGTTTCAGCCGGCCCCCGCCTGGTCCGCCTCGACGCGGCCGATCAGCAGGAGCGTGATGCCGCCCGGCGCGGGCGCGCCGTAGTCGGCGACGATCTGCTCGGGCGCCACGTCCATGCCGACCGAGTAGCGGCCGTTAGCGTCCTCGGCGTGGTGGACGAGCGTGTGCGGCACGGGCGCGATCCGCGCCGCGGCGTCGGCGTCCATGCCGAGGCTGACCGCCAGGTTGGGGTTGGGGTCGGCGTCGATCGCCAGCACCGGCCGCCCGTCCCCCGCCAGCACCCGCGCCAGCGTGCCCGCGATCGTCGTCTTCCCCGACCCGCCCTTCCCGGCGACGGCGACTTTCATGCCGACTCCTCCTCTGTCGCTTCGGCCAGCTCGCCCTCGCCCGGCGCGGGGGCACCCTCGGGGACTTCCTCCACCCAGGCCAGGCCGTGCGGGGCGAGCGGGGTCGGCCGCGGGAACCCGCCGAGCCGGTCGAGGGCGAGGCGGTGGATCGTCTCGTAGAGGTAGGGCCAGAGGTCGTCGAAGCGCCAGCCCTCACGCGCGAGGATCGTCAACGCGAAGGCCGCCTCGAGGTCGCCCCGGTGCTGCGCCAGCGCCGCGCCGATCTCCTGCGCCAGGGCGCGGCAGGCGCTCTCGAGGAGCTCGCGATCGGGCTGGCGGATGACGGGGACGGCGGGCGCGTAGTAGCGCTCGGCCGGGAAGCGCTTCTCCGCCTCGGGGACCCGGACCTCGACGACGAGGCCGTCGCGCAGCGCCCGCCGCACCTGCTCCAGCATCGTCGGCTGTGACAGGCCGAAGGTTTGGGCGAGCTGCGCCACCGTGCGCGGCCGGTCGGCCAGAGCGGCGACCAGGCGCTCGCGGGCGGTCGGCGGGGCGTGGTCGCCGGGCGGCGCCGGCGCGGCCGGCACCTGCACCTGCTTGACCCACCGCAGTTGCCGCCGCCGCGGCCCGCCCATGATCCTGCCCCTTAGCCTCGCACCTAAGGAGTCACTGGCAGTGTTGTACCACTCGTCCCGCGCGGCGTCAATCGATCCGGGCGTCGCCGAGGGCGCAACGTGCCGCGTACCGATGCTCCGCAGGAGCGATGCCACGCCGCCGAGCCCGGGGAGACGGGCGATGCCAAGTCAGCGGTCACAGTCCGCGGAGTCGTCACCCGCGCCGCGCGACGCTCGAGAAGTTCGGTCGGGCGCTCGGGCTGCGGGTGGCCGACTTCTCCCAGGAGGCGGGTGTCTCCGACCCGCTGGCAGTCGAGGGCACGGATACCTTCGGGACGTGGCTGCGGCGCATGATCGCGACGCGCGGGTACGTCACCGAGGCCGCCTTCGCGCGGGCTATCGGGGGGGATCCCCACACGCTGAATGCGCTCATCAACACGGTCGTGACGCATCCGACCTATCGGACGCTGTGGGGAATCGCCGACGCCCTGAATGTCCCGGTGGGCGAGGTGATCGCGCGGGCGCGCCAGTCGGCGGAGTACGGTGCCGACGACGACCGGCAGGGGGCCGGGCGCTCCGCGCCCTGTTCACCCTCCTCGGCGCCTTCGAGGACGACGGGGAGATCCTGGCCCAGCTCGACGCGCTCGGCATCCTGGACGAACCGCTCGCCTGCGACCTCGTCGACCTGGTGAAGGTCTACCTGCGCGGCGTGCTGCGCGAACGGGCCGCGCGACCCGAGCACCCCTGAGCGGCGACTTAGCGGATCGCGCAGCCTGTGAGGCGCTGGCGGCGCTCGAGCCAGTCGGGCAGCACCCGGTCGAGCAGCGCGCAGAAGCGCTTGCCGCGGTGCTCTCGCGGATGGCGCAGTTCCTGCAGGAGCACAGCGTCGCTCCAGGCGCGCGGCGCCTGGAGCGGCCGCGCGTTGAGCGTGACGAGGCCGGCGCGGTCGCGACTGCCACGGCGCGTTCATGGCGGGCAGGTGCGGGGTGTGCTATACCTGGCGCGGGGAGAGGGCCAGGCGATTCCGCATCGAGACCTTCTCCTTCGCCGGTATTCCGTCGGGGCGATGGACCGGTTTTCGGCGCCACGGCAAAGAATTCCCTGTGGGAAGCGCTAGTCTCCTTGCCAAGGAGATGCTCGCGCGAGTGTGGCTGGCACATCTCAGCGCCGACGTGTAGCCAAGATGTAGCCCAGCGCTCGGGAACCGGTGGAAGGCCGGGGAGTGATGAGCGGGGCGATGCCGTGCCGCGGCGGGGAATGTGGAACGCGGCGGAGGCCGGGCGAGGCCCTATCGTCGGTCTCTGGATCAGAAAGTTGGGGTTCGAATCCCTGCAGCCCAGCCACCCATTCTGCAAGCAATACCAAGGGAAACCGCCACCTCCTTTGCTTCCGGGAAGCGCGACATCTGATCGCGGGCCGGATGGCCGGTCGGCGCAGGTACGCGACTCCGCTACAAGGTTCCGCGCCAGAGCAGGGAAGCGGTCCAGGTCACGCCGCGGCGGCTACACGAATACGGCCGGACGGTTTGGCCACATCGCCGGCTACACGCCGGGCACCCCATGCGCCACCACACCGGCTGCTGCTCGACGCGGGCTCGCCACCGCCAGGGCGGAGCCACGGACCGGGCTTCAGCCGACCGACGGGCTCTCGCACGTGGTATGAGGGCGTTTCCCACCCCTATCGCGGCCCTGTTGGGTATGCTCTTTCACCGCTGGCTCTGGGGACCTGCTGGGATGCGCCCCATCGCACCCGGTGGCGGGCCACCTCCCCTGATCGGGCGCGCGGGGGCGAGTTCTCGCCCGCGCGCACCTCGTCGCGGTCCGCGCCCTCTGCGCCCCGCTGACGCCGGCCCGCGCGACCGCCGCCGCGGCGCGACCGCCGGCCTCACCGCGTGGGAGCTGGACGTGCTGCGGCGGTGGTGGAGGGCCCGGCCGACTCTCAGGTCGCCGCGCGCCTCTCCCTCAGCCCGCACGCCGACAGGAGACCCGGCGCCGGTCGAGCAGCCGGAGGCCGGCGTCGTCGAGGCCGCCAATGTCGCGGACGGCCGAGCTCCGATGGTTGATACCACCTGCCGGCGCGGGCGTCCGGCTTGACAACCCGCCGCGGCTGCGGCACGCTGCCGCCGGCCGGGCCGGCGCGTCCCCCGCGCCGCCGCGCGCCGTCGACGTCGTTGTAGGGAAGGAGCGCCGCGCATGGCAGCCGAGACCGCGCCGCCGCCGAAGATCGGCCTGTACGTCCCCTTCAGCGAGCGCCAGATGGAGGGGCGGACCCCGCGCTGGGCCGACATCCTCGCGTTCGCCCGGCGGGCCGAGGCGGTCGGCTTCGACTCGCTGTGGGTGCCGGACCACCTCATCCAGTACTACGAGGGGGTTGAGCCGCGCGGCGGCTGGGAGTGCTGGACCCTCCTCACGGCGCTGGCGACGGCGACGACGCGGGTCGAGCTGGGCACCATCGTCGCCGCCACCAGCTTCCGCAACCCCGCCGTGACGGCGAAGATCGTCGACACGCTCGAGGAGATCAGCGGCGGGCGGGTGATCGTCGGCCTCGGCGCGGGCTACCACGAGCCCGAGTACCGCGCCTTCGGCCTGCCCTACGACCACCTCTACAGCCGCTTCGCCGAGGCGCTGGCGATCATCCACGGCCTGCTGCGGCATGGGCACATCGACTTCGCGGGGCGCTTCTACCAGGCGCGCGACTGCGAGCTGCGCCCCCGCGGCGGGCCGCGCCCGGCCGGGCCGCCGATCATGATCGGCTCGTCGAGCCCGAAGATGCTCGGGCTGCTCGCGCGCTACGCCGACCTGTGGAACACCTGGCTGGTCCACGGCGACAGCCACCCCGCGGCCATCCCGCCGCTGCGCGAGCGGGTGGACGCCGCCTGCCGGGCGGCCGGGCGCGACCCGGCCACCGTCGGCCGCACCGCGACGGTGCTGGTCGACTACGTCGGGACCGACGACGTGGCCCTGCGCCTGATGCGCCCGGCGTCTACGCCGCAACCGATCGTCGGCGACACCGAGGCGATCGCGGCGACGCTGCGCGGCTTCGCGGCCGAGGGGATCGGGCACCTGCAGGTCTTCCTGCAGCCCAACAGCCTCGCCGGGATCGAGCGCTTCGCCCCGGTGCTGGAGGCGGTGCGGCGGCCGGGCGACCGCTAGCGGCGGCGGTCGCGCCGCCACACGCGCCAGCCGCGGTAACAACGGTCGCGCCAGGCGGGCCAGCGGGGCCGGCTCCCTCGGTCTGTCCCCGCTGGCCCGCCGCTGTCCCGCTCTGGAGAACCTGCGCGCGAGCGGTACTTGACGCTCCCTGGCTCACGAGCGTAGAATGTGACTCGCGAGTCAGATGACGACTGCGGGGTCATACCCACTGTCATGCTGCCGTTGGGGAGGCGAACAGCACCACGACCATGGCGAGCACATCGAAGCCGGAACATCTGGGGGCCCGCGCGGCACCCGCGCGCCCGCAATCACTGAAAGAGCGGCAGCGCCAGGAGCGCGAGCGGCTCATCTTGCAGGCGGCGATGGAGCTGCTGATCGAGAAGGGCTACCACGAGACCGCGATGGAGGAAATTGCGGCGCGCGTCGGCATCTCCAAAGGCGCCCTCTACCTGCACTTCCCCGGCAAGGAAGACCTCATCGCCGCGCTCTTCGTGCGCGGCGCGCAGGCGTTCATGGGCGCGCTCAACGAGACGCTGTCCGCACCCGGCTCGCCCCGCGAGAAGCTGGGCGCGCTCGTCGAGCAGATCTACGGCGCCATGAGCGCGCGCTTCCAGCTGATGTCCGCGGCATCGCGGAGCCCCGAGCTCCTGAGCTTGCTCGCGGCGAAGCACGACGCGATGGCCGCCCTCTGGGAGGAGCCGACACGGCGCGTCGCGGCGGTGATCGACGAGGGCAAGCGCCGGGGCGAGTTCGATCCGCAACTGCCGACGCCGCTCGTGGTGGCACTGTTGTGGAGTCTGCTCTCGCCGCGCGGCTACCAGCAACTCACCGCGCGCG
Organism: Thermomicrobiales bacterium; assembly: GCA_035708265.1. Taxonomy (GTDB): domain Bacteria; phylum Chloroflexota; class Chloroflexia; order Thermomicrobiales; family CADCWN01; genus DASSSV01. The sequence continues at coordinate 4,510 of DASSSV010000837.1, read as the reverse complement.
ACGGCATGGCCCCGGAGGAGGTGGTGCGCCACCTGCGCCGGTACTTCTTGAAGGCGATCGCCGCCGACGCACCGCCGCCGGCCGGAGGAGGAGCGCGATGATCCGCCTGTTCCGCTTCTTGCGCCCGTACAGGGCCCTCATGCTGGTCGTGTTCGTGCTGGTGGCAGCGCAGTCCCTGGCCAACCTCTACCTGCCGAACCTGATGGCCGACATCGTCAACGACGGCATCCTGAAGAACGACCAGGGCTACATCCTGCGCATCGGCGGCCTGATGCTCCTCGTCAGCCTCGGCGGCACGCTGTGCGCCGTCGGGTCGGCGTTCTTCGCGGCGCGGGTGGCCGTCGGCTTCGGGCGCGACGTGCGCGGGTATCTCTTCGGGCACGTCGAGAGATTTTCGCTCCACGAGTTCGATACGGTCGGCACGGCCTCGCTGATCACGCGCACGACCAACGACACCAACCAGGTGCAGCAGTTGCTGGTCCTGTCGCTCACGGTGATGGTCAGCGCGCCCTTCACGGCTGTGGGCGGCATCATCCTCGCCGTGCAGCAGGATGCCGCGCTGACCTGGGTGCTCGCGGTGGCCGTCCCGGTCCTGGTCATCGCGCTGGCGCTCATCATGACGCGGGCGGTCCCGCTCTTCCAACTGATGCAGCGGAAGATCGACAAGATCAACCTGATCCTCGACGAGACCCTGACCGGCGTGCGCGTCATCCGCGCCTTCGACCGCGACCGCTACGAAGCGCGGCGCTTCGACGTGGCCAATCTCGACCTGACCGACACGGCCATCCGGGTGAACCGGCTGATCGCGATCCTCTTCCCCTTCATGATGCTGGTGCTCAACGCGACGACGGTGGCCATCTTCTGGTTCGGGAGCGTCCGCATCGCCAACCAGCAGATGTCGTTCGGCGCGCTGATCGCCTTCCTGCAGTACGGGCTGCTGATCCTCTTCGCCTTCCTGATGATCTCCGTGATGTTCATCTTCCTGCCGCGCGCGGCGGCCTCGGCCACGCGCATCAACGAGGTGCTGGACATCGCGCCGGAGATTACCGACCCGGCCCGGCCGCGCGACGCCGTCGGCCAGCGCGGGGTGGTCGAGTTCCGGGACGTCACCTTCAGTTATCCGGGCGCCGAGGAGCCGGCGCTGTCGCACATCTCGTTCACCGCGCGCCCCGGTCGCGTGACCGCGGTCATCGGCGGCACCGGCGCCGGCAAGTCCACCCTGGTGAACCTGATCCCGCGCTTCTACGACGCGGACAGCGGCGGCGTGCTGGTGGACGGCGTCGACGTGCGCGAGCAGAGCCAGGAGGCGCTGCGCGCCAGGATCGGCTACGTGCCGCAGCGCGCCGTCGTATTCTCGGGGACGATCGCCGAGAACATCCGCCACGGCAAGCGGGCCGCGACCGACGAGGAGGTGCGCCACGCCGCCGAGGTGGCGCAGGCCGCCGAGTTCATCGACGCGATGCCCGAGGGCTACGGCGCGTCCCTGGCCCAGGGCGGCACGAACGTCTCGGGCGGCCAGAAGCAGCGGATCGCGATCGCGCGCGCGCTGGTCCGCCGGCCGGAGATCTACGTCTTCGACGATACCTTTTCCGCGCTCGACTACGCGACGGACGCGCGCCTGCGCCGGGCGCTCCGGCGCGAGACGACCGACGCCACGGTCCTGATCGTGGCGCAGCGCGTCAGCACCATCATGAACGCCGACCAGATCCTCGTGCTCGACGAAGGCCGGCTGGTGGGCAGCGGCACGCACCGGCAACTTATGGCGACCAACGACGTCTACCGCGAGATCGTCCTGTCGCAGTTGTCGGAGGAGGAGGTCGCATGAGCGCGGCGCGGGGGGCGGGGCGGCCGGGCGGCATGGGCGGCGGGCCGATGCGCGGCGGGCCGATGGCCGGGTTCGGCATGGCCACGCAGAAGCCGAAGCACTTCCGGGTGACCCTGTTCCGCCTGCTGGGCTACTTCCGCCTCGAACTCGGGCTCGTGCTGCTGGTGGTCACGGCGGCGATCGTCAGCACCGCGTTCAACGTCGTCGGCCCGAAGATCCTAGCGCTGGCCACGAATAAGCTCGCCGAGGGCTTCATCGCCAAGTTCTACCTGCACGTGCCGGGCGCCTCCATCGACTTCGGGTACATCGGCCGGATCATGCTGCTCATGCTCGGGCTGTACGTCCTCAGCTCGCTCTTCGGCTACGTGCAGCAGTTCACGATGGCCGGTGTCGCGCAGCGCACGGTCTACCGGCTGCGGCGGGAGGTCGACGAGAAGCTGGCGCGCCTGCCGCTGCGCTACTACGACACCACGACCCACGGCGAGCTCATGAGCCGCGCGGTCAACGACATGGACAACATCAGCAACACGCTGCAGCAGAACGTCACGCAACTCATCACCTCGCTGGTGACGGTGGTCGGCGTCTTCGCGCTGATGCTCTCCATCAACTGGATCCTGACTGTCGTCGTGGTGCTGACCATCCCGCTCAGCTTCGGGGTGACGGCACTCGTCGCCGGGCGCGCCCAGCGCTACTTCGCCAACCAGCAGCGCGCGCTGGGGGAGCTCAACGGCCACGTCGAGGAGATGTACACCGGGCACCGCATCGTCAAGGCGTTCGGCCGCGAGCGGGAGTCGGTGGCGACATTCACCGGGCTGAACGGGCAGTTGTACGAGGCCGGCTGGCGCGCGCAGTTCGTGTCCGGCATGATCTTCCCGCTGCTGACCTCGCTCGGCAACATCGGCTACGTCGCCGTCGCCGTCGTCGGGAGCGTGCTGGTGACGCGGCAGACGATCCAGATCGGCGACGTGGTGGCCTTCATCCAGTACGCGCGGAACTTCTCGCAGCCGATCACGCAGCTCGGCAGCATCGCCAACACTGTCCAACTGACCATCGCCTCGGCCGAGCGCATCTTCGAGCTGCTGGACGAGGAGGAGGAGACGCCGGAGGCGCCGCGGGAGCTGTCGCTGCCCGCGCGCGACGGCGGCGTGACATTCGACCACGTGTCGTTCAGCTACGACCCGGAGCACCCCCTGATCGTCGACATGAACCTGGAGGCCGAGCCGGGGCAGACGGTCGCCATCGTGGGGCCGACCGGCGCCGGCAAGACCACCCTCGTCAACCTGCTGATGCGCTTCTACGACGTCGATGCGGGCGCGATTCTGGTGGATGGGGTGGACATCCGGCGGCTGCCGCGGGGCGAGCTGCGGCGCACGTTCGGGATGGTGCTGCAGGACACCTGGCTCTTCAACGGCACGATCCGCGACAACATCGCCTACGGCCGCGAGGACGCCACCGAGGAGGAGATCGTGGCGGCGGCCAGGGCGGCCCAGGCCGACCACTTCATCCGCACGCTGGAGCACGGGTACAACACCGAGCTCACGCAGGACGCGGCCAACCTGTCGCAGGGGCAGAAACAGCTCCTGACCATCGCGCGCGCGGTGCTGGCCAACCCGTCGATCTTGATCCTGGACGAGGCAACCAGCAGCGTCGATACCCGCACCGAGCTGCTCATCCAGCAGGCCATGACCGCGCTGATGCGGGGTCGCACGAGCTTCGTCATCGCGCACCGGCTCTCCACCGTGCGCGAGGCGAGCGTGATCCTCGTGATGAACCACGGCAGCATCGTGGAGCAGGGCACGCACGAGGAACTGCTCGCCAGGGGCGGCTTCTACGCCGATCTCTACAACAGCCAGTTCGCTGGGGCGCTGACCGAGGAGGCCGTCGGGTAAGCGAGACGAGGCGCCGGGCGCGGAGTCGCGCACCCGCGTTCGGGGCGGACATCACAACGGTGGCCGGACGCATCCCGACGCTCGCTGGCAGCGATGTTGCGGCCCACCCGCGTGGGTCGCCGTGGGCGACCGCGAGCGGGGGAGGCAGGCCGTGGCTCCAGGGGAGACCGCCGAGATCGCGGCGGGGATGCGCGTCGTCGGGGCGGACGGCGAGGAGGTCGGCGCGGTCAAGGACGTGCGCCCGACGGACTTCCTCCTGGCCCGCCGCCTCGCGCGGGACGTCTACGTACCGCTCACCGCCGTGCGCGCCGTCGCGGGCGGCGTCGTGACCCTCACGCTGCCGGCCGGCCGGGTGGACGACCAGGGCTGGCCCAGCCCGCCGCTGACCGCCGGGGAGCAGCCGCCCTCGGCGGCCAGCATTGCCACCGAGGCCCACGACGCGCATCCCCCCGGCATGACCGTCACCCCGACCGGCTACCGCTGCACCGCCTGCGGCGCCGAGTTCCCCAGCGTCGAGGCGCTGGCGGCGCACAACCGCGCGGTCCACCTGCCCTGAGCGGGCGGCCGGGTCAGCGACGCACGGCCGGGCGCGAGTCGGCGTCCGTGACGAGAGGGGGCGCGGGCTGGCGGCGCACGCCGCGACGGCCGCGGTGGCTGGCGTGCGCGGCCACGATGCCCTGCCCCAGCGCCCGCAGCGTCGCCGGGGCGCTCCCGAGCGTGATCGTCGCCGGGCCGCGCCGGCGCGCGAGACCCAGGATCAACTTCGCCTCGGACCCGGCGACCGCCAGCCGCACCG
>DASSSV010000836.1:0-17214 GCA_035708265.1 Thermomicrobiales bacterium | reverse complement strand
CGACGTCGGCCTGCTTGTAGACGAGCGCGGTCGCCGTGGCGGTGGCGGTCGCCGTCACATTCTGGGCGTCGGCGCCCTCGGCGGCGCTGAACTGGACCTGGAAGTTGCCGACGCCCGCGGTGTTCGGCATGACCGTCGCGCCCTCCGGCACGGCGGCGGTGAGCGCCGCCTGCCCCTTGGCGCGCGCCGCGTCCTCGGCGGCGGCCTGGGCGGCGGCGAGGTCGGCCTGCGCCACGACCGGGATCTTGCGATCGGTGCCGCCGGCGATCGGCGCGGCGCGGTTGTTGTAGAAGACGCCGCTCGGCAACTGACCACGCACCACGCCGGCGTCGGCGTTGCCGCCGCTGCCGCGTACCGAGGCCGCGACCGTGACCGTCACCGCGCCGAACGCGCCGGTGTTGAAGGGGTCGGCCGCGGGCACCGTCACGCCCTCCTGCGTGACGTAGGTGTGGCCGTCGGTGCCGGTCAGCGCCGTGCCCTTCGGCACGTCCACCGGCTTGGTCGAGGCGTTGGTGAGGACCACCGGGCCGGCGGCGGTGCCGTCGGGTTCCAGGCGGAAGCCGGTCGTCGGCACGACGGCCGACGCCGTGACCGGCACGTTGAGCCGGGTGGCCGGGGAGACGATGCGCTCGGTGGTCGGCTGGCCCTGCGGCGAGTTCGGGTCGATCTCGCCGACGACGACGTCGAATGACGTCGTCACCGTCCCGGTGCGCGCCGTCAGCGTCACCGTCGCGCGGGCGAGCGCGAGGTAGAGCCCGGCCACGCCGACGACGCCGACGAACAGCGCCGCGACGACGGCGTAGGCGATCAGCGTCCCCTGCCGCCGCTGCCGCGCCGGGCGACCCCACGCGGCCACGCCCGTGCGCGGCGGCTCGTCCCAACTGTCGTCCTCGTCCGCGTCCTCGTCGGCGTAAGCGTCCCCGGCCGTCGCGCCGCCGAGGTCGTCGAAGTCGTCCGGTTCCGCCACCGCCGCCGCGCGCGACCACTTCGGGCGCGCCCGCGTCCCCACGGCCGCCGGCATCGCCCGCGGCCCGCCGGGCAGCGTCCCCCAGCCGTCGTCGTCCGCCTCTTCGGTATTGTCCGCTCTGTCCCGCTCGTCCGCGACTTCGGGCTCGTCCAGTACTTCTGGCTCGTCCCAGTCGTCGGCCTCCGCCGCGGGGCCGCGACGCGCGGCGAACCAGGCGCGCGCGCCGGCCAGGAGCCGCGCCGGCCCGCCGATCCGCGCCGGCTCCTCGGCCGCCAGCAGCTCATCGTCGTCGTCCGCCGACTCGCCGTCCCAATCGCCGGCCGCCTCCGCCTCCGCATCATCCTCCCACGCGGGAATCGCCGGCGGGGAGAGCGGCCGGCGCGGCGACCCGAGCGGGCGGATCGTGCGCGCCGGGCGCGCGGGCGCCGCCTCGGGGTGCGCGGCGTACCAGGGCGGCGTCAGCTCGTCGTCGCCCTCACCCGGCACAGAGGGCTGCCCGTAGGGGTCGAGCGCCGCGGGCGCAGACACCGGAGCATCCGCATCGCCCTCAGCAGCCTCGTCCGGCAAGGGCTCGCTCGCGCTGTCGCCGTCCGGCGCATCCGCGTCGTCCTCCCATGCGGGCGCGACCGGTCGCGGCGCGCCGTGTCGTCGCCGGCGCCGCTTCCGCGCCCGCCGCGACTCCCCCCCGCCGGCCTGATGCCGTGGCGCCTCCGGCGCGGGGCTGGCCGCTCGCGGCGCGGCGGGCTCGGCCTCGTCGCCCCCCTCGCCCTCCTCGCCGCCATCGTCGTCAACGACCGCCGACGTCTGCTCTGCGGTCGTCGCTTCGTCCCCACGGCCCACGGCCCACGCCCCACGGCCCACGCCCCCGTCCCGCGCGTCGATCACGTCGATGCCGAAGACGCGCGCGGCGTTGAGGAGTTTGCTGTTGGCCGTGGCGATCGCGACGTGGAGCCCGCGCTCCTGCGCCAGCTCGTCGAGTTGGTGGAGGTGCTGGAGGCTGAGCAGGAGCGGGCTGGCCGCGTCCACGTCGAGCACGACGGCGGTGGCCTCGCTCGCGCGGACGCGGTCCAGCACGCTCTCAAGCGTGTCGCTGGCGGCGACACGGAGGACTAAGGGCTCAGGACTCAGGACTAAGTGAGTTTGCTCCTGGCCGGTGCCTGGCCGGGGAGGCTTGTGCCGGTTCGGCTCCATCACTGAGTCCTTAGTCCTGAGCCCTTAGTCCTTCTCGTGCAGCGCCCGCTGCACGAGGCCCGGGACGGCCGCGAGCGCGGCGTCGAGGCGCGCGGGGTCGCCGCCGCCGCCCTGGGCGAGATCGGGCCGGCCGCCGCCGCGCCCGCCCATCACGCCGGCGGTCGCGTTGAGCAGCGCGCCCGCCTTCAGGCCGCGCGCCACCAGGTCGGGCGTCACGACCGCCAGCAGCGCCGGGCGCTCGCCGAAGACCGTGCCGAGCAGCAGCACACCCGAGCCGAGGCGGTCGCGCAGGCTGTCGCCGAGGCGGCGGAGGGTGTCCTGGTTCGGCGCCTCCACGCGCGCGGCCAGCACCGCCGTCCCGTCCACCTGCCGCGCCTGCCGCAGCAGCGTCTCAACCTGGCCGCCGGCGAGGCGGGCCTGCAGCCGCTCGACCTCGCGCTCCAGGTCGCGGATACGCCCGCGCAGGCCCTCGACCTGCGCCGGCAGATCCGGCACGGGCGCGTGGAGCGCGCCCGCCAGCGTCCCGGCGATCTGCTGCAACTGGCCGGCGTAGGCCAGCGCGCCGCGCCCGGTGAGGGCCTCGATGCGGCGCACACCGCTGGCGACGCTGCTCTCGCCGGTGACCAGGATCGGGCCGATCTCGCCGGTGTTGCCGACGTGCGTGCCGCCGCAGAGTTCCTTCGAGAAGTCCTCGACCGTCACCACGCGGACGGTGTCGCCATACTTCTCGCCGAAGAGCGCCATCGCGCCGGTCGCCAGCGCCTCCCGCTGGGGCATCCAGTCGGCGTAGACCGGCTCGGCCGCCAGCACCGCGCCGTTGGCGATCGCGCCGACTTGCTGCAACTCCTCCGGCGTGAGCGCCTGGAGGTGGGTGAAGTCGAAGCGCAGGCGGTCGGGCGCGACGAGCGAGCCGGCCTGCTGCGCGTGCGTGCCGAGGACGAGCCGCAGCGCGCGGTGCAGCAGGTGGGTCGCGGTGTGGTTGCGGCGGATGTCGGCGCGCCGCTCGGCGTCGATCGCCGCCTCGACCGTGTCGCCGAGGCGGATGACCCCCTCCGCGACCACGCCGCGGTGCGCGGTCAGGCCGGGCACCGGGCGCTGAGTGTCCTCGACGGCGAAGCGGCCGTCGCCGCCCGCGAGCACGCCGGTGTCGCCGACCTGCCCGCCGGCCTCGGCGTAGAAGGGGGTGCGGTCGAGGATGACCTCGACGCGCTGCCCCGCCTCCGCCGCCGCCTGCGGGCCGTCGGGCCCGACGATCGCCAGCACCTCGCCGCCGGCGCGGTCCTCGTCGTAGCCGAGGAAGTCGGTCGGGGGCAGGCGCAGGCCGGCGTAGAGTTCCAGGTCGCGGTGCGACTCCTGGGCGAAGCGGGAGGCGCCGCGGCTCAGTTGGCGCTGCGCCTGCATCGCCTCGTCGAACTCGGCGCGCTCGATCTCGAGCCCCTGCTCCTGCGCCAGCTCGACGGTCAGGTCGAACGGGAAGCCGTAGGTGTCGTAGAGGCGGAAGACCTCGGCGCCGGGGATCGTCGTGCGCCCCTCGGCCTTGACCCCGGCCGCCAGGGTCTCGAAGCGCGACAGGCCGTGCGCCAGCGTGCGGCCGAACGCCTCCTCCTCGTGCCGGATGATGCGGAAGATGTAGTCGCGGCGCTCGCGCAGCTCGGGGTAGCGGTCGCCCATGATGTCGATCACGACCTGTGCCGTCTCGGTCAGGAAGGGGCGCTCCAGGCCGAGGAGGCGGCCGTAGCGCACGGCGCGGCGCAGGACGCGGCGCAGGACGTAGCCGCGCCCCTCGTTGCCCGGCAGCACGCCATCGGCGATCAGGAAGGTGACGGCGCGGCTGTGGTCGGCCAGGACGCGCAACGCGCGGTCGGTCCGCTCGTCCGCGCCGTAGCGCACATGCGCCAGGCCGGCCGCGCGCTCGACGATCGGCAGGTAGAGGTCGGTCTCGTAGACCGACTCCTTGCCCTGCATGACCATCGCCAGCCGTTCGAGGCCCATGCCGGTGTCGATGTTCGGGCGCGGCAGCGGCGTGTCGACGCCCTGCTCGTCGCGGTAGAACTCCATGAAGACGAGGTTCCAGGTCTCCAGGAAGCGGTTGCAGCCGGGGCGGTCGCAGGTGGGACTGCAATCGGGCTGGCCGCAGCCGTACTCCGGGCCGCGGTCGTAGTGCAACTCCGAGTCCGGGCCACACGGCCCGGTCGCGCCGACCGGCCCCCACCAGTTGGTCTCGTCGGCGACGATGCGCGACGCCGGGACGCCGATCTGGTCGCGCCAGACCGTGCGCGCCGTCTCGTCGGTCGGGTAGACGGTGACCCAGAGGCGGTCCTTCGGGATGCCGTAGACCCGGGTCATCAGCTCCCAGGCGAAATGGATCGCGCCCTCCTTGAAGTAGTCGCCGACCGAGAAGTTGCCGAGCATCTCGAAGAAGGTGAGGTGGCTGGCGTCGCCGACCTCGTCGATGTCGACGGTGCGGAAGCATTTCTGCACCGAGCAGAGGCGCACGTCGGGCGGCGTCTCCAGCCCGAGGAAGAAGGGGATCATCTGCTGCATGCCGGCGATCGTCAGCAGCACCGTCGGGTCGCGCGGGACGAGCGACGCCGAGGGCAGCTCGACGCTGCCGCGCTCCAGGAAGAACTCGACGAAGCGCTGGCGCAGCGCCGCGCCGGAGACTGGCTGTTGGGTCGTGGTCGTGGCGGTCACGGTCGAGCCTCCCTCCCCGGACGGCGGCGAGCTCCGCGGCGACGCGAAATCCCCGGCCACCGCCCGGGCTCCGTACGTACAGTATGGGCCGGCGAACGTACTGTGTCAAGAGTGACGAGTGACGAGTGACGAGTGACGAGTAGACGAGGCCGGCGGCCCGCCAGCCATCACTCGTCGCCCGCCACACTCGTAGCAGCGGCGAGGCCGCCGATGCCCCTGCCACCCGGGCGGGGGCGGCGCGCGTCGTGCCACGGTTGGCGCAGACGTGTCATCGCCGATCGCCTCCACTCATCACTCGTCACTCGTCACTCGAACGAAACAGGCCCTCCGTCCCTGCCGGGACGAAGGGCCTGGGCCTTTCGTGGTACCACCCGAATTCGGAGGCGCGGCGACACGCCTCCCTCATTCGTCGCCGGTAACGGTGGCGGACCGGGGCTCCTTAGGGCGGGTCGCCGTGCGGAGCCGGCTCGCAGGGGGCCGCGCGTCTCGTGCCTGGCCGGAAGGCTCGCACCCGATGGCCTTCGTTCGCTGGTGGCCGGCGGCGGTCGCGCTCGTCCTGCTCGACGCCTGTCGGGTGAAGTATAGCACGGGGAGAAGGGAGGGGGAAGGGACGGGCTAGCCGTTGTGGGGCGTGCCAACGTTGCGTTGCCCCCGCCCGCGGTCCCCGCGTGGCGCCCCGCCGTGGCGCGTCCGCCCGCCGCGGTGTACCAGGCCCCGGCGGATTCCTGAGCGACACGCGCGTTCACATGATAGGCCGGTGCGCGGGCGGGGGGCCAGAGGCGATCTGGCCCCCCTTACCATGCCCGAATCCAATGGCCCATTCCCCATCGCGGAACGGAAAATGCGGGAGCGGCCGCGGAACGGACGGCCGGCGCGGCTGTGCTATGATGGCGACGGCGCCGGCACGCGGCCGGCGGGGAGGGAGCCCTGGGTGAAGGGCACGAGATTCTGCGCCTGCCACGCCCCCTGACCGGCAACCTGTCGTGCCCGCGCCGCCGGCGCGGGTCGCCCGCGCGCGGCTACGGCCGACGCGCGCTGCCTCGTGCCCGCCCGTCGGTGCCGGGCGACGCGCGACGAGCGGGCCGGGGCGCGCGGGACCCGGCACTCGTCACTCGCTCGTCGCTCATCGCTGGAATGGAGTGAGCCTTGAACATCCACGAGTACCAGGCGGCGGAACTCTTCGCCAAGTACGGCATCCCGGTCAACCCGGGCAAGGTGGCGCGCACGCCGGAGGAGGCCGCCGAGCACGCCCGCTTCTTCGGCGGCCCTGTCGCCGTGAAGGCGCAGGTCCACAGCGGCGGGCGCGGCAAAGCCGGCGGGATCAAGCTGGCGAAGTCGCCCGAGGAGGCGCGCGAGGTCGCCGGCAAGATCCTCGGCATGGACATCCGCGGGCACACCGTCCACCAGGTCCTCGTCGTCCCGGCCGTCGACATCGCTAAGGAGTATTACCTCGGCGTGATCCTCGACCGCGAGCGGCGCGGCATCACGCTGATGGGCAGCGCTGAGGGCGGCGTCGAGATCGAGGAGGTCGCGCGCGAGGCGCCGGAGAAGATCATCCGGGTGACGGCGGACCCGCTGCTCGGCCTGCAGGACTACGAGGCGCGCGAACTGGCCTTCGGCCTCGGCCTCGACCGCGCGCAACTGGCCGACTTCGGCGCGATCGCCAAGGCGCTCTACCGCGCGTTCGTCCATGAGGACGGCTCGCTGGCCGAGATCAATCCCTTGATCCAAACGAAAGACGGCAAGTGGCTGGCGCTGGACTCGAAGATGGTCCTCGACGACAACGGCCTGCGCCGCCACCCGGGTGTGGAGCAGTTGCGCGACCCGGCCGAGGAGAATGCGACCGAGCTGGAGGCGCGCGCGGCCGGGCTGGCCTTCGTCAAGCTCGACGGCACGATCGGCTGCCTGGTCAACGGCGCCGGCCTCTCGATGGCGACGATGGATGCGATCAAGCGGCACGGCGGCGCGCCGGCCAACTTCCTCGACGTCGGCGGCGGCGCGAAGGCCGAGCAGGTCGCCACGGCGCTCGGGCTGGTCCTCTCCGACCCGAAGGTCACGGCGATCCTCTTCAACATCTTCGGCGGCATCGCCCGCTGCGACGTCGTCGCCGAGGGGATCGTGCAGGGGATGCAGCAGGTCGACGTCCACGTGCCGATGGTCGTGCGCCTGCGCGGCACCAACGAGGAGGAGGGGCGGCGCATCCTGCGGGAGTCGGGCGCCAACCTGATCACCGCGCACACGCTGGAGGAGGCCGCCGAGAAGGTCGTCGCGGCCGGCAAGGCGGCGAGCAAGGGGGCGTGACGGAGTCGGGAGTAGCGAGTAGCGAGTAGCGAGTGGCGGTTTCGGTAGGCCGAGCCGGTCGGTGCTCGTAAGCCGGTACTGCCGACTGCCGACTGCCGACTCCCGACTTCCCGAAAGGGGGAACACGTTGAGCATCCTGGTCGACAAGCACACGCGCCTGCTGGTGCAGGGGATCACCGGGCGGGAGGGCGCCTTCCACGCCGGGCAGATGGTCGAGTACGGCACCAACGTCGTCGCCGGGGCGACGCCGGGGCGCGGGGGGCAGGAGGTCCACGGCGTCCCGGTCTTCGACACCGTCCGCGAGGCGGTCGCGGCCACGCAGCCGAACGTCTCGATCATCTACGTCCCGGCCGCCGGCGCGCCGGACGCGATCCTGGAGTCGGCCGACGCCGGCATCCCACTGATCGTCTGCATCAGCGAGCACATCCCCGTGCTCGACATGGTCAAGGTCGCCGCGCGCGTCAAGACCGAGGGCTGCCGGCTGATCGGGCCGAACTGCCCCGGCCTGATCACGCCCGGGCAGGCCAAGGTCGGGATCATGCCGGCCGCGATCCACAAGCCGGGGCACGTCGGCCTCGTCTCGCGCAGCGGCACGCTGACCTACGAGGTCGTCAACGCGCTGACCGAGGCCGGCATCGGCCAGTCGACCGCGGTCGGCATCGGCGGCGACCCGATCATCGGCACCTCGTTCGTCGACGTGCTGGGCCTCTTCCAGGACGACCCGGGGACCGAGGCGATCGTGATGATCGGCGAGATCGGCGGCACCGACGAGGAGGCCGCCGCGGCCTTCATCAAGGACCACGTCACCAAGCCGGTCGTCGGCTTCATCGCCGGGCAGACCGCGCCGCCCGGCAAGCGCATGGGCCACGCCGGCGCGATCATCTCCGGGGGCGCGGGGACGGCGGCGGAGAAGATCGCGGCGCTGAAGGCGGCCGGCGTCCACGTCTCCGACACCCCGGCCGGCGTCGCCGACCTCATCAAGGGCCTGCTCCCCGCCTGAATCGCACGCCCTCGTGCCTCACGCGCGCCGCCCGGGAATGCACGGGCGGCGCGCGGTGTTGTGGGAAGGTGTGGGGGTGAGGGCGAACGCCCTTGACGGGGTTCGCGCGGCTCACCTATCCTTATGGACGCCACAGCGCCGGGATGGCGGAATGGCAGACGCGCGCGTCTCAAAAACGCGTGGGGCAACCCGTGCGGGTTCGACTCCCGCTCCCGGCATCTCGTTGTCGCCGCGCCCCGCGCGGCCGAGGGGCGGCGCGAACGCCGCCCCTTCGTCGTGCGCGCGGGCCGGCAAGCACAGCAAGCGAGTTGATGGTTGACAGTTGACAGTTGATAGATCGTAGGGCGGCGCCGTTCTTCGTCGGGAGGCCCTTCTAACAACCAACAACTATCAACTATCAACTCGCAGGGGGTGGCAAACACCGATGCAGGCTCAACTGGAACGGCCCCATATCCTCGTCAGCGACCCGCTCGGCCAGGCCGGGCTGGCGGTGCTGGAGCGCGAGGCCGCGGTCGACGTGCGCCCCGGCCTGGCGGCGGACGATCTGAGGCGCATCCTGCCGGGGTACGAGGCGCTGATCGTGCGCAGCGAGACGCGCGTGACCGCCGACCTGCTGGCGGCCGGGACGGCGTTGCGCGTGGTCACGCGGGCGGGCGTCGGGACCGACAATATCGACGTGCCGGCCGCGACCGAGCGGGGCATCGTCGTCCTCAACACGCCCGGGCCGAACACGATCGCCGCGGCCGAGCACACCTTCGGCGTGCTGCTGGCGCTCTTACGACATATCCCCCGAGCCGATGCCAGCCTGCGGGCCGGGCGCTGGGACCGCAAGTCCTTCGTCGGCCACGAACTCTACGGCAAGACGCTCGGCATCCTCGGCCTGGGGCGGATCGGGCGCGAGGTCGCCGCCCGCGCGCTCGCCTTCGGCATGGACGTCGTCGCCTACGACCCCTACGTCCCGCCCGCGGTCGCCGAGGCGCTCGGCGCGACGCCGCTGCCGCTCGCCGAGGTCCTGGCCCGCGCCGACGTCGTGACGCTGCACCTGCCGCTCCAGGTGGAGACGCGCGGGCTGCTCGGCGCGCGCGAGTTGGCGCTGATGAAGCCGACCGCCCGCCTGGTCAACTGCGCGCGCGGTGGCCTGGTGGACGAGGCGGCGCTGGCCGACGCGCTGCGGGAGGGCCGGCTCGCCGGGGCGGCGCTTGACGTCTACGAGCACGAGCCGCCGACCGGCTCGCCCCTCATGGGACTGGACAACGTCGTCGTCACGCCGCACCTCGCCGCCTCGTCGGTCGAGGCGCAGCACGGCGTCGCGCTCGTCGCGGCGGAGACGACGCTGGCGGCGCTGCGCGGCGAGCTGGTGCCGAACGCGGTCAACCTGCCGGCGGTCGCGCCCGGCGAACTCGCCGCGCTGCGCCCCTGGCTCGACCTCGCCGGCCAGCTCGGGCGGTTGATCGCCGGCACGCTCGATGGGCCGCCCGCCGCGCTGGAGATCGGCTTCCTCGGCGACTTCGCGGCGGGTGACCCGAAGCTGATCGGCGCGGCGGCGCTGCGCGGCTTCCTGCTCCCCTCGATCCCCGAGCAGGTGACGCTGATCAACTCCCGGCTGCTGGCCGAGCGGCGGGGGGTCGCGGTGAGCGAGCGCTTCGCCGCCGTCCCGCCCGAGGGGGCGTCGCGCGTGCTGGAGCTGCGCGCGACGGCCTGCGAGGGGGCCAACGGCGACACCCATAGCCACATCGCGGACGGCGCGCTCGACGGCCAGGGCCACGGCCGCCTCGTCGCCGTGGATGGCTTCGCCGTGACGCTCGACCCGTGCGGCCGCCTCCTCCTCATCAACCACCGCGACCAGCCGGGGATGATCGGCGCGGTCGGCACGACGCTCGGGCGCCACGGGGTCAACATCGCCGGGATGCAGGTCGGGCGGCGCCAGGCGCGCGGCGCGGCCGTGATGATCGTCATCCTCGACGACCCGCTGCCGCGCGCCGCACTGGAGCAGATCCGCGCCATCCCCGGCCTCAGCCACGCGCACTACGTCGATTTGAGCGAACGACAGTGAGGGTTGAAGGTTGAAGGTTACGGGGTCGCGGTTGAACGAAACTGTCCGCCTTTCAACCCTGAACCTTGAACTTTCAACTTTCAACTCCGCGGAGGCGTGATGACCACGCAAGGGGACCCGGGCTGCGACGACCTGGCCGTGCGCTTCCTGGCGGAGGGCGAGCAGCGCGCGGAGGACGTGGCCGGCTGGCTGGCCGGGTTCATCGCCGAGGCGCGGCAGAGCCTCGACATCGCCGTCTACGACTTCCGTCTCGGCGAGTCGCTGGCGGCGATCGTCGGCGGCGCCCTGCGCGAGCGGGCGGCGGCCGGCGTCGCGATCCGCATCGCCTATGACGCCGACAAGCCCGAGACGCCCGACCTCGAGCGCGGCATGGATCCGGCGCCGGCCGGCACCGGCGCCTTCGTCCAGTCGCTCGGCTTCCCCTTCCGCCGCATCGGCGGCCAGAAGTTGATGCACCAGAAGTACCTCGTGCGCGACGCCGGCACGCCTGACGCCCGCGTCTGGACCGGCTCGACCAATCTCACCGACGACTCCTGGACGTTGCAGGAGAACAACATCGTCCAGCTCGCCTCGCCCGACCTCGCCGCCTACTACGCGCGGGACTTCGCCGACCTCTGGCAGTCGGGCACGATCGAGGAGAGCGGCGACTTCGACACGAGCGCGGTCGCGCTGACCCACGGCGGCGCGCCCGCGCACGCCCACGTCCTCTTCTCGCCCGGCCGCGGCCCGGCGATCGACTACGACGTGGCGCAGCGCGTGGCGCGCGCGCAGCGCCGGGTGCGCATTTGCAGCATGCTCCTCAATTCGAGCGCGCTGATCGCCGCCCTCAGCGACCTGCTGACCGCCGGCCGGGTGCCGGTGAGCGGCGTCTACGACGCGACGCAGATGGCGAGCGTGCTCGACCAGTGGCGGGATGTGCCGCACAACCGCTGGAAGATCGGCGCCGTGCAGGACATCGTCGCGGGGGCGAAACTCGTCGGCAAGAACTCGACGCCCTATAGCCCGACCTCGCAGCACGACTTCATGCACAACAAAGTCCTCGTCGTCGACGACATCGTGATCACCGGCTCCTACAACTTCTCGCGCAGCGCCGAGTTCAACGCCGAGAACATCCTCGTCGTCGAGAGCCCGGCCCTGGCCGAGCAGTACAGCGCCTACGTCGATCACCTGATGGCGAAGTTGGGCGGGGAGCCCTCACCCCCCCGGCCCCCCTCTCCCAATCCTGGGAGAGGGGGGTGACTCCACTTCATCGGCGTGCCGCTCTTCCAGAGCGCCGGCCAGGAGGGAGCAGGCAGCGCGCGGGCGGAGATCTCCCCCTCGCCCAGGATTGGGCGAGGGGGCCGGGGGGGTGAGGGCCGCCGGGCCGGTTTGACACTGTCCCCATCCGCTATCGAGAATGCGCCCATGCCGATCGCGCGCGTCGCGTGTCACGTCGCCGTCCTGGGGTGCGCGGCCCTGCTTTGGGCCTGCGGGCAGGCCGGCGTGCCCGGCGCGGGGCCGACGGCCGTGACGACGACCGCGCCGGCGGCCACCGTCGCGCTGACCGGCTCGCCCGTGCCGGCGGCGACCGGGACGCGCGCCGGGTCGCCGTCGCCGGCCGCGAGCGCGTCGCCGGGGGCTGCGGCGCCGGGCTATCTCGAAGGGCGGGCGGCGATCGGGCCGCTGCAGCCGGTCGAGCGCGTCGGCGTGCCGACGCCGACCCCGCCGCCGGCCGTCTGCACCGCGCGGGCCCTGGCGATCGACGCGGCGGATGGCCGGACGCCAGTGGCGACGGTGCAGTTGCAACCCGATTGCACCTACCGGGTGGCCCTGCCGCCCGGCATCTACGTCGTGCGCCTGGCCCAGCGGCCGGGCATCGGCGGCAGCAAGGATCTCCCCAAGACGGTCACGATCGCGAGCGGGCAGACGACACGCCTGGACATCTCCATCGACACGGGTATCCGGTAGGTTCCCGCGACGGGGCGAGCGACATTCAACGAAGGAGGACCGGACGATGCGGCTGTACCTGCTGCAACTGGCGCTGATGGGGAGCGGGTCGCCTGTGCCCGGCTACCTGATCCAGACCGACGATGGCACGAACATCCTGGTGGACACCGGCTACCCCCGGAGCATGGTCGGCGCGCACCGCCAGCCGGGGGCGACCGGCCCGCGCATCGAGGAGGAGGACTTCGTCGTCAACCGCCTCGCCTCGGTCGGCGTCGCGCCCGAGGACATCACCTACCTCGTCTGCACGCACTTCGACGTCGACCACGCCGGCAGCCACGATGCCTTCCCGGACGCCGAGATGGTCGTCCAGCGCGAGCACTACGCCGTCGCCCGCGAGCACCCGCGCTTCGCCGGCACGCGCGAGCGCTGGGACCGCCCGGGGGCGCGCCTCCGCCTGGTGGACGGCGACACCGAACTGGTGCCGGGCGTCGAGCTGATCGAATCGGGCGGCCACGTCCCGGGGCACCAGGCGGTCCTGGTGCGCCTGCCCGAGACCGGCCCGGTCCTGCTGGCGATCGACGCCATCAACAGCGCCAGCCAGCTCGACCCCGACACGCGCTCGATCGGCCCTTACGACATGGACGAGGCCGGCGTCCGCGCCAGCACGCGCAAGCTGACCGATCTGGCGAAGCGCGAGGGCGTCACCCTGATCGTCCACGGCCACGACGCGCAGCAATGGCCGACGCTGAAGCACGCGCCGGAGTGGTACGAGTAGGAGTCGGGAATCGGGAGTCGGGAGTCGGCAGTACCGGCTTACGAGCACCGACCGGGTTGGCCTGCGGATGCCGTCACTCCCGACTGCCGACTGCCGACTCCCGACTCGTCACGGGCAGATCGGCCGCATTGGCGTAGACGACGACCTGGCCGTCCTCGACGGCGACCGGGTAGGTCTTGACGCGCACGCGCGGGTCCACCAGGCAGCGGCCGGTGGCGATCTCGAACTCCCAGAGGTGCCAGGGGCAGCGGATGATCTCGCCCTCGCGCTCGACCTCCAGCTCGGGCGCGCCGCCCGATGGCGGCGCGGCGGCGACCACGCGGCCGCTCACCCGCCCCGTGCAGAGCGGGCCGAGCTTGTGCGGGCAGAGGTTGCGCAGCGCGTAGTATTCGCCGCCGACGTTGAAGACGCCGATCCCGGCGCGGCCCCGGAACGGCACCACGATCTTCCGCGCGCCCGGCGGGATCTCCTCGACCGCCCCGGCGACCACCCGCCTCGTATCGTCAACCGGCATCGCCACGCCCCCGGGGGACGTTCACCGCGGAGGCGCAGAGGGCGCAGAGAAACGAGGAGAGAGACGAAGAATACTGACCCGTACTTCGTACCTCGTGCTTCGTACTTCCCTCGTTCTCTCCTCCGTCCTCTTCGTCCTCTGCGCCTCTGCGGTGAATCTCCTCTACAGGCCGAACATTTCCCGCGCGGTGTCGCTGAAGACACGGCGGTGCAGGCGCTCGGGGAGTTTCGGGAAGGTCGTCGCCGGGTCGTCCCAGTCCCAGTGCGGCCAGTCCGAGGAGTAGACGAGCGTCTCGTCGGCGTGCAGCGCGTCGAGCATGTGGAAGAACTGCTCGTCGTCCTCCGGCTCCAGCATCGGCTGCGAGCCGACGCGGATGTGCGCGCGGAAGTACTCGCTCGGCAGGCGGCGCACCCACGGCGTCTGGTCGCGCAGCGACTTCCAGTCGGCGTCCATGTGCCACATCAGCCCGACCGCCCAGAACTGATCGCACTCGTCGATCAGCACCTTCAGCGTCGGGTACTTCTCGAAGACGCCCTCGGCGATGAAGGAGACGGCGTGGGCCATCGCCATCTGCGGGCGGGCCATCCGCGTCTCGATGTAGTAGGTTGGGTAGCCGACGCCGGTCGGCGGGCCGGCCATCCCGGCGCCCTCGTTGCCCGGGTGGATGCCGACGACCAATCCGTGCCGTGCGCAGGCTTCGTAGATGGGATGGTAGAAGCGGTTGCCGTAGGGCAGGCGCGCGCCGGTCGGCAGCATGATCGCCTTCACCTGCGGGTGGGCGCCGAGACGGTCGATCTCCTGCGCGGCCAGGCGCGGGTCGCCGGTCGCGACCGCCAGCGCGACGATGAAGCGCTCGTCGCGCGCGGCCCAGTGCTCCATCGTCCAGTCGTTGAAGGCGTGGCAGACGGCGGCGGCGAAGTCGGGGTCGGGCAGGACCGTCGCGCCGTAGACGCTGGCGCCGGTCAGGAGGGCGTGGTCGACGTGCCAGAGGTCGAGGTGCGCCTCGCGCAGCAGGTCGTAGTCGCCGCCGAGTTGGCGGCCGTCGAACTTCGCGCGGTCGCCGTTCTCGATCAGGTCGGTCCGCGCGGCGTCCATCGCCACGTTGAAGTAGCCGGAGCCGGGGAAGCGGATGCCCTGCTCGAGCGCCTGCTGCCGGTAGGCGCGCGAGAGGTAGGGGTGGAGATCCTCGGCCTGCTTGATACTCTGGTGGACGTCGCAATCGATCAGGGCCAGGTCGGTGCGGGGCCGGCCCGTCCAGCCCGGCGCCGTGACCGGCCGCGCTCCCACGCGCGTCGCCATCGCCGCAGTCCTCCATCGCGTGCGCGATCGGCCCGGACGGCCGTGCCCGCCGCGGGCCGGGTCGCTTCGGGTTGCCATCCTCTCCCGGTGTGAAGGCCGGGTACTATGGGAACTTAGAAGGCGCGCCTCACGTCAAGAATACCAACGATGCCAACCGAGGCCGACGAACCCGATGCCCGGCGCCGTGTCTGCCGCGTCATGCCACGATCCCTCGCCGGCCCTGCCGCCCGTGTAGGCGCAGCGTAGCAGACACGGTGCGGCAACACAAGATGTCGCGCGCCCGCCGCTTGTGGCGGCCGGTCAGGTATGGTAGGATGCCCGACAAGTCACACAGCGCAGTGCCGCACTGGACCAGGACTCACGCGCGCCGTGGCGCGGTCGTTCAAGCCCGGGAAGCCCGCGACCACACATCCTCGCCGGGAGGAGGGTGTTCATGGCCCGTTATCTGCTCGCGCGGCTGGCTAGCCTGATCTTCATCCTCTTCGCCGTGTCGCTGATCGCCTTCCTGCTGATGCACGCGGTCCCGGGCGGGCCGTTCGACATCCGCGAGCGCCGGCTGCCCGACGCGACGCGCCAGGCGATGCTGGCGAAGTATGGGCTCGATAAGCCGCTCTGGGTGCAGTACCTCCGCTACGTCTGGCACGCGCTGCACTTCGACTTCGGCGTGCCCTTCCAGAGCCCGACCGAGACGGTCACCGGGCTGATCGCGCGGGCCTGGCCGATCACGATCCGCATCGGCGTGCCGACCATCTTGCTCTCCTACTCGCTCGGCCTGCTGCTCGGCTTCGTCGCCGCCGTGCGCCAGAACACCTGGGTCGACTACGTCGTCACCTTCGGCGCGACGCTCGGGCTGACGGTGCCGAACTTCGTCGTGGCGATCTGGCTGATCCTCCTGCTCAGCGTCAAGTTCCAGCTCCTGCCGACCGGTGGCTGGGGCACGCCGCAGCAGTACATCATGCCGGTGATCGCCTACTCGTTGGCGCCGATGGCGCTCGTCGCGCGCTACACGCGCGTGAGCCTGCTGGAAGTGCTGCGGGCCGACTACGTGCGCACGGCGCGGGCGAAGGGGCTGACCGAGCGCCGCGTGCTCCTGCGCCACGTCTGCCGCAACGCGCTGATCCCGCTGGTGACGGTCGTCGGACCGGAGATCCCCAACATCCTCACCGGCTCGATCTTCATCGAGTCGACCTTCGCCATCCCCGGCCTCGGGCGCTTCTTCGTCACCAGCACCTTCACGCGGGACTATCCGATGATCCTCGCGCTGGTTCTCCTGGTGGCGGCCCTCTGGGGCCTGACCTACCTGCTGACGGACATCCTCTACACGGTGCTCGACCCGCGCATCCGCCTCGGCGGCGGTGCGGCGTAGGAGGGGCGGCGGTGCGACTGCCGGCTGACGCGGGGGCGGCGCAGGACGCGGGCGCGGCGGGGGAGGCCATCGGCCCGGCGCCGGGCGCGGGCGCGCTGCGGGTGACGAAGACGCGCTCGAACCTGGCGCTGGCGGCGCGGCGCTTTCGGCGCCAGCGCCTGGCGATGCTCGGGCTGGCGATCACCCTGGTGCTGGTCCTGATCGCCGTCCTCGCGCCGCTGCTGGCGCCGACCCCCTACGACCTGGCCAACCTGGTGGAGGCCAACCAGTTCCCGAGCGCCCAGCACCTGCTCGGCACCGACGCGATCGGCCACGACTACCTCAGCCGGATCATCTACGGCATCCGCACGTCGCTCCTGGTCGGCTTCGTGGCGGTGGGGCTGGCCTGCGCGATCGGCCTGCCGCTCGGCCTGCTGGCGGGCCTGCGGGGCGGCGGCGCCGACTTCGCGATCATGCGGGTGGTCGACATCATGACCGCCTTCCCCGGCATCCTCTTCGCGATCTTCCTCATCACCGTCGTCGGCGGCGGGGTGGGCAACGTGATCCTGGTGATCGGGCTGACCGGCTGGGTGACGATGTGCCGGCTGATGCGCGCCCAACTCCTGACGCTGCGCGAGCAGGAGTACGTCACCGCGGCGCGCGCCATCGGCGCCAGCGAGTTCGCCATCGCCGTGCGCCACCTGCTGCCCAACGCGATCGCGCCGCTGATCATCGTCATCACGCTGGCGATCCCCAACGCGATCTTCGCCGAGGCGGGCCTGAGTTTCCTGGGGATCGGGATCAACGAGCCGACGCCGAGCCTGGGCAAGATGGTGGCCGACAGCGCGCCTTACATCCGCGTCTACTGGCACCTCGGGCTCTTCCCGACGGTCGCCATCGCGCTGGCGATGCTCGGCTTCACCTTCGTCGGCGACGGTCTGCGCGACGCGCTCGACACGCGGCTGAGATAGTCGCCGGTCGCCAGTCGTCAGCGCCAGTCGTCAGTCGGCGGCCGGCGACCGCTGCGAGCGGTCTGGGACTGGAGGGTAGGGACACGATGGGGTGAATGCGGAGTGCACCTGACGCCGAACGCCGGCGATCGTCCGCCGGCGGTGTTGTATGCAGAGGAGGGATCCACCATGCCCGGCA
>DASSSV010000835.1:0-3137 GCA_035708265.1 Thermomicrobiales bacterium | reverse complement strand
CTCGGCGGCGAGGAGCCGGCCGCCAGCCTGATCGCCGCGGCGCTGGAGCGCGGCCGTCCGGTCGCGACGGCGAACAAGGTCGCCATCGCCGCGCAGGGGCCGCGCCTTTTCGCCCTCGCGCGTCGGCGCGGCGTCGGGCTCGGCATCGAGGCGTGCGTCGGCGGCGGCGTCCCGGTCGTCGCGGCGCTGCGCCAGCTCGCCGG
Source organism: Thermomicrobiales bacterium (assembly GCA_035708265.1). Classification (GTDB taxonomy): domain Bacteria; phylum Chloroflexota; class Chloroflexia; order Thermomicrobiales; family CADCWN01; genus DASSSV01. Next base: position 2,934 of record DASSSV010000835.1, on the reverse strand, counting down.
CGGGCAGCGGCTGACCGCGGTCTCCGGCGTGGTCAACGGGACGACCAACGCGGTCCTCGGCGCGATGGAGCAAGGCCAGTCCTACGCCGAGGCGCTGGCGGCGGCGCAGGCGGCCGGCTTCGCCGAGCCCGACCCGAGCGCCGACGTCGAGGGCCACGACGCCGCGGCGAAACTGGCGATCCTCGCCGCGCTGGCCTTCGGCGTCTACGTGGACCCGGCCGCGATCCCGCGCCGCCCCCTCGCCGACGCCGGCGCGGCCGATCTGTGCTGGGCCGCGGCGCGCGGCGCGCGGGTGAAGTACATCGCCGCGGCGTCGCTGGACGCGGATGGCGCGTTGACCCTCTCGGTCGGCCCGACCGCCGTCCCGGCCGCCGACGCGCTCGCCGCGCCGGAGGGCCCCGGCAACGCCATCCGCATCGAAGGCGACCTGATCGGCGCGACGACCCTCAGCGGACCCGGCGCGGGCGCGGCGCCGACGGCCGGCGCGCTCCTCGGCGACCTGGCGGCGCTCGCGGCCGGCGCGCTGCCGCTCGACTACCCGGAGCCCGGCGCGCCCCCCGCCGCCCTCCGCGAGCCGGCCGCGACCTATGCCGTCCGCCTCCCCGCCCGCGCCGACCCCGCCGCCATCGGCCGCGCCGCCCGCTGGTCGCGCGACGGCGACGACTGGGTCGGGCTGATCGAGGGCGTCACCGCCTCCGCGCTGGCCCCAGCCGTCCGCGCGGCGGGGGGGACGCTGGTGCGGTGGGCGGTTTGAGAGCGATGGTGAAAGCGAGCAAGCGATGACGACACAGCAAGCGACCATCCGCCTCGCCTGCGCCGACTGCGGGTCGGACTACCCGCTCGGCGAGGCGCGCTATCGCTGCGAGTGCGGCGGGCTGCTCGACGTGGTGCAGCCGCTCGACGCGCTGCGCGGGCGGGTCTCGCGCGCGCTCTTCGACGCGCGGCTCGCCAGCCGCGACCCGCTCGACGCGAGCGGCGTCTGGCGCTTCCGGGAACTGCTCGGCGACTACGCGCGCGAGGAGATCGTCTCCAAGCCCGAGGGGCGGGGCAACCTCTATGCCGACGCCCGGCTGGCGGCCTGGACCGGCGTGGATTCCCTCTGGCTCAAGCACGAGGGCGAGAACCCGACCGGCTCGTTCAAGGACCGGGGGATGACGGTCGGGATGACCCAGGCGCGGCGGCTCGGCGCGCGGACGGTCGCCTGCGCGTCGAGCGGCAACACCAGCGCCTCGCTCGCCGCCTACGCCGCGACCGCCGGCCTGGCCGCGCTGACCTTCGTGCCGGAGGGCAAGGTCTCGCTCGGCAAGATCGCGCAGACGCTGGCCTACGGCGCGCGCGTGATCCAGGTGCGCGGCGACTTCGACGCCGCGATGCGGCTGGTGCAGGAGGTCGCGGACAAGCGCAACGTCTACCTCCTCAATTCGATCAACCCCTTCCGGCTGGAGGGCCAGAAGACGATCCTCTGCGACGCTTTGCAACAACTCGACTGGCGCGTGCCGGACGTCGTGGCGCTGCCGGGCGGCAATCTCGGCAACACCTCGGCCTTCGGCAAGGCGCTGGTCGAGTTGCGCGACCTCGGCCTGATCGACCGCCTGCCGCGCCTCGTCGTCGTGCAGGCGGCGGGCGCCGCGCCCTTCGCGCGCGCCTTCGCGGCCGGCTTCGCCGAGGGTTCCTATGCGCCGGTCGCCGCCGAGACGGTCGCCACCGCGATCCGCATCGGCGCGCCGGTCTCCTACCCGCGCGCCCGGCGCGCGATCGAGCAGACCGACGGCATCGTGACGGCGGTGTCGGACGCCGAGATCCTGGAGGCGAAGGCGGCGATCGACCGCGCCGGCATCGGCTGCGAGCCGGCCTCCGCCGCGACGCTCGCCGGCGTGCGCCAGCTCGTCGCCGCCGGCCGCCTGCCGGTCGGCGTCTCGGTCCTCGGCATCCTCACCGGGCACATCCTGAAGGACAGCGAGGCCGTCGTGAACTACCACGGCGCGACCCCCAAGACTCCGCTTGGGACAAGCCCGCCGCCCCCCGGCGCCAACCCGCCGGTGACGATCGACCCGACCTTCGCCGCCGTCGAAGCGTTGCTGAGCGATGAGCGATGAGCGATGAGCGATGAGTGACGCCGCGATGCGGGAACTGCCCGACTGCCCGACTGCCCGACTGCCCGACTCTCTTCTGCCGTCTGCCGTCTGCCGTCTGCCGTCTGGCCGCCGTCATGCGCATTGAGGCGAGCGTGCCGGCGACGTCGGCGAACCTGGGGCCGGGCTTCGACGCGCTGGCGCTGGCGCTGGACCTGCGGACGCGCGCGACGCTCGAAGTGCCGTCGGCGCGGCCGGGCGTCAGCGTCGTCGGGCGCGACGCGGCGATCCTCAACCACACCCGCAACCTGGTCGAAGACGGCATCCTCCAGTACCTCGTCGCGGCCGGGCGGACGCTGCCGCCCTACCGGCTGACGGTGGAAAACCGGCTGCCGGTCGCGCGCGGGCTCGGCGGCTCGGCGGCCGCGCTCGTCGCCGGGCTCGCGCTCGGCATGGCCGCGACCGGCGCGGCGGTGGACCGCGCCGCGCTGCTGCCCCTGGCGGCGCGCGCCGAGGGGCACGCCGACAACGTCGCGGCGGCGCTCTGCGGCGGCTTCGTCGTCACCTGGGGGGAAGGGCCCTGCGTCGAGGCGCGGTCGTTGCCGGTCGCGGCCACGCTGCGCGCCGTCGTCTTCATCCCGGAGCAGTCGTCGAGCACGAAGGCGGCGCGCGCGGTCCTGCCGGCCGCGGCGCCGCTGGCCGACGCGGTCCACAACATCGCGCGGGCGGCGCTGCTGGTCGACGCCCTGCGCGAGGGCCGCACCGCCGACCTCCGCGCGGCGATGGCCGACCGCCTGCACCAGCCCTACCGCCTGCCCCTCCTGCCGCACGAGTCGCTACTGGCGACCGCGCTCGCGGCCGG
>DASSSV010000834.1:0-2738 GCA_035708265.1 Thermomicrobiales bacterium | reverse complement strand
TGGGCCAGCACCTGCGCTCGGTCTACAACAAGCTCGGGGTGGACAACCGCGCCGCCGCCACCCGCTTCGCCGTCGAGCGCGGCCTCGCCTGACCTCGCCTCGTCGCGCGCGTCCGCCGGCGCCGGGCGGCGGCGACCGGGCCAACGGCGGGGGCCACGGGGTCACTCGCCGCCCGGCGCGAGGGCGGGCGCCGCCAGCGCGCCGCTCGGGGCCGCCGCGCCGGGGTCCGCCGCGCGCTCCCGACTCGGGCCGGGCGCATCCATCAGGCGGAAGACGGGGCTGACGCCGACGGCGACGGCGATCCCGGCCCAGACGAGCCACATCGCCGCGATGGCCACGAGCGCGCCGTGGCCCGCCGCCACCGCGCTGAAGACGACCGTGCCGAGCGGCGCCGCGACGAACTGCACCGCGTTGCCCGTCCCGAAGACCCGGCTGCGCAGCGCCTCGGGCGTGCGCTCCTGCTGGATCGTCAGCCGCAGCGGCTGGACCGGGGCCAGCGCCACGGCGGCGAGCAGCAGCGCCGTCGCGGCGACCGGGGCCGGCGGGGCGGCCAGGATCAGCGCGAAGGGGACCAGCCCGAGCGCGTAGGCCAGCGCGTAGGTGGCGCGGCGCGCCAGCCGGCCGGCCAGGAGGCCGTAGAGCACGGTGCCGGCCAGCGCCCCCGCGCCCCAGCCGGCGCGCAGCAGGCCCAGGGCGAGCGCGGTGCCGTAGCGCTCCCTGGCGAAGAGGGGCAGGATGACGGTGAAGAAGGCCGGGCCGATGAGGCTGACCGCGGTGGCGGTCAGGATCATGCCGCCCAGGAGCCGGTCGCGGCCGATGAACCCCAGCCCCTCGCGCAACTGGCGCGCGTAGGGCACGCCGGCTTGGCCGGCCCGCGTCGCGCCGGCCGGCACGCCGCAGCCGACGGCGAGGGCGGAGGCGGCGAAGGAGGCGGCGTCGAGGAAGAGGACGTTGCCGGCGCCGACCGCCGGGATCGCCAGGCCGGCCAGGAGGGGGCCGACGAGGGCGGTGGCGTTGAAGATCGCCTGGTACCAGGCGTTGGCGCGATCCCGCGGCACCGCCGCGAGGGCGATCAGGTCGGGCAGCATACTCTGCCGGGCGGTGGCGCCCGGGGCGTTGAGCAGGTTGCCGAGGAAGACGAGGGCGGCGAGCTGCCAGAAGGCCAGCCGCTGGCCGTGGGCGAGGAGCGGGACGAGGGCGACGCTGGCGCCGGCGGTCAGGTCGGCGAGGACGCTGGTGCGGCGGTAGCCGAGCCGGTCCACCAGCGAGCCGGCGAAGCAGCCGGCCAGCACCTGCGGCAGCGTCACGGCGACGGCGATGACCCCGGTCTTGGCGACGCTGCCGGTCGTGACCAGCACGAACCAGGGCAGGGCGACGAGGGTCATGAAGTTGCCGACGATCGAGACGCCATTCGCCCCGAGGAGGGCGAAGAGGGGCAGGGGCCGCCCCCGCACGGGCGGCGTGTCGGGGTGGGCGGGCAGCGCGAGGGCCATGATCGCCTCCTTCCGTAAGGTGAACATGCCGACGACACAGGGATGACGGCGCGGGCAGGGCGTGCGCCCTGCCGCGCGTCCCGCGCCGGCCGGCGTGCCGGCGGTCAGTCCTCGGGCGGGGTGGTCACCCTGTCCGGCCCGTCGCCCGGCTCGAGCGTCAGGCGGTAGGTGCACCAGCCGTCATAGGGGTGCCCGCCCTGCCGCTCGTAGAAGGCGCGCGCGGCGCCATTCCACGCCGGCACCTGCCACTCCAGCGCCGCGCAACCGCACCGCTCGGCCTCGCGCCGCACGGCCGCCAGCAGCGCCTGGCCCACCCCGTGTCGCCGCGCCTCGGCCAGGACGAAGAGGTCCTCCAGGTGCATCAGCGGGCGTGCCAGGAAGGTGGAGTAGGCCGGGTAGTAGGCGGCGAAGCCGACCGGCCGGCCGTCGCACCGGGCCAGCAGGACCCGGAACGGCGGCGCGGCGGACGCGACCGCGCGGGCCAGGCGCGCGCGGTCGGCGGCGTCGGGGCGGGGGCTGCGCAGGGCCGCCGCGTGCGCCCCGAGCAGCGCGAGCCAGGCCGGGATGTCGTCGCGGCCGAGCGGCCGGATCGCGAACGCGGCGGGCGGCGAATCGGCGACTCCGACACCGGGCGCGTGCCCCCGCGGGCGCGGCTCGACGGCCTCGGCGGGGGTGCGGCGCAGGGCGACCATGGCGACCTCCTCTCGATGTGGCGCGGGAGCGCGGCGACGATTGCCGGCGGAGGCGGGATGACGCTCAGGCGGCCGGGACCGCGGGGCCGGGCGCGGGGCGGCGCCGCGCGCGGCCGAGCCGCGGCCGGCGGGCGGCCGGCGACCAGGTCAGGGCGGCGATCGCCAGCCAGAGGACGGCGAAGCCGGCGAGCTGGGCCGGCGCGACCGTGGCGCCGAGGACCAGCCGGTTGAGGACGAGGGCGCTGGCCGGGCAGGCCAGCTCACCGAGCGTGGCGTAGGCGGCGCGGGTGCGGCCGAGGCCGCGGTAGTAGAGGAGCATCCCCGCCAGGCCCGGCACGAGGGCGAGCAGGACCAGGCGCGCCGGGTGTCGCGCCAGGGCCGTCGTCGTGGCGCCGAGCTGCCCCTCGGCGAGGGCGAGCGCGGCGAGGGCCGGCAGCGCCAGGACGTAGCGGGCCGCGGTCAGCGTCGTGGGGGTGAGGTCGGCGAGCACGACGCGCCCGAGGGCGGTCGCCCCGCCCCAGAGGGCGGCGGCGCCCAGCGCGCAGCCGACGGC
>DASSSV010000833.1:0-4678 GCA_035708265.1 Thermomicrobiales bacterium | reverse complement strand
GACGTCGAGCAACTTCGCCCGGTCGTAGAGGATATTGGCGCCGCCGACCCAGGCGACCTTGTAGCGCACGACTCGGCCGTCTGGGACGAGGCGCCGCTCCAGGTGGAGCGGGTTGGCGGCGTTGTTGACCAGGTGGCGATCCCAGGGCACGGCGCCGGGGGCGAAGGGCTCGGGGCGCACCGGGCCGTCCCAGAGTTCGATCCGCTGCTGGTGCGGGCGGACGTCGTCGAGGTAGTCGAGGCCGGTCGCCGGGCAGCCGACGAAGCCGCAGCCCTCGGCGCGCAGGACGGCCAGCATCCGCGCCAGGACCGGCGGGTCGAGCAGCACGTCGTCGTCGAGGTAGTGGACGCAGGGCGCGCGGCTCTGCTCGAGCAAGAACTGGCGCTGCTCGGCCATGCCGCGGCGCGGCAGGTGGCGGTGGGCGGTGACGCGGTGGCCGTGCCAGCGCAGGGCGCGGACGAGCGTCTGGATCTCGATGCTCTCCAGGTAGGCGCTGTCGTCGTCGGTCTGGTCGGAGATGACGACATCGAAGTCGGTGCAGGTCTGGCCGAGCAGGCTGGTCAGGACGATCGCCAGCCCGGTCTTGCGGCCGCAGGTGGGGATCAGGACGTCGACCGTGGGCATGCATCCCTCCGGGCGCCGCGTGGGGCGCCTGAGAACGATGCTAGCGCGCGCGCCGCGGCGCGGGCATTGGGCGGGCGCCCAAGCCGTCCGGCGCTTTCCCGGTTGGTGCTGGGCAACTGCACAGCGGGGTAGTCGGGCAGTCGGGTTGTCGGGTAGTGGTCAGGCCGCCGGGTGCCCTCTGGGCGTGGGCTTCGTGCGCCGCAGGCGCCCCCAGCCGCGGCTTCAGCCGCCACGTCCCCCGCCGCCCAGGCCGCCGTCCCCCTCTCGCCCGAGGCCGGCCTCGCGCGCGCGGACGGCGGCCTGGGCGCGGTCGGCGACCTGGAGTTTGGCGAAGATGTTGGAGACGTGGTTGCGCACGGTCTTGAGGCTGAGGAAGAGCGCGGCGGCGATGGACTGGTTGTCGCGCCCCTGCGCAATCAGCGCCAGCACCTCCCGCTCGCGCTCGGTCAACTCGGGGAAGAGCGGTGGGGCGGGCCGGGCGGCGGCGAAGAAGCCCATCAGCCGGCGGGCGATGGCCGGGCTGAAGATCGCCTCGCCCGCGGCGACCGCGCGGATGGCGCGCAGCGTCTCGGCCTTGCGCGCCCCTTTGAGGAGGTAGCCCCGCGCCCCGGCGCGCATCGCCGCGAAGACCGAGTCGTCGTCCTCGAACATCGTCACGACCAGGACGCCGACGTGCGGGCTGGCGGCGGTGAGGCGGCGGGTCGCCTCGATGCCGTTGGGGTCGGGCATCTGGAGGTCCATCAGCGCCACATCGGGCAGCGTCCGTGCGGCCAGGGTCAGCGCGGCGGCGCCGGTCGCCGCCTCCCCGACGACGATCAGGTCGGGCTGCGCGGCGAGCAGGCCGCGCAGGCCCTCGCGGAACTCGGCGTTGTCGTCGGCGATCAGGATGCGGATCGGCTCGTCCCCGGCCGTCATGCCGCCCCCTCCCCCTCGGCGCCGGGCGGGCGGCAGGGCAACACCGACCGCACGAGCGTCCCGCCCTCCGACCGCGCCTCGATCGTGCAGGCGCCGCCGAGTTCGGCCGCCCGCTCGCGCAGCGAGGCCAGGCCGACCCCGGCCGGCCGGCCGGGCGCGATGCCGCGGCCGTCGTCCTCCACCTCGACGGTCAGGCTCTCGGCCGTCGGGTCGTATGCCAGGCGCAGCGTGCAGGCGCACGCCGCGGCGTGGCGCACGACGTTGGTGAGCGCCTCCTGGGCGATGTGGTAGGCGGCGACCTCCACGGCGGCGGGCAGCGGCGGCAGCGCGGCCGGCGCCTCCACCGCGATGCGGGTCGCGCCCGGCCCGTAGCCCTCCGCCGCCTGGCGCAGCGCGCCGGCGAGGCCGAGGTCGTCGAGCGCCGGCGGGCGCAGCGCGTAGACGACGCGGCGGACGTCGGCGACCGCCTCCTCCAGCCGCGTGGCGAGATCGCCGAGCACCTGGTCGGCGAGCGGGTCGTGGGCCAGGCGGTCGCGCGCGGTCTCCACGCGCAGCGTCAGGGCGGCCAGGCGCGGGCCGAGGCCGTCGTGCAGGTCGCGCCTGAGGCGGCGGCGCTCCTCCTCGCGGGCCAGGATCAGCCGCTCGCGCGAGACCTGCAGGTCGTCGGCGAGGCGGCGGGCCTCGTCGGCCAGGCGCACGGCGCGGGCGGCGACGCCCGCCTGCCGCGCCAGGTCGGCCAGCAGGCGGCGGTCGGCGGCGGAGAAGCCCTCGCCGGGCGCGCGCGGGGCGAGCAGGAGCTCGCCCTCGTCTTCCCCCTGGTAGGTTAGCGGCAGGCGGAGCGGGTTCGGCGCCGGCGTCCCGGTCGCGGCGGCGATGGCCAGGTTCGGCCCCCGCCCGAGCGCGATCGCCGCGTAGGGCAGCCGCAGCGCGCCGGCGACCGTCTCGACGACCGTCGGCAGGATGGCGGCGGGGGCCAGCGTCCCTTCGAGCCGTCGCCCGAGGCGGGAGATGACGGCGTAGGGCTCGTCGCGCTCGCCGTAGAGCAGGCGGTTGGCGCCGCGCTGGAGCCATTCGCGCAGGGGGTGGAAGAGGACGGCGACGACGGCGGCGGCGGCGAGCGAGATCGCCAGGTTGTCGTCGGTGCGGAAGAGCGCGGCGAGGTAGCCGATGATGAAGACGTAGAGGCCGACGATGGCCGCCGTCAGGCCGCCGTAGACCAGCGCGCGGTTGAAGATGACGTCGATGGCGAAGAGTCGGAAGCGGAGCACCGCGATGGCGAGCGCGCCCACGATGCAGAACGCGGCCAGCGTGTTGGCGAGCGTGACGATCAGCCAGGGGATCACCCCGCGATCGGATGGCACGCCGTTCACGAGTAAGCCGTTCGCCCCGAGACAGACGTTCGCCCCAGCGAAGACCACGAACCAGATCCCCAGCCCGCCGAGGAACCACTTCGTCTGCTGTCGCTCGACCGAGCCGGAGATGCGCCGGTAGCGGTAGACCTGCGCGGCGACGGCCGCGATGGCGACCAGGGCATACTCGGCGCTGGAAAGCAGCGGGCCATTATCGTCGATCGCGCGAACGACGTAGAAGTCCGAGATGCTTTGCAGTCCCCAGAGGACGGCGATCGGGATCGTCCAGCGGGGGATGAAGCGGCCATCGGGGAAGAGGAAGAAGAGCCACACCGACAGGATCGCGAAAACGAGGGTCACGGCCAGGTGGAGATTCGCGCTGACCGGTTCGGTCGCCAAAAGGGCGAAGAGAGTTGGCGGGAAATCCGCCGAGTTTTGGGCGAGGAGGAAGAGGGCGACGAGGATGGCGATGACCTCATCCGATCGCTTGCGGAAGAGGATGACGGCGGCAACGTAGAAGGTGAGCTTGCCGAGGAGTTGCGCGGCAGTCGAGATGCCGAGATAGAGTCCCGGCGTGAGCCACGTCCCGGCCAGAGCGGCACGCAGCGACTCCGGCGTGAGGCCGCCGGCGAACATGCTGCTGCCGTATGCCTGCCAGTTCCGCCAGAGCTTCGTGGCGTCGAGCCAGATGGCGAGCGCCGCGAACGCGAGGAAGGCCAGGCGCGCGGCGAGCAACCCCCGCCCCGTCAGGGTCAGCGGGGATCGGGCGGCGGGCGCGGGCGTGCTCCGCCACAGCCCGATTGCCCTGAATGCGCGCAGCGCAGTCATCCACCGTCCTCCCCGGCCGCCCGCTGGCCGCTGAACTACGGCGAGTATAGCCGAATGGCGACGCCGCCCGCACGACGCCTCGCGGGGCGAGGAGGCTGGCGGCTCATCGCAGATGTCCGCGGGGTAGGGCGGACGCACCGGGCGTGCGCCGGATCACCCAGGTCGGGCGGCGCGCGGCGTGGCGGCGCGTGGCCTCGGTCAACGTCCGGCGCCGCGACGCGGGCGCCGGCCACCACAGGCGGACGAGGCGGCCACAGGCGGGACAGGCCAGGGCCCACTCGCCGTCGCCTGCGTAGACCGGCTCGCGGTCCTCGACTTCGCCATCCCGGCCGCAGAAGCCCACTTCGCGCATGGTTTCCTCCTTGGTGCGGTAGCCGGTGGGCCGGGCTCGTTCGACCCACCGGCACCTCGACGGCGGTGCTACGCGGGTCCTCGTATGCTAGCGAGCGTCTACACAGACGACGTAGAAGCCCGCTCCTACCTCGCCCGGCGACTGGTTGACCGCCCCGAAGCTCCAAGTGGTGTTGGACGCTGGGGCGGACTCCGTGACCACGATGCCTTCCCGCGGGGATATATTGAAGCCGCCTCCAATCGCGAATTTCCCTTCCGGGCAGGTCACGGACTTGTGCTGGACGTCGCCCGCATAGGACGACCGTGGGAGCATGGCGCCGGCGAAGACCACCTCGTAGCCGGATATGCCTGATGGTCCCTGTTGTCCCCGAGATCCGGTGTCGCCTCGTGGCCCTTCCGGGCCCTGCGGCCCCATCTCGCCTCGCGGTCCCTGCGTGTTCCACGTCAAGCTCGTCTCGGCCTTATTGCAGGTAGTCTTTGCACCGACGATGCGCACCGTGCCGCTGTTGTTGTTGACGCAGGCGTAGATCTCGGCCGGCGGCGCGGTCGCGCGGGCGACGACGGCCGAGCCGGCGGCGAAGGCGACGGCGGCCACCAGCGCGGTGGCCAGG
>DASSSV010000832.1:0-2940 GCA_035708265.1 Thermomicrobiales bacterium | reverse complement strand
CGCTCCTGGCCGTCTGTCATCGCCGCCCTGCCCCCGTCGCCGAACAGGATCCGCTTGCGCTCGAGATAGCGGCTCCGGATTTTCGCGGCGACGGCACTGCGGTCGCGCTCGGTAAGGTCCGGCGACTGCAGGGTCGCGAGGATCGCCTGGCGGATCTGGGCGTCCGCCAGCGTCAGGTTCGGCTGGCCGGTGCCGTCCAGTTGCGCGAGGGCGCTCATCGCCTGGGTGAACGGCGCGGCGATGGTGCTCAGCTGGTCCCAGTCGTCGCGCTCGGCGCGCGTCTCGATGCGGAACAGCGCGTGATCGGCCAGCACCGGGTCCGACCGCGCGGCGCCCGGCCTGGCGGTGCAGAGGCGCCCGTCGAAGACCCAGAGCTGGTTGGCGGGATAGCGCTCGCGGGGGCCGTTGATGACGGCGAACGAGGCGGCGCGCAGGCCGTTCGCGTCGTCCCCCCCCGCCTCGAAGGTGCGCTGATAGCCGATGGCGAGCCGATCGCCCGTCGCGCCGGCGAGTTGTTGGACCCCCGCGCTGACCTTGCTCGCCACCGCCAACGCCAGGGACAACTGCGGGACGGTGACGAGGCTGGCGAAGTCGCCCATGACGTCGAGGAAACGCTTCAGGTAGTCGTCGGCCCCTCGCATCGCCATCAGCCCCACCTCGACCGTGACGGTGCCCCCCCTGAACGGGATCGGCGGCGTGAGCGGGTAGTTGAGCAGCACGACCTGCGAGAGATTGTTGGGGTCCAGCGTCTTGAACAACTGCCCTGGCCCCGCGACGCCGGGGATCTCCAGCGGCACAGGGAGGTCGGCGTAGCTGAACGACACCGCCGACTGGACGATGGGATACCAGCTGGCGAACCAGTCGCGATCCCGTTGCAGGAACAGACTCGTGGCCCAGAGCTTGAAGTAGCCGTCGTTGCCCTGGAGCACGAGGGCCGGGGCTGGGGCGGCCCCGCCCGGCGGCGGGTCCACATGCCCGGCAGGCAGCTCCACCGCTGCGAGTTCCTGCGCGTCATGGCGGAAGAGGCTCAACATCGCCTTCGCGACCGACATACTCTCCCTCCTTAACTGGTCCTCTGCCTGCATCAGATCCCGAAATGGACCGCCATGTTCGGCTGACTGTGCAGCGTGTAGGCGATCCAGGTGGGGTGGGCGCAGGCGCGGGCGTCGGCGAGATCGGCCGTGAACTGCCGGCGCACCGCCCGCATCGCCTGCCCCACGGTATCGCCCGCCTTCAGGCGCGCGTAGAAGAGATTCGCCGCGATGCGGGCGACCGCGTCGTCGACCGCCCAGTAGGGGCCGACGAAGATCGAGAAGCCGGCGTCGCAGAAGACCTCGCCCCAGCCGCCGATGTTCGTGAGCGACCAGCCCTCGCCGCCGACACCACAGGCGTTGAGGAACACCATCGGGTGGTCGCGGCGCCCGACCTGCACGTTGCGGATGTTCATAGGGAAGAGCGGCCCGTCTTCGAGCTTGATGCGGCTATTGTCCGCCGCCGCCATGTCGAACGAGCCGTGGCTGCAGAAGTGGATGGCCTGGGTGCCAGGCGTCTCCAGCAGGTCGGTCACCGGCTCGACCTGCCCGGCGACGCGCCGCGCCCCGTAGCCCCGGATCAGGTCTTGCGCCTCCGCGTCGGCGTGCTGCAACGTGTTGACCTGGTAGGTCGGGGCGATCACGGCGAAGTCGCGCACCCGGAGCGGGCTCGGGAAGCGCACTCCCCGTTTCCAGCGGGCGATCGCGAAGGCGGCGCCCAGCATCGGCGCTGGCTCCCCCCCGCCGTCGGGCACTGGCGTGATCAGCTCCCAAGGGATGTAGGGCTCGTCGGAGTAGATCGCGATAGAGAGATCCCGGTCGTGCAGCTCCTGCCAGTAGAAGTCGCGGCAGAGCCGGGGCAACTGCGACCAGAGGTGCGCCCCCGCCTGGGCGACCGCCAGGCGCCGCAACGCGGGTGTCCGGCGAGCCTGCGCGTCGTGGAAGGCATTGAGGATCGTCTGGGCGTATTGCTCGGCGCCGCCCGCGATCGGGAAGGCGCCGAGGTCCCTGCCGCAGTACTGGCCCGTGCGGTCCGCCCACAGCTCGACCTTGCCGTCCGGCTGGTGGTTTACGTGGAGGACGAGGTCGGGTGGCGGGGGGGCGTCCAGGTTGATGTCCAGGCGCCCCGCCTGGCCGCTCGGGCGATCACCCGCCCCGGATGGGTCCGCCGAGATCTCCACGTGCAGGTCGATCTCGCCGACCGGGAGCCCCCGATGGGCGAAATTTAGATGTATGACGCTCCTGGTCGGCGCCGCCACGGCGCGCGCCCGGAGCACGAACTGCCCGGTGACGTCGGCCGCGTCGGCCGCGAGGTCGAGCGTGAGCCGCTGGAAGTTCCGTCGCTGGCCGGTGTCGGCGTCGAGCACGTCGAACTCCGACGCTACTACGCTCACGATGAGCGGGAGGGTGACCTCGTCGGCCGGCACGGCGACCGCCAACGTCCCCTGCGCCGCGTGGCCAGTGAGCGCGCGCGGGCTGATGGTGTACTGGAGGAGGTTCTCCGAGCCGGGCTCTACTCGCGACGGGAAGTCCGCGGCGGTGTTCCGCGTCACGGTGCTCAGCGCGGGCCGGGCGGCCGGGGGCGGCGGTGGCGACGGGAACTGGGGCACCGCGAGTGGGGGGAGTGGGGGGAGCGGCGGCGCGGCGACGTCCGCTTCCCCCCTCTCACCCCCGGCATAGGGGGGCCATGGTACCGGTCTCGCCGCTGGCTGTGGAGAAACCGATCTCGTCTTTGATCCCCCATTGCGGTCGCGCGGGATGAAGACCGTCGGGCTGTCGTCGGCCTCCTCGTTCGGCGGCGCGCCGACCAGGTGCTCGCCCTCCCGGCCGGGGCCCGGCGGCGGCGCCAGCGGCGGCAGCGCGCCGGCCGGAGGCCGGAGGCCCGGGTTGGTCTGCGACTCGTCGGTGC
>DASSSV010000831.1:0-5279 GCA_035708265.1 Thermomicrobiales bacterium | reverse complement strand
GGCCCTGGCCGCGGCGGCGGGGGGCCGCCCCGGCGCGTGACCGGCCCGGCGCGCGCGGGCGCCCCGCAGTCCGCGCGCGCGTGAGTTGGCGGCACCGGCAGTATCGCCTGCCGGGCGTCGATCCGATCCAGCGCGCCGCCGGCGGGTGCCGACCCCACCGCCGTGCTATGCGCGGGGCCACATTTCGGGCGGCGCTGACGCGGTGCCAGCGCCGCTCGCGCCGGGGCGCCGCCGCATCCTCGCGGGTGTGGTCCTTGCCACGACCGCCGCGTCGAGTCGGGCGACAACCACCGTGTTCGCCGACCGCGCACCCCGCGCCCTAGCGGCGCTGCTTGCGCAGCTGGCGGGCGCGCAGGTCGTCGCGCGTCCAGGCGAAGCCCGCGTCGCGGAGCCCCGGCGCGTCCATGGCGACGGCGGCGTCGAGCATGGCCGCGACGACCGCCCGCTGCGTCGGCGCGTCGCCGACCGCGCCGAAGGGCAGCCCGAACGGGTGGGCCACGAAGAGGGCGCGCGACGGCTTGACGATGGCGGCGATCTCGACGACCTGGGTGAGCGACAGGGTGCAGAGGCCGGCCTCGTCGAACACCCGCTGGAGCAGCCCCACGGACTGCTGGCAGACCGGTCAGGTGGGGGCCAGCAGCACCAGGTCGGCCCCCTCGCCGCGGAGGCGGGCGGCCACCGTCGGCGCGCTCTCCCGCAGCAGCGGCGCGGTGTCGGCGATGTAGCCCATGAAGGAGTAGACGGTCGGGGCGAGGCTGCCGATGCGGCTCGCCGCCGCCGCGGCGCGCAGGTGGTCGAGGGGGAGGACGACGTTCTTGTCGGCGCTCGCCCGCCGGGTGTCGTAGCCGCGGTGACTGAGCACCAGCTCGGCCAGCGGCGTCGTGCTGGGGAACGCCCGGTAGGAGGGGTCGCCCGCGGCGACCGCGAGGTCGAACGGCGGCTGGTCGGGCCGATGGGCACCGGCGGTGGTGACGAACGCGACCCGCGCGGCGGCGAGGGGCACGGCGAGCCGGTTGAGGGGGGAGAAGGCGTCGTAGGCGCGCCAGGCGAAGTCCGGGTAGATCCGGGCGCGGACGAAGTCGCGCTCGAGCGTGGCGAAGTCGACCCCGTCAGGCATGCCCCCTCCCCCCGGCTCGCTCGCGCCACGCCAGCAGCTGGCGGAGTCCACCGGCCAGCACAACCGGGCCAAGCATGCCGATGGCCGCTGCGATGATGCCCCGACCGAGCGGCGGGAGCGGACCGAAGAAGGCCGCCAGGCGCGCCATGGCGTACATCGGCGGCGCCTGGCGCAGCACGTCCTGCCTGGCCGTGGCGCCCGCGTCGCCCAGGATCGCGTCCATGGTGCCCAACCCGTTCGGCATGGGCACCACGCGAGGCTCGCGTTCACCGATTGCTCCCGGCGGGCCGGAGACGATCGCGTCGAGTCCCTCTCGCAGCGCCCGTTCGTCATTGGACCACAGGGCGCGGAAGGCGACGTTCCCGTTCGCGTCGATCAGGTAGGCGGCGTTGGGTTTCGGATCGAGTTGCCGATGGAGCTCACCATCGATGGCATCGACGGCGACGGGCCAGGATAGCCCATCGCGCTTCCGGTAGGCGCGGGCGTGCGCCATCTTCTGCTCGGCGGTAGTGGCTTGGGGAACGTGCTCGCCGGGATGCGCCTCGCGGACATAGAGCGTCAGGAAGGCGACCCGGTCGCCAAACTCGCGGTGGAGTCGCTTCAGCGCCGGCCCGGCGCTCGCGGTCATCGGTCAGGTCACCGAGCCGAAGAGGAGCAGCAGCGGCCGGCCAACGAAGTCGTGCTTGCGGACACGCCCGCCACCCGCCGTCGGCAGATCGAAATCCGGCAGCGGCTGGCCGGGCCACGGGCCGCCGCGGAACGCGAGATCTTCCAGGACCAGTTCGCGCCTGAAGTGGGGATAGCGGTACTCCATCCTGTTCCTCCCTCCCGCTGAACGCGGCGGCGTCCCCGGCGGTGGCTGCCGGTCAGATACCACGGCGCGGGCGCCCCGGCCACCGCCCGCCGCACAGCCCGTGGCGTCGTCGTGCGGATCTGCGTCAACGCGCGGGCGCGGCGGGTGGCCCGTCACGCAGGCGGCCAGCTCGATGACGGCGCTGCCCGGCACTCGCTCGAGCACCCGCCCCTGCTCGCGGCGCGCGATCGGCGCGCCACGGTCGATCCGGGCCACGCCTGCCCTCGCCCTCTGCTCTCCCTCGCCTCGGTCGCCCCCGCGCGCCCGTGATCGCTCACCGCTCGGCCGCGAGGATGCCGTCGGCGACCGCGCGCAGGTCGGCGCCGACGACATCCGGGCGCGGGGCGAGGGGGTCGAGCACCTGGCCCGGCCGGGCGACGAAGGCGGCGGCGCAGCCGGCGCGCAGCGCGCCGGCGACGTCCCACGCGTGCGCCGCCACCAGCCGGACCTGCCCGATCGCCACGCCCAGCCGCTCCGCCGCCAGGCGGTACGGCTCCGGCGCCGGCTTGAGGCGCCGCACGGCGTCGGCGGAGAGGGCCTGCTCGAAGAGGTCGCGCAGGCCGGCGTTGGCCAGCTGCGCCTCGCCGACCTCCGCGGTGGAATTGGTCAGCGACGCGAGGCGCAGCCCCGCGTCGCGCAGCCGCTCCAGGTTCGTGCGCACCTCGGGGTGCGGCGGCAAGTGGCGCATGCCCTCGCCGATGCGTCGACGCTCGTCGTCGCCGACGGTGACCCCGCGCCGGGCGGCGGTCATCGCCAGCGCGGCCATGCCGAGCGTCCCGAAGTCGCTGTAGGCGCCGGTGACGGTCGCCACCAGCGCCGACTGCAGCAGCTGCTGGAACCACTCCCGGCGCGCGGCGGCGTCGCCGAAGATCGCGGCGAAGTGCGGATCGAGCCCCCGCAGATCCAGCAAGGTCTCGTTGACGTCGAAGATGAGCACGCGGGCCATCGTCCGCTCCCCCCCTCGCTGTTCCGGCGGGCCGCATCCGCGGCAGCCGCCGTGCCTCCTGCCCGGCGCCGCGCGCTCGCCGCGCGGCCGAAGACGCCGGTTGGCCACCGAGCAGCCGGCATCGCCCACGGCACCGCAGGCCCCCGCAAGCTTTTCCAGGGCGGCGTGTGACGCCGCAAGCCGCCCCGCACGCGCGCCGGTGCCGCCGCGGTCATCGCGGCCCGCCGCCCGGCGCTCACGAAAGCTGCCCGACCACGACTATCAGGCTGCCGCCCGGACCGGTGAGCCGGTCTCGCCGGCAGAGCGACGGCACTCGTTACGGCGCCGTCGGGCCTCCCCTGAGCGACGTGACCGCCGCCTGGCGGCGCCACGCCGACATCGCGCCGCTCCCGCCGTCCCGGTGCCGATGCAGCCGTGCGGGGTGTCGCCGGCGCCCGGCTCGAAGACCATCTCGGCCGCCGCTCCGTCCTGCGGGTGGCAGGTGCCGCATCCGCGCGCCGCGACGTCACTCCGGTCGGGAGAAGGCGCCCAGGATGGCGCCGTAGACCAGGTGGGCCAGGAGCACCGAGAGCGGCGTCCGCCGGCCGTAGTTCAGGGCCAGGAAGCCCGGCGGCTCGAGCTGCCGGGTCGGGGTGGGGCCACGCCGCTCGCTGGCCATGCGCGGGTGCAGGCCGGGCAGGGTGGGCATCACCAGCAGCAGCACGAACAGGCCATGCACCAGGCCGATGACGGCCCCCAGCCACCAGGTCGCGCGCCGCCAGCTCCGGAAGGCCGCGGCGTAGATGAGGGCCAGCCACCAGCCGTTCAGCAGGTGGACCCCGAAGCCCACCAGCTTGGCGCGGTCGCGGTCGGGCGTGAACATCGTCCCCAGCATGTAGGGGAGGCTCATGCGGGTGAGGCCGAGCCCCTGGCTCGCGGACATCAGCCCGGTCAGGACGATCGTGCCGACGAAGCCCCACAGCACGCTGCCGCCCCGGTTCAGGCGCGCGTTCATGCGCGATCCTCCATGTGCAGGTCGGGGGCCGGCTGCGCGCGAGCGGCGCGGGCGCCACGCTCGCTGCACTCGGCCAGGGTCAGCGCGGCGTTGATCAGCCCCACGTGCGTGAACGCCTGGGGGAAATTCCCCAGCGCCGCGCCGGTCGCCGGGTCGATCTCCTCGGCGAAGAGGCCCACATCGTTGGCGCAGCCGAGGAGCCGCTCGAACGCCCGGGTGGCCGCGGCGACGTCGCCGCCCCGCGCCAGGCATTCGACCGCCCAGAAGCTGCAGATGCCGAAGGCGCCCTCGCCGGGCGGGAGGCCGTCGTCGGTCTTGCTCTCGTAGCGATAGACGAGGCCGTCGCGCGCGAGCCGCTCGTGGATGCGGGCGCAGGTGGCGCGCATCCGCGGGTGCTGGGCGTCGATGTAGCCATACAGCGGCAGCGTCAGCAGGCTGGCGTCCAGCTCGTCGCCGTCGAGCGTGCGCGTGTAGCTGCCCAGCCGCTCGTTGTAGCCGCGGCGCTCCACCTCACGCCGGATGGCGTCCCGCTCGGCCCGGAAAGTGTCCACGCAGACGTGGAGCTGCCCGGCCGCGCGCATCTGGATGAGGCGGTCGAGGGCGACCCAGCACAGCGCCTTCGAGTGGGTGTGGTGGAAGCGCCCCGACCGCCCCTCCCAGATCCCCTCGTCCGGCTCGCGCCACCGCGCGCAGACGGTGTGGCCGAGGCCGTCGAGCAGCCGCACCGTGTCGCGATCGAAGCGCCCGCCGTGGCGCGCGAACCGCGCGACGGCATCCAGCACCTCGCCATAGACGTCGAGCTGGAGCTGCCCGTGGGCGTCGTTGCCGACGCGCACCGGCCGCGAGCCGGCGTAGCCGTCCAGGTGCGGCAGCGCGCGCTCGGGCAGGTGCGCCTCGCCGAAGACGTCGTAGAGCACCTGGAGCTCGGGCCAGGTGAGCCGCGTGGCGTGGAGCATCCAGCCCAGGAAGGCCTCGGCCTCCTCGCGGTAGCCCAGGGCGTACAGCGCCCGCAGGGTGAACGAGGCGTCGCGCAGCCAGCAGTAGCGATAGTCCCAGTTGCGGACGCCGCCGAGCTGCTCCGGGAGCGACGTGGTCGGCGCGGCGACGACGGCGCCGGACGGCGCATAGGCCATGAGCTTCAGGGCGAGGGCGCTGCGGACGACCGCCTCGCGATACGGCCCCCGGTAGGCGCAGCGGGCCGCCCAGTCTCGCCACCAGCGAGCCGACCGCTCGACGCGGGCGCGCGCCATCTCCCCGAGCGGGGGGACCACCGCCGGCACCTCCTCGCCGTAGGTGCAGGAGAGGTACCGACGCTCCCCGGCCCGGATCCGGGCCACGCCGCGCGCGGCCCGGCCGTCGCTCGTCGGCC
>DASSSV010000830.1:0-11557 GCA_035708265.1 Thermomicrobiales bacterium | reverse complement strand
CGACGACCCCGCCCTGCAACGTCTCGCGCTGGAGGAGGTGGCGCGCCGCCGCGACCCCGGCAGCGCCGCCGCGGTGGACCGGCTGGCGCGCACCGCGACCGACGAGGGCGTGCGCGCCGAGGCGGTCGCGCTCGCCCCCCGCCTCCGCCTGCGGGTCGTCGGTGGCGCGACGGCCCCGCCGCGCTGGCTGCCGCCCCTCGAACGCGCGCTGGTCAGCGCGATCGACGGCGACGGCGGGCAGGTGCTCCTGATTATCCGCCGCGCCGGCGCCGGCGTCTTCCTCTTCGCCGATTTCTTCCACAACGACGACTTCGGCCTGAAGGACACCTTCGGCGCGACCTGGGCTAACGCGGACCAGGTGGAGGCGATGACCGAGGCGCTGGAAGGCGACGGCATCCCCCTGGTCGAGGTCGACGAGGCCGTCGCGCGCGGGGTGCTGGCGCACGCCGTCGCCCGCAACGTCGCGCTCGGGCGGCAACTCCCGCCGGCCTTCGAGTTGTGGGAGCCGCTGGCCCACGACGCCTACCCGGCCGCGCCGGACGAGCCGGTCGTCGCGCCCGAACTGGACGACGCGCCCTACGCCGGCCGGGCGGAGCTGCTGGAAGTCAGCGATGAACTGCTGGAGCACCCCTTCTTCGACGCCTGGTTCTTCAACCCCGACGAGATGGGGCCGGCGCTGCTCGACGTGCCGCAGCCGGGGCGCAGCGGGCACCTGACCGACCGCCAGTTCCGCCCGCTGATCGAGCGGCTGGTCCCGCCCGAGACGCGCCGCCAACTGCGCGGCCGCCTCCGGCGTCAGGCGTGGCTCCTGGAGCGCGACGGCGACGAGGAGGACCGCGACCGCGCGCTGGCCGCCGCCGCGGCCCTCGCCGACGAGGCGCCGACGCCGCCCTATCAGCATCCGCTCCTCCGCGAGATGGTCGTCATCAGCCTGGTCAACCTCTCGGGCCTGCTGTACCTGGAGTGAGACGATAGACGATAGACGAT
Organism: Thermomicrobiales bacterium; assembly: GCA_035708265.1. Classification (GTDB taxonomy): domain Bacteria; phylum Chloroflexota; class Chloroflexia; order Thermomicrobiales; family CADCWN01; genus DASSSV01. The sequence continues at coordinate 10,570 of DASSSV010000830.1, read as the reverse complement.
AGTGGCGGCGCCCGTCGACGCTGTGGTCCACCACGCGGCAGCCGCTCCTACCGTCTATCGTCTATCGTCTCCTTTGTGATAAGATACACATAGCGGGGCGCCGCGGGCGCCGCCGCGAGGGAGCCGTACGAGCCGAGCGGGGGAGAGGGATGTTCGCGCGGATCGAGCGCTTCAACCTGTCGCAAGGGCTCGCCGAGATCGCCGAGGGGCTGGCCGATCAGGTCGAGGCGATCTTGCGGGCGCAGGGCGGCTTCCGGTCGCTCACGCTGCTCGGCGACGAGTCGAGCGGCGAATACCTATTCCTGAGCTTCTGGGAGCGCCTGGAGGACATCGACGCGTTCGATCGCTCGCGCGACGAGTGGCGGGTGCGCGACATCATGTCGCCCTACCTGACCGCGGTCCCGCAGATCGAGGTCTATCAACTGCACAACCTGCCCCCGGCCGACACCATCGCGCCGGCGGGGGCGGCGGAGCCGATCGCCCGGTGACGGGCGGGGCGAGGCGGGTCAGCGGTGCGCCTGCCCGGCAGGCGTCGTGGGTATCGTGGCAGGTGAGTGAGGTGCGAACATGAAAGTGCCGTCGCTGCATGACCGGCCGCCGACCGGGCTGACGACCCAGGCGGTGCTCGGGTTTCTGACGCCGTTCATCCTGATCCTGATCACCGCGATCATCACCTACTTCGTCATCCGCCTCGCCGTCTAGCGACGGTGTGATCGTGGACACGCGAGGCAGCGGCCGCGAGCCAGGCTCGCGGCCGCCGCTGTGTCGTTCTCGGGCCGTCGCCTCCGTCGTCAGTAGTACTCCGGCGGCTGTACGATCATCGTGCCGGCGTCGGGGTTGACCTCGCGGATGACGTCGGCGAGGGCCGGGAGGAGGAGTTCGCCCTCCGGGCCGCCGCGGACGACGTAGACGTCGTTCGCGCCGGTCTCGATGATCTCGGCCAGGCGGCCGAGCGACCGTCCCGCGGTGTCGAAGACCTCCAGCCCGAGCAGCTCGTAGTGGTAGTACTCGCCCTCCGGCAGCGGCATCGCGTCGGCGCGGGGGATGCGCACGAGCTGGCCGCGCCGCGCGACGATGTCGGCCGGCGTCGTCAGCCCCTCGACCTTGACCAGCGCCTCGCCGCGGTGCAGGCGGATGCGCTGCAAGGCGCGCGGCTCCGGCTCGTCGCCGAGGTAGACGCGCCGCAGGTGCTCGAAGTGCTCGGGGTGGCCGGAGAGGACCGCCATGCGGAACTCGCCGTGCACGCCGTGGGCCGCCACGACGCGGCCGATGACGAGTTTCTCGGGCGGGGGCGTGTACTCGGGGATGGCCGGGGCGCGCGGTTCCCGCTTGCGCGGGGGGCGCCGGCGCGCCGGGCGGCGCGGGCCGGCGGGCGTCGGCGCGCCCTCCCGCGGCCGCTCGGGCGGGGACTCGCTCAAGATCAGCCTTCGATTTCGAGGCTGGCGCGCAGGCCCTGTTGCGCCGCGGCGATCCCCAGCATCGTGCGCATCGCCTTCGCAATGCGCCCCTGCTTGCCGATCACCCGGCCCAACTCTTCGGGCGCGACGTGGAGGTGGAGGCTCACGGTCTGCCCGTGGCGACGGCTGTCGACCTGGACCGCCTCGGGGTGGTCGACGAGGCCGGTGGCGATGTAATCGACGACCCGCTCCAGTTGTTCCATCTCCCCTCCTCTCGCCGGCTGGCGGGGCGCGGCGTCAGCTCGCGGTCGCGCCCTCGGCGGTCTCGGCCGGCGCGGGGGTCAACTGGCCGTCCTCGCCGATGACGCCCTTGATGCGCAGGAGCTTGGCGACGCGCTCGGTCGGCTGCGCGCCGACGCCGAGCCAGTAGCGCGCGCGGTCGTCCTTGACGGTGATCGTCGTCGGCTCGGTCAGCGGGTCGTAGAAGCCAACCACTTCGACGAACCGGCCGTCGCGCTTGGCGCGCGCGTCGGCGACGACGATGCGGTAGCTGGGCCGCTTCTTGGCGCCCATCCGCCGCAGCCTGAGCTTGATCATAACCAGGCGACTCCTCTCTCCCGGCGCCCGCGGCCAGCGGCGCGCGCACTCGAAATACGCACCCTGCAACAGGGCGCGCAACGGCATAACTATAGCACGCGCCCGGCGCGCCGGTCAAACGAAGTACGAAGTACGAAGTACGAATGACGAATGGCGAGGGGCCGGGCTTCGTAGCCGGAGGTCTCGGGGCGCGGCTTCAGCCGCCAGCGCCTCTCACCCCGCGACCTCTCGGAGCGTCGTCACCAGGAAGTCGCCGCGCACGGGGTAGAAGAGCGCGCGGAACTCCTGGTGCAGCGGGTGGTCGAGGTAGACGCGCAGCGCCGCGTCGTCGGCGAACTCCATGGTCAGGCCGTAGCGGTAGCGCGGCGGCTGTACCGCCTCGAACGAGGTGCTGATGCCGAGGTTGCGCACGCCGGGGATCCGCGTGAGCGTCCCTTTGGCCGACTCGATCACGGCCGCGACGTCCGCCTCGGACGCCTCGGGCTTGGTGTTGAAGAGGACAATGTGCCGGATCACGGTCCCTCCTTGCGAGGGGGTAGGCGTTAGGCGTTAGGCGTTAGGAGTCCATGCATGGGCGGCGGCGACCCGGATGAGCGAGCGCCCGGCCGCGATTTCCTGACGCCTAACGCCTAACGCCTACCCCCTACTCCGCCTTCACCTCGACGCCCGCGAACTGCTCCATCACCCGCGCGACCGCGGTGTCGTCGTCGGCGCCGTGGCCGGCCGCGACGCCCATGACGGCCCATTGGCGCGCGGCGGTGGCGAGGAGGAGCGGCAGGTGCAACTTGTCGGCGGTGTCGAGGACGATGCCGAGATCCTTCGGCCAGATGTCGAGCCGGCTGGTGACCTCGTCGTCGCCGGCGACGAGGCGCGCACCGCGATGGCGGAACATCCAGCAGTCGCCCGCGCCGTGGGTGATGATCTCGTAGAGGAGGCGGCGATCCATGCCGGCTGCGGCCGCCAGCGTCAGGCACTCCGCCGTCGCCATCAGCGTCACGCCGGCCATGAGCTGGTTGCACATCTTGGCCGTCTCGCCCGCGCCGAGCGGGCCGCAGTAGTAGATGTTGGCGGCCATCGCGGCGAGCATCGCCTGGTGCGCGTCGAAGACCTCGCGGTCGCCGCCGACCATGATGCTGAGCGTGCCGGCCTCGGCGCCGCTCTTGCCGCCCGTCACCGGCGCGTCGAGGCAGCGGAGGCCGCGCCCAGCCAGCGGCGCGGCGAGGCTGCGGGCCTCGTCCGGCGCGATCGTGCTCGACACGATCACGGTCGAGCCGGGCGCGAGCGCCGCCGCGAGCCCGTCGGCGCCGAGGACGACCTCGCGCACCTGGGCGAAGTTGAGCACCATCACCAGCGCGGTGTCGCAGGCGGCGGCGAGGTCGCGCAGGCTCTCGGCGCGCCGCGCGCCAGCCGCGATCAGCGGCTCCGCCGCCTCGGGCCGCACGTCGTACACCGCGACCGAGAACCCGGCCTTGAGTAGATTGGCGGCCATCCCGCCACCCATGTTCCCCAGTCCCACGACGCCGATCGTCCCCGCCATCACCCCCTCCTCTCCTGCGCCATCCACCTGGCCGCATCGTCCCACACGCCCGTCGCGCGGGCAAACCGCCGGGCGGGGGCGCCTGGCGGCGCACGAAGGCCACGCCCAGAGGGCACCCGGCGGCCTGGGTTCCACCCGGAGGCGGGTTTCGCGGCGAGCGCGAGCGAGCCTCCAGCCGGCCCCAGCCCCACTCGTCATTCGTCATTCGTACTTCGCGTGTACCCTTTCTCCGACCCCCGCGCGTTCCATATGTGCGAGGGGGCGACGGCGTGGAGGGGCGAGGGTGGTCGCGGTGAACGGCGTGGACGGGATGGACGAGCGCGCGCTGATCGGCGCCGCGCAGGCCGGCAACGAGGCCGCCTTCGCCCAACTCTTCGACACCTACCACGGCCCCATCACCGGCTACCTGTACCGCATGGTCGGCGACCGCGACGTCGCCGACGATCTCGCGCAGGACACCTTCGTGAAAGCGTATCGCGCCCTCGGCCGCACCGACCCCGGCCTGAACTTCCGGGCCTGGCTCTACCGCATCGCGACGAACACGGCGCTCAGTTACCTCCGGCGCCAGCGGTTGCTGCGCTGGCTGCCGTTCGGCCCCGGCGTGCCCGAGCCGTCCGGCGAGCCCCGCCTGGCCGAGCGTCTGGGGGAGCGCGAGTTGATCGAGGCCGCGTTGCAGCGGATCAACCGCGGCTACGCCAGCGCGCTGCTGCTGCGGCACCACCAGGGGCTCTCGCTGGCGGAGGTGGCGGACACGCTGGGGATCTCCGTCAACGGCGCGAAGGTCCGGCTCTTTCGCGCGCGCAAAGCCTTCGTCGAAGCCTATGAAACCCTGTCCGGCGAATCGAAGGAACACCCGTCATGACCTGCCAGCAGGCCCGCCGCCTCCTCTCCGACCGGCTCGACCAGCCCCTGCCGCCGGCCCAGGCCGAGGCGCTGCGCGCCCACCTGGCCGGCTGCGCCGACTGCGCGCGCTACGACCGTGCGCTCCAGCGCGGCGTGGCCGGCATCCGCGCCCTGCCGGACGTCTCGCCCAGCCCGCGCGTCCGGGCGGCCGTCCGGGAGCGGATCTTCGCCGGGTCGCGCCGCGCCGGCCCGCGCGGCGGATGGCTGCGCCAGGGGGCGGGCGTCGCGGCCGCCGCGCTTCTCGTGGTCGTCGTCGCCGGCCTGACCTTCGCGCTGCTGCGCGGCGGCGCGCGACTGACGCCGCGCTTCGCCCAGCGGCCGGCCGCGCCGACGACGCAGGCGGCCTTCGGCCACCCGGGGAGCACCGCCGCGCCCCCGTCCACGCCGGGCGCGACCCAGGTGCCGAGTATCCTGCTCGCGCCGAGCGGTTCGCCGCCGGCTCCGCAGGAGACGGTCTCCGCACCGCGGACGGCGGCCTTCGCCCCGGCGACGGCCCTCGTCCAGGGTGCGACGGCTACCCCCGCGCCCACCCGCCCGCCCGCGCCGACGGCGACGGGAGTCACGCCGGCCACCGCCGCCGGCGTCGTGCAGGCGTACTTTGACGCGATCAACCGGCGCGACTACCAGGCCGCCTACGCGCTCCTCGGCGCGGCGTTGCAGCGGCAGCAGTCCGCCGCCGACTTCGCGGCCGGCTACGCCCAGACCGCGCACGACGACGCGACGATCCTCTCGGTGGACCCGGCCGGCCCCGGCCGCTACGCCGTCAACGTCCACCTCGACGCGCGGCAGGACGACGGCTCGGTCCTCGCCTTCAACGGCACCTACACCGTCGGGCGTGAGGGCGGGGCGCTCAGGATCGTCGACGCGCGGGTCGTCGCGCAGCCGACCGCGACGCCGCCGACGCCCACGCCGCCGGCGACCGGCGCAGCGCCCGCCTGCGCGCCGGGCCAACTCGCCCCGACGATCCATGTCCAGGGCGCGACCGGCAACCTCGCCATCGGCGTCCTGGTCGAGAACCACGGCGCGACCTGCCGCGCCGACACGACCGTGGCGGTGACGCTGTCCGGCGCCGACGGCCGACTGCTGGCGGTGGAAGGCAACGACCTCCGCGCGCCCCTCCTGGGCGACGTGCCGCCCGCGGGCGCCGGGATCGCCTTCTTCTGGTCGAACTGGTGCGGCCAGCGAGGGCCGTACACGATCGCGGCGACGGCCGCGGGGCAGCGCGCGACGGCGACGCAGACGATCGCGCCCCGCTGCGACGACCCCGCCGCGCCGTCGCGCCTCTTCCGCCCATAATGGGCTCGGCCCGCGCCGCCCGTGCCCGTCGCCCGTCGCTCGTCACTCGTGGCTCGTCATTCGTACTTCGTACTTCGTACTTCGACAAGGGGGTCCGCGATGTGTCGCCTGGTGGGGAGTCGGCGGCGGCCGGTGGGGGCGCTCGCGCGCCTGGTGAGCGCGGGGTTGCTGGTGGCGGTCGCGCTGGTGGCGGTGGCGTCGGGCGGGGCGCCGGCGCGGGCCGCGATGCCGGCCGCGTCGGCCGACGACGCGGCACAGTTGCGCGACCTGGCCCAGCGGCTGCTCGCCGGACCGCCCGGGCCGCGGGCCGACAGCGCAACCCCGATGACGGTCGAACTCCTGACCGGCCAACTGCCGGCCACCCCGGCGCTCGACCTGCCCACGCCGGCCGGGGCGCGGCTCGTCGGCAGCGCCGTCCGCCGCCTCGACGGCAAGGTCAACGGCGTGGACGTGGTGCTCGACGTGCCCGGCAAACCGGGCGACGTCTTCGCGTTCTACCGTGACGGGCTGACCGGGCGCGGCTGGACCATGTCGACGCGGGGCGCGCCGGCGAGCGGCTTCCTCGCGTCCACGCCGTACTACGCCGGCACGTTCTGTCGCGCGCCGGGCGCCGGCTGGCTGCAACTGAACATCGGCCCGCGCGCGAACGGGCCGAACGACGTGCGGCTACACTTCGATTCCTTCACCATCGGCCCCTGCGCGTCCGGCGACGGCGCGTCCGCGGCGCGCCCGGCCGGAGCCGCGCGGCTGCCCGCCCTCGCCGCGCCGGCCGGCGCGACCGTCCTGGTGCAGAGCAGCAGCGGGAACGCGACCCGCTGGTCGTCGTCGGCCACGGCGACGACGGCCGCCGGCCTGGCCGACCTGGAGGCCGGCTACGCGCGGCAACTGCAGGCGGCCGGCTGGACGCGCGCGGCCGGGCGCGTGGACGGGCCGCTGGCCTGGAGCACCTGGGCGGTGGCCGGGCCCGGCGGCTGGCAGGGCTACTTCTACGCGCTGCACACTGGCGGCGACCGCTACGACCTCTACGTGCAAGTCGAGGCCCCCGCCGCCCAGCCGGCCGGCACGCCGGCGCCCTGAAGAGAAGGTCAGGCGGTGATAGCCCGCTGCGCGGGCCTCCGCCACGGGCCGGGGCTACTCGTCCGCCCCCTCCTGCAGCGCATCGAGCGCCCGGGCGCAGGCGCGGCGGTCGCGGCGGCCCGGGCGCCGGGCGCGGGGCAGGGCCATGACCGCGCGCGCGGCCTCTGTGAGCGGCACGACCGGCGTGGCGGGGCGGCGGCGCTCCTCGCGCACGGCGCCCGACGAGAGGACGACGAGCGGGTGGACCGGGACGCCGCCGAGGCCCTGGCGCATGAGCCAGGCGGCCAGCCGCGCGGCGTTGTCCGCGGCCTGGCAGGTCGGGCTCGCACGCCACGGCCGGAGGTCGCCGTCGGGGTCGGCGCGATACCAGCGGTCGTGATAGAGGACGAACTCGCCGCGGTACGCCTTGTTCTCCAGCACGACGACGCCGGGCGGGCCGAGCAGGACGGCGTCGAGGTCGGCGCGGTAGCCGGGCAGGCGCAGGTTGCGGTAGAGGGTGTAGTCGTCGGGGAGGTCGCGGGCGAGCGCCGCCGCCAGCGCGTCCTCGCCGCGCTCGCCCGCCGCGAAGCGTCGCGCGCGGCGGCGCGCGCGCCCGGCGAGGGCGAAGGAGGCCCACGCGGCGACCAGCGTGACGGCGGCGGCCGGCGCGGCGGCGATGGGCGGCAGGTGCGTCGAAATTCCCGGCAGGAGCACCGCGCCGAGCGCGAGCGCGCCGAGGAGGACGAGCAGGGCCGCGCGGCGCCGGGACCGGCGGCGTTCCGCGCGCAGGTAGCCGGAGCGTGCGGGCACCGGTCACCCGCCCGGAGGCGGCTCGGCGGCGCGATTGTGGCGGTTCATCGCCGCGATCAGCCCCTCGGCCAGCCAGAGTTCGGCGGCGTCGGCGGCGCGGCCGATGATCTCGGGCAGCGCCTCGGCCTGCTCGCGCGTGAAGCGAGTCAGTACGTAGTCGCGCGCCTCGCCCCAGCGCGGCCGGCCGATGCCGATGCGCAGCCGGGGCACCTGGTTCGTCCGCAGTTGCTGGATGATCGAGCCGAGGCCCTTCTGCCCGCCCGCGCTGCCCTCGCCGCGCAGCCGCAACTGCCCGAACGGCAGGTCGAGGTCGTCGGAGATGACCAGCAGGTCCGTGAGGGGCGTCTTGTACCAGCGGACGAGCTGCGCGACCGAGACGCCGCTGTCGTTCATGTAGGTCTGCGGCTTCGCCAGCACGACGTCGCGCCCGACGAGCGTGCCCTTCGCCTGGACCGCCTTCAGGCGTGGGCGCTCCCAGCGGGCGCCGGCGCGGCGGGCTAACTCGTCCGCGCAGAGGAAGCCCATGTTGTGCCGCGTGTTGGCGTATTCCTGGCCGGGGTTGCCCAGCCCTACGATTAGCGCCGGCACGACTGCACCATCTCGGGGGTCGGCGGCGTCTCCTCCTGGCCGGCCGTGCGCCGGTAGAGCGCGAGCGTCTGCTCGGCGGCGCGCAGCCAGGAGAAGCGCCCGGCCTGCTTCAGCCCGGCCGCGATGGCGGCCTCGCGGCGGATGCGGTCGTCGCTCAGTTCCAGCAGCGCCTCGGCCCAGGCGTCGACGTCGTCGGGCGGCAGGAGCGTCCCGGCGTCGCCGACGACCTCCGGCAGACTGGAGGTGTCGGCGGCGAGGACGGGCGTGCCGCAGGCCATCGCCTCCAGCGCGGTCAAGCCGAAGCCCTCGTAGCGCGAGGGGAGCGCGAGGAGCGTCGCGGCGTTGTAGAGCAGCAGGAGTTGGTCGTCGGTGGCGCGCTCGAACCAGACGAGTTTGCCGGCCTGGCGTAGCCGCTCGATCGCCGCCAGTTCGCGCTCGTGCTGCCAGCCGGGCGAGCCGGCCAGGACGAGCGTCGCCGCGCGGCGGCCGGCGCGCGCCCGGTAGCGCTCGTAGGCGTCGAGCAGCAGCAGCAGGTTCTTGCGCGGCTCGATCGTGCCGACGAAGAGGAGGAAGCGGCCGAACTCGCCGCTGACGAGGCGCGCCAGGTCGGGGAAACGCCCGCCCAGGCGCGCCGCGCCGGCCAGCCGCTCGGCGCGGTCGAGCGGGCGGTAGCGCTCGTCGGCCGCCTCGTAGATGACCTCGATCTTCTCCGGCGACGCGCCGGCCAGGTCGATCAGGTCGCGGCGGGTGCTCTCCGACACGGCGATGATCGCGTCGGCGCGCGCCACGGCGGCGGGCAGTTGCCCGTAGTAGCGGCGCGCGGCCGGGTCGAGCAGGTTGGGGTCGCGCAGGAAGGCGAGGTCGTGGACGGTGATGACCGAGCGCGTGCCGGGGCGCAGGTGCGGCGGGATGAAGTCGGGGCTGTGCAGCAGGTCGAGGCGCAGCACCGCCAGCTCGGCGCCGAGCGCCATCCGCTCCAGACGGTGATGCGGCGGTGTCAGGAGTGGGCGGTGAGCCACCTGCTCCGGCACGTTGAGCAGCGGCTCGCCGCCACGCGAGATGAAGACGGTGTATTGATTCGCCGGGTCGAGCTTGAGGAGCGCGGCGAGCAGGGAGCGCGTGTATCGCGCGATGCCGGTATCCCGGTACGCCACGAGGCGCGCGTCGAGACCGATGTGCACGCCCGCCGTCCCTCCCGCGTGTCGCGACCGCCTGGCCGGCCGATCCACCCCGAGTATACCAAAGCCCGCGCGGGCATCCCCTCGCCGCGCATCCCCTACGCCCGTGTGGCCGCGGGTGCGATCAGGTAAGAGGCGAGGCGAAGCCTCGCCCCCGCCGCGGTACTCCGTTCGCACGGCCGGTGCCCGCGTCAACCGGACGCCGCCGCGCGTCGCCCCTACCACCCCGCCGGCGGCGCCAGCGAGAGGCCGCCCGATTCCCCGCCGTCCACGTCCGTCCTCCGTCCTCCGTCTACTACCCGACTACCCGACCATCCGACTATCCGACTGCCCGACTGCCCCGCGCCCGCACGTTTCGCCGCCCCGCTGGTATACTTCCCTGAGAAGGCCGACCGCGCGGGCGATGGGCGTGGCGCGCGACGCCGGACCCACGCCGTCGAGGTGGCAGGAGAGCAGCGAGTATGTTCGGCATCGGCACGCCGGAGTTGATCGTCATCCTGGTGGTGGCGCTGATCGTGTTCGGCCCGGAGAAGTTGCCCCAGATCGCCGCGCAGGCCGGCAAGGCGATCCGCGACTTCCGCCAGATGAGCGCGGATCTGACGGGGGAGTTCAACCGCACCCTCGCGTTCGACGAGCCGCCGCCGGCCGCTGCGCTGGAGCCGAGCCCGGCGCTGAGCCAGGAGACGATCGCGCCCCAGGCGTGGCCGGCGACCGACGGCGCGGCCGACGGGCAGGGCGCCGCGACCGGCCAGAACGGGCACGACGCCGTCACCACGCCGCTGGCCGTCGAGACCATCCCGATCGACGCGCCCGCGCCGGCCGCGACCGACACCATCTGGCAGGAGCCGGTCCCGACGAACGGGCACAGCGACGAGAGCCTGCTGGCGACGAAGGCCGACCCGCTGGCGGCGGTGTCCCTGCTCGAAGAGCCCGTGCGCATGCTGCCGGCGGTGCCGGACGGCGCCGCCGCGCCGCCCGCATCGAACGGCGAGGCGCCAGCCGCGACGGAGACCGTCGCCGAGCCGGAGCCGGCGCTCGTCGCGGCCGCGGAGCCGCCCGCGCCCGAGCTGACCGGCGAGCCCGTCGCGGTGGCAGAGCCGGCGCCCGTACCCGACACCGTCGCGCCCGACACCGCCGCGGCGGACACCGTCATGTCTGCCGCCGTCGCGCCCGACACCGCGCCAGTCGCCGTCGCGGACGAGCCCGCC
>DASSSV010000829.1:0-33619 GCA_035708265.1 Thermomicrobiales bacterium | reverse complement strand
CCGAAAGCTGGCCGCGGCGAGCGCGGCGGCGTATTCGACGGTGTGCTGGAAGTCGACGAGGGCGACGCGCCCGCCCGGCCGCAGCACGCGCGCGACCTCGCCCAGCGCCCGCGCCCGCCCCTCCGCGTCGCGGATGTTGTGCAACGCCAGGCTCGACACGACGACGTCGAAGGTCGCGTCGGGGAAGGGCATCGCGCGGGCATCGCCGTCCTCGACCGCCACCCGGTCGGCGACGCCCTCGGCGCGGGCGTTGGCCAGCGTCGTCTCCCGGCTGTTGCCGGACTGATCCTCGCGGCGCCAGACGTCCAGGCCGACGGCGCGCCCGCGCGGCAGTCGCCGCGCCGCGCCGAGCAGCAGCAGGCCCCGCCCGCACCCGACGTCGAGCAGCGTCTCGTCGCCGCGCAGCGCGAGGTCGTCGAGGAGGCGGTCGCGCACGCGATACTTGCCGGACTTGCTCGACAGGACCATCGCCGCGGCGGTCCCGAGGCCGGTCGCGCTCGCGAGGCCGCAGCCGCCGCCGACGAGCGCCGCCAGCAACGGCCGCCGCGGCAAGAGGTAGTGCCAGGTCGCCGCCGCGCCGGCCAACCCCAGCGCGCCGGCCGCCGCGAACCCGCCGACGATGCCGGGCGCGTCGAGCCCATAATCCGCCCGCCGCCCCGCACGCTCCGCCATCTCCATCACCTCCTGACCGCTGGCCGGCGCCCGCCCCGCCCCGGTTGACAGGCGGGCGCGTTTCGGCTTGAATCACTCGCAAAGGGCGGGCGCCGGGGCCGTTCCCCGGTCGAGCATGCCACACGAGCGAGGAAGGGAAGCACACCTGTGACCTACATTATCGTCGAGCCCTGCAAGGGGGTGAAGGACGCCTCGTGCGTCGAGGTCTGCCCGGTCGACTGCATCCACACCGACGACGCGGCGGACATGTACTACATCGACCCGGACGAGTGCATCGACTGCGGGGCCTGCGAGTCGGTCTGCCCGGTCAACGCCATCTTCTACGAGGAGGACGTGCCCGAGGAGTGGCGCGACTACCTCCAGATCAACGCCGACTACTTCAAGAAGTAGGACTCAGGACTCAGGACTCAGGACTAAGTGAGCTGCGCTCTGCCACCGGCTTAGCCCGTCGCATGGCGATACCCCACTCAGTCCTGAGTCCTGAGTCCTGAGTCCTCCCGAGCGGAGCGAGGGCATGGCGCTGATCGACCTCTACAGCGACACCGCGACCAGGCCGACGCCGGCGATGCGCCGCGCGATCGCCGAGGCGGAGGTCGGCGACGAGCAGAAGGGCGAGGACCCCACCGTCAACCGCCTGCAGGAGCTGGTGGCCGGCCTGCTCGGCAAGGAGGCGGCGCTCTTCCTGCCGAGCGGGACGATGTGCAACGAAATCGCCGTCAAGGTCCACACGCGGCCGGGCGACGCGATCCTGCTCGACCGGCAGGCGCACATCTTCTCCTCCGAGGCCGGCGGCCCGGCCTTCCTCTCCGGCGCGCTGGTCAAGACGCTCGACGGCGACCGCGGGCGCATCACGCCCGAGCAAGTCGCGGCGGCGGTCACCCCGGGGTCGTGGCACGTCGCGCCGACCCGCCTCCTCTGCGTCGAGCAGACCCACAACTTCGGCGGCGGCACGATCTGGCCGCTGGCGCAGTTGCGCGCCGTCTGCGACGTCGCCCGCGCGCACGGCCTGGCGACGCACCTGGACGGCGCGCGCCTGCTCAACGCGGTCGTGGCGACCGGCGTGCCGGCGCGCGACTACGCCGCCGCCTGCGACTCCGCCTGGCTCGATCTCTCCAAGGGGCTCGGCGCGCCGGTCGGCGGCGTGCTGGCCGGCAGCGCCGCCTTCATCCAGGAGGCGCGCCGCTACAAGCACCTCTTCGGCGGCGCGATGCGCCAGGCCGGGATCATCGCGGCGGCGGGCGTCTACGCGCTGGAGCACCACGTCGAACGGCTGGCCGAGGACCACGAGCACGCCCAACTCCTCGCCGACGGCCTCGACGCCATCCCCGGCGTCTGGGTCGAGCGGCCGGTCGAGACGAACATGGTCTTCTTCCGCATCGAGGGCGCGGGGATGACGCCGCGCGACTTCCTGGCCGCGATCGAGGCGCGCGGCGTGCGCATGGGCGGCGGCGCGCGCATCCGCGCCGTGACCCACCTCGACATCTCTCGGGGCGACGTCGCGCGCGCCGTCGACGTGGCGCGCGCGGTCCTCACCGGCCGGGACGGCTGAGGGCGGGCGGCTGATGCGCCGCCCGCCCTCAGTTGTGCCCCGTGGGCGGTGCCTCAGCGCTCGGCCACCGGCTTGTACTGGAGGTTCTTCGGCCCGATGTACTCGGACGAGGGGCGGATCAGGCGGCCGGACGCCTTCTGCTCCATAATATGCGCGATCCAGCCGGCCGTCCGGCCGACCGCGAAGGTCGGGGAGAAGAGGTCCTGCGAGAGCCCGAGTTCGCGCAGCAGCAGCGCGGTGTAGAACTCGACGTTGGTGTTGAGGTTGCGCCCCGGCTTGGCCTCGGCGAGCACCTGCACGCCGACCCGCTCGACCTCGTGGGCCAGGTCGAGCGCCTGCCGCTGGCCGGTCTCGTCGGCCAGCGCCCCGGCCGCGCGGTAGAGCACCTCGGCGCGCGGGTCGCGCACCTTGTAGACGCGGTGGCCGAAGCCCATCAGCCGCTTGCCCTGCGCCAGCGCGTCCTTCATCCAGGCTTCGGCGCGGTCGGGCGTGCCGATCTCCTCGATCATCGTGAGCGCCGGGCCGGGCGCGCCGCCGTGCAGCGGCCCCTTCAGCGCGCCGATCGCGCCGGTGACCGCCGAGACCATGTCGGAGGCGGTCGAGGCGATCACGCGCGCGGTGAAGGTCGAGGCGTTCATGCCGTGGTCGGTCACGGTGACGAGGTACGTATTGAGCCCCTTCACCTTGGCCGGGTCCGGCTCCTGGCCGCCGATCTGGTAGAGGTAGTTGCCGGCGATGCCGTAGTCGGGGCGCGGCTCGACGACCGGCCGCCCGTCGCGCAGGCACTGATAGGTGCCGATGATGACCGGCACGCGCGCGATCAGTTTGGCCGCGCGCGTCAGGTCGGCCTCGTGCGAGTCGTCGTTCGGGTCGGGGTCGTCCACGGTGAGCGAGGCCACGGCGAAGCGGAGGGCGTCCATCGGCTCCATCCGTTTCGCGGCCAGTTCGGTCGCCGCGCGCGTCTCGGGCGGCAACTGGGCGTAGCCGGCGAGGTCGCGCTGGAAGCGGGCCAGTTCGTCCTGCTTGGGGAGCGCGCCGTGCCAGAGGAGGTAGGCCGCCTCCTCGAACGTCGCGTGCCCGGCCAGTTCCTCGACGTCGTAGCCGCGGATCGTCAGTTGGCCGAGTTGCCCGTTGACGTCGCTCATCTCGGTGCGCGCGACGACGACCCCTTCCAGGCCGCTCATCGCGGCGTCCCGCTTGCTGGCGGTGCCCCCCTGTGCAGACATGTCTTCTATCCCTCCTCGGTCGGGCGCCCCGCAGCGCCTCTCGACATCCTGCCTATACTGTAACTCTAGACCCGTCCGGGTGCGCGGTCAATGCCGCTAGCGACACCGCAAATTCCCCGCCAGCAGCCCGCCCGCTCAGGCCGGGCGCTCACCGGGGGCGGGCGGGTCGAGCCGAAGGTCGACGGCGTAGGACTCGAAGACCGGCGGGGCGGCGAAGAGGGGGCCGATGCGGGCGAGTTGGGCACGGGCGTAGCCGCTCGCCTCGCCCGCGTCGCGGTCGGCCGCGGTCTCCCACAGGCTGATAGTGATGGCCCGGTCGGCCTCGTGGTCGGTGAGGACGAGGAAACCCCGGAACCCGGGTTGCTCCCGGATGGCCGGGGCCATGTCCTCGCGCACGATCTCGAGCGCCTCGTCCAGCGCGCCCGGCCGGAGCCGGGCCATCAGTACCCGCGCGTGCATGCGTCGCCTCCCTGCCGCGATCCGCCAGCCTCAACATGCTTCAGGGTAACACACGCGGGCGCGGCGGGCTCAGCGCTTCGGCAGGTCGTCGGTCGGGACGCGCAGGGTGACGCGGTCGCCGCCGACCGAGGCGATCTGGTCGGGCGTGGCGTAGCGGTCGGCCACGAAGGGGATGGCGCTGTTGATGCGGATGTAGCCGGTGCGCAGCAGGTGGCTGCGGACCTCGGCGGGCAGGTCGTCGGGCGTAGTCAGCGGGGCGATCACGTCGGCGACGGTGAGCGCGCCGGCGCCGCCGGGCAGGTTGGGGTCGGGCCCGCCGTGCTCGACGTTGTGGATGTCGGCGCTGTCGTCTCCCGCGCCGAAGTAGACCTCGCTGACCGTGCCGGCCTTGCCGCCGTCCGGGTTGTAGACGTCCATGCCCTCGGTCACGCGCTGGAGTAGGCCGCGCTCCGGGTCGCCCTCGTAGGACGGTTGGTTCGTCGCTGGCTCGACCATGGTCCCTCCTTCCCGGCGGCCGATCGCGCCGCCGATTTGCCCCGCCCCGATGCAAATCGCGTGCCAGCCCGGCCGCCGGGCCGGAATAGCGCCGCGCCGCGCCGCGTTGTGGCGCGTGACGGCGCGGCCGGCGGCACGGACGGTGCAATGGGGCGTGGCGTGGCGGTGCGCGAGGAGGGGACGACCGTGGTGCGGATCCTGGGGCTCGGCGGCTCGCTGCGGGAAGGCTCACTCAGCCTGGCCGCGCTGCGCGCGGCGCTGGCCGCGGCCGAGCGGGCGAGCGCGGAGACGCGGCTGCTGGAACTCCGGGCGCTGCCGCTGCCTTTCTTCCGCGGCGATTTCGACACCCCGGACGCCTACGGGCCGGAGGCGGCCGCGCAGATCGCGCGCCTGCTGACGGAGGCGCGCCGGGCCGACGGGCTCCTCTGGGCCAGCCCCGCCTACCACGGCGCGGTCAGCGGCGCGTTCAAGAACGCGCTCGACTTCTTCCAGTACCTCAGCCGGGATGAGCCCTCGTTCCTCTACGGCAAGGTCGTCGGCGTGCTCGCCGTCGGGCTCGGCACAATCGGCGCGGTCAACGTCGTCGCGCAACTGACCCAGATCGCCCACGCGCTGCGGGCGCAGGTCGTGCCGCTCACCGTGCCGATCACCTTCGCTGGCCAGCATTTCGACGACCGGCAGACCCCCGACGCGCCGACCGCCCAGCGCCTCGCGGCGCTCGGCGCCGAGATCGTCGCCCAGGCCGCGCCGCGCGGGTTGAAGGTTGAAGGTTGAAAGTTTGAAGGTTGGCTAGTTGCGGATCGAGGGCCGACGGGAACCAGTGGCTACCGGGCCGTGCCCGTCCGCGACACCCGACCTTCGACCTTCAACCTTCAAACTTTCAACCTTCAACCCGTCCCGGGCCATTCGTACCGCCGGAATTGGGACTGATGGGCAACTAGCGTCCCGTTTCCCCGTTAAGGACAATGGAGGCACAGCACGCAGGTCGCCGGGGCGACGCCGGCCGGCCCGCGTGCTCGGTGTCAACGGTCGCGCGCCGACTCGCAAGGTGCCATGCCCCGCTACCTGCCCCGCGAATATCCCCCCCGCGTCCGGGTCGCGCTGGTCGCCGGCGTCACCCTGGCCTACGCGCTGGCGTTCGTGCCGCTGGCCGATGCGATCGGGGGCGGCATCGCCGCGCTGGCGACGCTGCCGGTGGCGATGGCCGCGCTGGCGTTCGGGTGGCGCGCCGGGGTCGCGGCGGGACTGCTGGCTCTGCCGCTGAACACGCTCCTGCTCAACCTGGCCGGCCATCCCGGCTGGCTGGTCCTCCTGGGTGGCGGGGGCGGGCCCGGGAGCGTCGTGCTGCCGGTGATCGGCGGGGCGATCGGCTGGCTGCGGGATCTGACCCGGACGGTGGCGGCGCAGGAGGTCGAGCGCGAGCGCGCCGAGGAGGCGCTGCGCCAGAGTGAGCGCCGCTTCCGCTCGCTGGTCCAGAACTGCCTCGACGTCATCACCGTGGTCGACGCGACCGGCACCATCCGCTACGAGAGCCCCTCGGTCGAGCGGATGCTCGGCCACCGCCCGAAGGACCTGGTCGGCATGAACGTCCTGGCGCTCGTCGCGCCGGAGGACCGGGCCTGGATCGCGGAGCGGCTGGCCCAGGTCGCGGCGACGCCGGGGGTCCACGAGGCGCTCGAGGTGCGCGTGCGCCACAAGGACGGCTCGACCCGCTACGTCGAGGTGATCCCCCACAACCTGCTCGATGACCCCAGCGTGACGGGCATCGTCATCAATTCGCGCGACATCACCGAGCGCAAGGCGCTGGTGGAGCACCTGACCCACCAGGCGTTCCACGACCCCCTCACCGGGCTCCCCAACCGCGCGCTCTTCCTCGACCGCCTCGGCCACGCCGTCTCCCGCGCCGAACGGGGGCAGGCGACGGTCGCCGTGCTCCTCCTCGACCTCGACCGCTTCAAAGTCATCAACGACAGCCTGGGGCACGAGGCGGGCGACCGCCTGCTGACCGCGGTGGCCGAACGGCTGCGCGCCTGCCTGCGCCCCGGCGACACCGTCGCGCGCCTGGGCGGCGACGAGTTCACGATCCTGCTGGAGGATCTGCCGGACGCCGAGCGCCCGCGGCTCGTTGCCGAGCGGATCCTGGAGCGACTGCGGGAGCCCCTGATCCTCGACGGCCGCGAGGTCGTCGTCACCACCAGCGTCGGCATCGCCCTGAGCGCGCCGGGCCAGGATCAGCCCGAGAACCTGCTGCGCAACGCCGATATCGCGATGTACCGGGCCAAGGCAGAGGGCAAGGCGGGCTACCAGGTCTTCGACCCGAGCATGACCGCCCACGCGCTAGAGCGCCTCGACCTGGAGCACGCGCTCTGGCGGGCGATCACGCGCGGCGAATTCCGCGTCCAGTACCAGCCGATCGTGCGCCTCGACACCGGCCGGGTCGTCGGCGCGGAGGCGCTGGTGCGCTGGGAGCGGCCGGGGCGCGGCCTCGTGCCGCCGGGCGAGTTCATCCCGCTGGCGGAGGAGACCGGCCTGATCGTGCCGCTGGGGCGCTGGGTGCTGCGCGAAGCCTGCCGCCAGGCGCGCGAGTGGCACGAAGCGCACCCGCACCACCCGCCGCTGGCGATGAGCGTCAACCTCTCGGCCCGCCAACTCCGGCAGCCGGGGCTGGTGGACGACATCGCCGCCGCGCTGCGCGAGACGGGCCTTGCGCCGCAATACCTGCAACTGGAGATCACCGAGCACGTCGTCATGGGCAACGCGCCCGCGATGGTCTCGCGGCTGCGCCGGCTGAAGGATCTCGGCGTCCGCCTCGCCATCGACGACTTCGGCACCGGCTACTCCAGCCTCAGCTACCTCAAGCGCTTCCCGGTCGACACGCTCAAGATCGACAAGGCGTTCGTCGGCGACCTGGGCGCTGCGGCCGGCGGCGAGGACGCGGCGATCGTCCAGGCGGTCCTCTCGCTCGCGCACACGCTCGGGCTCGCGGTCACGGCCGAGGGCGCCGAGACGGCGGAGGCCCTTGGCCGGCTGCGCGCGCTCGGCTGCGACCTGGCCCAGGGCTACCAGATCGCCCGCCCACTGTCCCCCGCCGACTTCGCCGCCTTCCTCGCCGAGCGCGCCGCGCCCCCGCCGGCACTCCTCCAGCTGCCCGCCGCGAGCAGCCAGTAGCGAGACGGTAGACGATAGACGATAGACGATAGGGGACGGCGGGGGCCGGGCGGCTGAAGCCGCGGCTGGGGGCGCCCGCGGGCGCACGAAGGCCGCCTGCGCGGCCTGGGCCCCACCCCAACGCGCTCCCCGCCCCTAGACCCCTCGTCACTCCCTCCTCGTCACTCATCACTCGT
This sequence comes from Thermomicrobiales bacterium, assembly GCA_035708265.1. Taxonomy (GTDB): domain Bacteria; phylum Chloroflexota; class Chloroflexia; order Thermomicrobiales; family CADCWN01; genus DASSSV01. The sequence continues at coordinate 25,874 of DASSSV010000829.1, read as the reverse complement.
CACTCATCGCTCGGCACTTTCCTCCGCGCCCCGCTTGTGATACCGTGGGGCCACGCGACGGGCTGGCACACGAGTTGCTGTATCCCGGCCAGCCCGGTCAGTCGCCTCACCCCGACACCTGGTCACGACAGCGACACCGTGCGGCAACCGGCACACGGGGAAGTGCGAAGTACGAGGTACGAAGTACGAATCAACACGGCGCTGCGGCCATTCGTCATTCGTACTTCGTCATTCGTACTTCGTCCTTCGAGCGGGGGGATGTGCAGGCCGTGAAGCGCGAGTACCATCGCTGGTATAGCCCGTCGCTCGGGCGCGAGATGGAACTGCTCATCTTCGGGCACGCCGGCGCTAGGACGCTGGTCTTCCCCACGTCGCTGGGCCGCTTCTACGAGTGGGAGGATCGCGGCATGGTCGCCGCGCTGGGTTCCCACCTGGAGAACGGCTGGCTCCAGCTCTTCTGCCTGGACAGCGTGGACGGCGAGAGCTGGTACAACAATCACCTCCACCCGGCCGATCGCGCGCGCCGGCACCAGCAGTACGACGCCTACCTCCGCGACGAGGTCCTGCCACTCACCGCGCGGGTCAACGACAACCCCTTCCTCATCACCACCGGCGCGAGCTTCGGCGCCTACCACGCGGTCAACTTCGCCTTCCGCTACCCGACGCTCGTCGACCGCACCATCGGCCTCAACGGCATGTACGACGTCCGCCGCTTCACCGGCGGCTACTCCGACGACAACGTCTACTTCAACAACCCGGTCGCCTACATCGCGCACGAGAGCGACGCCGTCCGGCTGGCCGCGCTGCGCCATATCGACATCATCCTCGTCACCAGCCAGGACGACCCCTCACGGCCGAGCAACGAGGAACTCTCCGGCGTCCTCTGGCGCAAGGAGATCTGGCACGCGCTCCGCATCTGGGACGGCTGGACCCACGACTGGCCCTGGTGGCGCGGCAAGATCGTCCGCTACATCGGCGGACACGACTGACGAGCGATGAGCGACGAGCGATGAGCGATGAGGGGGTGACGAGTGACGAGTGACGAGTGACGAGGGGGCCGTACCTCGTCCTACTCATCGCTCATCGCTCAGCACTGAAGCGAACGGAGTGAGCGATGTTGAAGGTCGGGCTGATCGTCGGGCGCGAGTGGTCCTTCCCGCCGGCGTTCATCGAGGAGGTCAACAAGCGCGACGAGGGGGTCGTCGCCGAGTACGTCAAACTCGGCGGCACGCGGATGGACGATCCGGTGGACTACGCGGTCATCATCGACCGCATCTCGCACGAGGTCCCCTACTACCGCACCTTCCTCAAGCACGCCGTCCTCCAGGGCGTGACGGTGATCAACAACCCCTTCATGTGGACGGCCGACGACAAACTCTTCGGCGCGTCCCTGGCGACGAAACTCGGCGTCGCCAGCCCCAAGACGCTGGCGTTGCCGAACAAGGACTACGTGCCGGGCATCGTCCACGACGAGAGCCTGCGCAATCTGGTCTACCCGCTCGACTGGCAGGCGATCGTCGACTACATCGGCCTGCCCTGCATCCTCAAGGACGCGCACGGCGGCGGCTGGAAGGAGGTCTACGTCTGCCACTCCCTCGAGGAGATCTGGCACAACTACAACAACTCCGGCCTGCTGACGATGATCCTGCAGGAATACATCGAGTGGGACCAGTTCGTCCGCTGCATCTGCCTCGGCCAGGAGGAGGTGCTGCCGATCAAGTACGACCCGCGCGAGCGCAAGTACCACGTCGAGCACGAGCACCTCTCGCCCGAACTCGGTGAGCGCATCGTCGCGGATTCCCTGAAACTGATGCGCGCGCTCGGCTACGACATGAACTCGATGGAGTGGGCGGTCCGCGACGGCGTGCCCTACGCGATCGACTTCATGAACCCCGCGCCGGACATGGACCTCTACTCGCTGACGCCGCACTATTTCGAGTGGGCGGTGACGCACATGGCCGACATGGCGATCCGCCTGGCCAAGAACCCGCGCCCGCAGTTGCCGGCGCTGCGCTGGGACGCGCTGTTCACGGCGGGGCGTGGGAGCGTAGGAGCGTGAGAGCGTGAGAGCGCGGTGCTCCTGGCTACGTTCTACGCTCTCACGCTCAGCGAGCGTAGCGAGCGACGCTCCCACGCTCCCACGTCACGAACGGAGAACGCCATGCCGCTCTGGGATGCGATCGCGACGTACCACGAGTTGCTGACCGACGAGCTGGCGGCCGAGACGCAGGCGCAGCTCGACGACCAGCTCCGCCGGCGCGGCCTCTTCTTCGGCCAGCGGCCCCTCTCCAGCGTGCTGCGCCCGCGCTTCCTCACGCCCGAGCAGTACGAGTTCCTCCAGGCGCGCATCCGCCTGGTGATGAGCGCGTTCCGCAAGGCGTACCACGCCGCGCTGGAGGACGGCGCATTCCGGGCGCAGTTCGGCCTGCTCGACTGGGAAGAGCGCCTGATCCAGCACGCGCCCGGCTACGCCGTCGCCAGCCCGACCTCGCGCATGGACGCCTTCTTCACCGCCGAGCGCGGCGGCCTCCGCTTCATCGAGTACAACGCCGAGGTACCGGCCGCGCCGGCCTACAACGACGCGCTCTCCGACGTCTTCCTCGGCCTGCCGATCATGCGCGAGTTCCTCCACCACTATGAGGTGCGCCCGCTGCCGGCGCGCCACATGGTCCTCCACGTCCTGCTCGACGCCTACCAGCAATGGGCCGGCCGCCGCGAGCGCCCGCGCATCGCCATCCTCGACTGGCGCGAGGTCCCGACCTTCAGCGAGTTCGTCCTCTTCGACGACTACTTCCGCTCCCAGGGGTTGGAGTGCGTGATCGCCGACCCGCGCGAGGTGGAGTATCGGGACGGCCGCCTCGTGGCCGGGGATTTCCATATCACGCTGATCTACAAGCGGGTGCTGATCAGCGAGCTGATCGAGCGCGGCGGCTTCGACCAGCCGGTCGTGCGCGCCGTCCTCGACGGCAACGTCTGCATGATCAACCCCTTCCGCTGCAAGATCCTCCACAAGAAGGCGAGCTTGGCGGTGCTGAGCGACGAGCGCAACGCCGCCCTCTTCGCGCCCGAGGAGCGCGAGGCGATCGAGGCGCACATCCCCTGGACCCGCCGCGTCGAGGACCGCGCGACGCTCTACCGCGGCGAGCCGGTGGACCTGCTCCCCTTCGTCGCGGAGCAGCGCGAGCGGCTGGTGCTCAAGCCGAACGACGAGTACGGCGGCAAGGGGGTCGTCCTCGGCTGGGAGGTCGAGCCGGAGGCGTGGGCGGCGGCGGTGCGCGCGGCGCTGGCCGAGCCCTACGTCGTGCAGGAGCGCGTCGCCCTCCCCGAGGAGCCCTACCCGAGCCTGCTCGACGGCGGCGTGCAACTGATCGACCGGCTGATCGACACCGACCCGTTCATCTTCTACGGCGACTACGTGGACGGCTGCCTGACCCGCCTCTCGACCGAGGCGCTGCTCAACGTCACGGCCGGCGGCGGCTCGACGGTGCCGACGTTCCTGGTGGAGAAGCGCTGAGAGGTCGGGAGGCGGCAGTCGGCAGTCGGCAATACCGGCTTACTCTCGCCGACCGGTTGCCCTACGGGAGCCGCCACTTCCGACTCCCGACTCCCGACTCCCGACTTCGGAGGACAGCATGCAAGCGCCATCGCTGACGATCGGCATCGAGGAGGAGTACCAGATCGTCGACCCGGCGACGCGGGAGTTGCGCTCCTACATCACCGAGATCCTCCGCAACGAGGAGGTGATGCTCCTCGCCCAGATCAAGCCCGAACTCCACCAGTCGATCGTCGAGGTCGGCACCGAGGTCAGCCAGACGCCGGCCGAGGCGCGCGCGGAGGTGGCGCGGCTGCGCCGGATCGTCCGAGACGCGGTCGCGCGCAGCGGGCTGACGATCGTCGCGGCCGGCACGCACCCCTTCTCCTCCTGGCACACCCAGGAGATCACGCCGCTGGACCGCTACACCGGCGTGAAGGAGGACATGGCCGAGCTGGCGCAGCGCCTGCTGATCTTCGGCACGCACGTCCACATCGGCATCGAGGACCGCGACTTCCTGATCGAGGCGATGAACGTCGTGCGCTACATGCTGCCGCACGTCCTCTGCCTCTCGACCAGCTCGCCCTTCTGGATGGGGCGCAACACCGGCCTGAAGTCCTACCGCAGCATCGTCTTCCGCAACTTCCCGCGCAGCGGCATCCCGCGCGTCTTCCAGTCCTACGACGACTACGCCGCGCTGGTCAACACCTTCATCCACACGCGCAGCATCCCCGACGGCAGCAAGATCTGGTGGGACGTGCGCCCGCACTTCAAGTATCCCACGCTGGAGTTCCGCATCTGCGACGTCTGCACGCGCGTGGACGAGGTCGTCTGCATCGCCGCGATCCTCCAGGCGATCATCGCGAAGATCTGGAAGCTGCGCCGCGACAACCTCACCTTCCGCGTCTACGCCGCCGACCTGATCGAGGAGAACAAGTGGCGCGCGGTGCGCTACGGCCTCGACGGCCGGCTGATCGACTTCGGCAAGGAGGAGGACCTGCCGGCGCGCGACCTCGTGCGCGAGCTGATCGAGTGGTTCATCGGCGACGTGGTGGACGAACTCGGCAGCCGCCGCGAGGTCGAGTACGCCTACCGCATCCTCGACGAGGGCTCCAGCGCCGACCGCCAGCTCGCCGCCTATGCCCGCACCGGCGAACTGACGGCCGTCGTGGATCAGCTCATCGCCGAGACGGGCGAGGGACTGGAGTAGACGGCAGACGGCAGACGGCAGACGGCAGTACCGGCTTACGAGTACCGACCGGGGCGGCCTGCGGAAGCCGGTACTGCCGACTCCCGACTCCCGACTCCCGACTGAGGAGGGCAGCATGGCCGCGAGGCAGCCGCAGACGATCCTCTGCCTGGCCGGGCACGAGAAGGGGCAGCGCTTCCTGAGCGCGGCGAAGCGCCAGGGCTGGCGCGTGCTCCTGATCACGACGACGGCGCTGGAGCATGGGGACTGGCCGCGTGAGAGCATCGACGAGATCTTCTACATGCCGGACATGTACAACCTGACCGACATGATCCACGGCGTCAGTTACCTGGCCCGCTCCCGCGCGATCGATCGCATCGTCGCGCTGGACGACTTCGACGTCGAGACGGCGGCCGGGCTGCGCGAGCACATGCGCCTGCCCGGCATGGGCGACAGCCGCGCCCGCCTCTTCCGCGACAAACTGGCGATGCGCACCGGCGCGCGCGACGCCGGCATCCGCGTCCCCGACTTCGTCGGCATCTTCAACTACGACCGCATCCGCGAGTACATGCAGCGGGTGCCGCCGCCGTGGGTGCTGAAACGGCGCTCCGAGGCCGCCGCGATCGGCGTGGTCAAGATCGAGGCGCCGGACGACCTGTGGCCGCGGCTCGACGCGCTCGGCGATCGCCAGTCGTTCCACCTGCTCGAGCGCTACGTGCCGGGCAACGTCTACCACGTCGACTCGCTCGTCGTGGACGGCGAGGTCGTCTTCGCCGAGGCGCACCAGTACGGCCAGCCGCCGATGGACGTGGTCCACCAGGGCGGCCTCTTCATCACCAAGACGGTGCAGCGCGGCTCGGAGGACGAGCGCACCCTCCGGGCGATGAACCGCGAGGTGCTGCGCGCGCTCGGCCTGGAGCGCGGCCCCTCGCACACCGAGTTCATCAAGGGGCGCGAGGACGGCCAGTTCTACTTTCTGGAGACGGCCGCGCGTGTCGGCGGCGCCTTCATCACCGACCTGGTCGAAGCCTCGACGGGGATCAATCTCTGGGAGGAGTGGGCCAGGCTGGAGACGCTGCCGCCGGGCCGTCCCTACCGGCCGCCGGAGCGGCGCCAGGACTACGGCGCGATCATCAATACGCTCGCCCGGCAGGAGTACCCCGACACCTCGGCCTACCGGGATCCCGAGATCGCCATCCGGCTCGGCAAGGACCACCACGCCGGCTTCGTCCTGCGCTCGCCCGACCCCGACCGCCTGCAGGCGCTGCTCGACGACTACAGCCGCCGCTTCTACCAGGACTTCTACACCTCGCTCCCCGCGCCGGACAAACCGGTCGGGTAAAGCGGGGCCGGCGCCTGGAGCCGGGATTGGAGACCTGCGGCCACGAAACTCGGCCCGCGCCGGGTTCAGAACCCAGACCGCGCAGGCGGTCTCAGGCCGCGGCACGCGTCGTGCTATACTGCCGGGCGGTACGGACGGGCCGTGCCGCGCGCCGCCGGGCTGCTCCCCTACGGGAGGGCGGTCTTTTTCGTATCCGGGCGCGTGATTTGGGCGGCAGGGGTGACGTAGGAATGGCTATGCGGGATGAGTCACGGCGCGTAGGCGGGGTGACGATGGACGGGTGGCGCGACTACGGCGAGGCGGACGGCGACGCGGCGAATATCGCCGGGACGCTGAAGGTGCGCGACGGCGTCCGGAGCCCGCAGCTCGGCAACGCGAGGCGGCTCCTGGCCTACCTGCCCCCCTCCTATGACGAGGGCAGCCGGCGCTACCCCGTGCTCTACATGCACGACGGGCAGAACCTCTTCGACCCCGCCACCAGTTTCGCGGGCGCCTGGGGCGTCGACGAGACGATGGCGGCGGCGCACGCCGAGGGGCTCGACGCGATCGTCGTCGGCATCCCGAACATGGGCGACGGGCGCCTGGGCGAGTACAGCCCCTTCGCGGACCCGCGCCTCGGCGGCGGCAAGGGCGAGCGGTACGTCGCCTTCCTGTGCGACACGGTCAAGCCGCTCATCGACGCCGACTTCCGCACCCTCCCCGGCCGCGAGCACACCGGCGTCGTCGGCTCCTCGATGGGGGGGCTCATCAGCCTCTACGCCTTCTTCCGCCGGCCGGAGGTCTTCGGCCTGGTCGGCGCGATGAGCCCGTCGCTCTGGTTTGCCCGTCGCGCCATCTTCGACTACATTCAGCGGGCCGCGTTCGTGCCGGGGCGGATCTATCTGGATGCCGGCACGGGCGAGGGGCGGGGCGAACTGTCGGACGTGCGCCGGCTCTGCCGGTTGCTGCGCGGCAAGGGCTACCGCGAGGGCGCAGACCTGCTCTGCACGATCGAGAAGGGCGCGGGGCACGACGAGTCGGCCTGGGGCCACCGGCTGCCGCGGGAACTGCGCTTCCTGCTGCGCGCGGACGGCGAGGCGCTGGCGGCGGGCTGATCGCGCCCCGAGGGGGGACCGATGGGCCAGCCGATCACGCAGGTGGACGCCTTCGCCGCGACGCCGTTCGCGGGCAACCCCGCCGCCGTCTGCCTCCTGGCGGCGCCGCGCGACGCCCCCTGGCTGCAGCAGGTCGCGCGGGAGATGAACCTCTCCGAGACCGCCTTCCTGGTGCGCCGCGACGACGGCTTCGACCTGCGCTGGTTCACGCCGGCCGTCGAAGTGGACCTCTGCGGCCACGCCACGCTCGCCAGCGCGCACGTCCTCTGGGAAGAGGGGCACCTGGCGCCGGGCGAGCGGGCGCGCTTCCACACCCGCAGCGGCCTCCTGACCGCTGGGCGCGAGGGCGACTGGATCTGGCTCGACTTCCCCGCCGAGCCGCCCGCCCCGACGCCCGCGCCCGCCGACCTGGCGCGGGCGCTCGGCGCCGCGCCGGTCTGGGTCGGCAAGAACCGCTTCGACTACCTGGTCGAAGTCGCGACCGAGGCGGACGTGCGCGCCCTGCGCCCCGACTTCGGGCTGCTGGCGGCGATCCCCGCGCGGGGCTTCATCGTCACCAGCCGGGCGGCTGGCACGGAGTACGACTTCGTGTCGCGTTTCTTCGGCCCCGCGGTCGGCGTGAACGAGGACCCCGCCACCGGTTCGGCGCATTGCTGCCTGGCCCCCTTCTGGGCCGCGCGGCTCGGCCGCGACGAGTTGACCGGCTACCAGGCGTCGGCGCGCGGCGGGGTCGTGCGCGTACGCAACCGCGGCGACCGCGTCGAGATCGGCGGGCAGGCGGTCACGGTGCTGCGCGGCGAGTTGGTCGAGTGATACGGCCCGTGGAGAATCCATCGGCGGTGGGGCGGTAGGGACGACGCGGCGCGTCGCCCGGCTGGCGTGGACACCCGCTACAGAGGCCAGGCACCCCCCACGCGGGTCAGATGCCCGCGGCGCGGCTGGCGTCCGCGCGCAGGCGACGCCGCGCGTCGCCCCTACCATCGCCAGCATCCCGGCAGGCCGATGTCGTCAAGGGGATGTCGTGAGCGACCGCCCATCACCGCCGCTCGATCCCCAGGCGGCGGCCGACCGCAACCTGGAGCTGGCCGGCGAGCTGCTGCTGTCCCAGCTAGACGATCCTGCGCTAGTGGAGCGGGTGCCCGCGGAGGCCACGCTGGTGCTGATCCCCGACGACGACCCTACCCTGGCCGAGCACAACCTGACGCTCGCGCGCCGCGTCTTCGCCACGGGGCGCAATGTCTACCTCTACCATGTGCGCGCGGCCGCGCCTGCGATATCGTAAGCATCACCCAGTTGACTGAAGGCCAGGCGACCTCGTTGCCTGTCTCTGACAGGAGTCAGCCCGCACGAGGCTATGGCGGGTGCCATGTTCCGCGCTAACGCTTGTGGCCGAAGAGGTAGTCGGTGATCAGGCGCTGGACGAAGCGCCCGGCGGGGTCGAGCGCGAGGAGCGTGCGGCGCAGGTCCGCCGCGAAGTCGTCGGCCCGATCACCAAGGAGGGCGCGGCTAGCGAACGAGGTCGAGAAGAGTCCCCCGAGGATGGTGTCGACGTCGACCGGGCGCGACCAGCGGTAATCGCCGGCCTCCATACCGACAAAGCGCGAGCGGGCGAGGGCAACCTTCTCCGCTCTCTCCTCGTCCGCGAAGAAGCCCGCGCGGGTGCGGCGGCGCGGCCCCAGCCAGCGGACGACCACGTCATGCGCCGCCCGCTCCCAGGCGTCCTCGCCCGTCCAGATGCCGGGGTTGCCCAGGATGGCGACGCCGCCGCCCGGCTCCAGCAGGTCATAGGACCGGTCGAGCACCACGTCGCGGCGCATCCAGTGGAAGGCATTGCCGATCGTGACCAGGCGGAAGCGGCCGAGCGCGCCGGAGATCTCCTCGGCGGGCAGTTGGACCCAGCGAATGTTGGCGATGCCGGCCCGCGTGGCCTGCCGCCGCGCCTCCGCGAGCATCTCCGCGCTGACGTCGAGGCCGACCGCTTCCGTAAAGTCGCCGTGGAGCGCCCGGGCCAGTTCGCCAGTGCCGCAGCCGAGGTCGAGCAGGCGCCCGGTGCCGTCGAGGCCGAAGGCCGCGCGGATCCGGTCCAGCACCGCCGGTGGATAACCAGGGCGGTAGCGGGCGTAGTACCCGGCGGTGCTCGCGAAGAGGTCGGTCGCGTCGCCCATCGGCTCCTCCCTCGTGCTACCGCGCGCCATCGGGCCGCATACGGACCGGCAAAACGTCGGTTAGGGCGCGGCGTCCGCCAGGAAGGCCAGGACTTCGCGCAGGAAGTCGTCGCGCCCGCGCTCGGGGCGGTCGAGGTGGACGAAGTGCGTCGCGTCGGGCAGGGTGACGGCGCGGACGATCGGGGCGTGGACGAGGTGCTCGACGAGGCGCAGCAGGTCCTCGGGCCGGGACCAGAAATCGCGTTCCGAGCGCAGCACCAGCGTCGGGGCGAGGATGAACGAGGCGTCCCAGAGTTGCCGGCCGCAGGCGAGGTAGAAACTGTCCTCCAGCGCGCCGCTCGGGGCGCGGAAGGCCGGCGGCGTCAGGCTGGCGCCGGCCGGGTCGCTGGCGAGCGCGGCGGCGACGTAGGCATCGGCCACGGCCGGGTCGCGCCAGGCGGCCTTGTCGTCCAGCGGGATGCTGCGGTCCCAGCCGGGGAGGAGCGACGCCCCCGTGTTGAGGCGATAGGCGCCGTAGGCCGCGGCGTTGAAGCGGCAGGGGTGCTCGGGGTCCTCCATGTCCGTGCCGGGCCCGAGCGAGGGGTGCCCGACTGTGCCGCCGTAGAGGGTGTTGTGGAGGATCAGGGCGCGGACCCGATGCGGGTAGAGCGTTGCGTAGTGCCCGGCCCAGTGCCCGCCGGTCGCCCAGCCGAGGAGCGCGACGCCGGGCGCGCGAAGTCGCCCGCAGACCCACCCCACGACGGCGGCGATGTCGTGGACGACCTCGATCGAGCGGACCAGCGGCCGCCCCTCCGGCGGTTCTTCCATCGCCCGCGGCCGGGCCGAGCCACCGTAGCCGCGCGCGTCCATCACGTAGACCGGGTGGCCGGCCGCGGCGAGGTCCGTCGCGAGCGAGCCGCCCGGCACGGCGAGGTCGAACGAGGCGACGCCGGGCACGCGCGCGCCGTGCAGCAGGAGCACGGGTACCCCAGGCGCGCCCCGCGCCGGCCGCACCTCGCGCACGAAGAGGCGGCTATCGCCCTCGCCGCGTACCTGGTGGTCGCCGCGCCGCACTTCGACCATCCTCTCCCCTCTCATCCCGGCACGACCACCCGCCCCTCGCCCACGCCGTCGCGCGGGACCTCGGGCGAGGAGAGCATACCGCACGTCCGGGACGGCGACACTGGCCGGCGGGACGGGCCGGCACTGGCGATGTGGGCAGGGGACGGCGCGCCGCTCACAACTCGACGCCGTGGCGGCCGGCGAGCCAGCGGGAGCCGAGGAGGACGGCGAAGGCGACCAGCACGAGCAGGACGGCGAGCGCCAGCGCGGCGTAGAGGTCCGTCTCCATCGCGCTCATGATCGCCAGCGGCATCGTCTGGGTGCGGCCGATGAAGTTGCCGGCGAACATGAGCGTCGCGCCGAACTCGCCGACCGCGCGCGCCCAGCAGAGGACCAGCCCGCTGGACAGCGCGGGCAGCGCCAGCGGCACGGTGATCTGCCGAAAGACCTGCCAGGGCGAGGCGCCGTCGATCGCGGCGGCCTCCTCGAGCTCGGGCGCGATGCGCGCGAAGCCGACGCGCGCGGCGCGGATGTAGAACGGCGTGGCGACGAAGAGTTGCGCCAGGATCACCGCGGCGGTCGAGAAGGAGAGCGACAAGCCCGGCACGGTCAGCCCCAGCCCCGGCACGGTGAAGCCGGCGCTGAGCCGCTCGCCGAGCAGGCCACGCCGCCCGAAGGCCATCAGCAGCGCCACGCCCGCGACGACCGGCGGCAGCACGACCGGCAGGTCCACCAGCGCGTCGAGCCCCCGCTTGCCCGGGAAGCGCGCGCGCGCCAGCCACCAGCCGAGCGGCGTCCCGAACGCCAGGGCCATCAGCAGCGTGATCGCGCTCGTCACCGCGGTCAGCCGCAGCGCCGCGACGACGAGCGGCAGGCGCAGGCTGGTGAGGAAGGCGCCCGACTGGAAGGTCCGGTAGAGCAGGGCGACGAGCGGCAGCAGGATGACGACGGCGACGAAGAGCGCGCCCGGCACGCCGAAGAGCGCGGTCAGTTCCAGCCGCGGGCCGCGGAGCGCGCGCGGCGGGGGCGCGGCGGCCTCGCCGCGCGCCGGGCGGGTGATGGCGGCCGGGCGGTCGTCGAGCGAGCGGGCCATCAGCGGCCCTCCCCGCCCGTCCGCGCCGCGGCCGGCACGCCGGTCATGCTCGTTGGCGTCGGCGTGCCGCCCGGCCGGAGCGGGACGAAGCCCCACTTCGTCAGGATCGCCTGCCCGGCCGGCGAGACGAGGTAGTCGAGGAAGGCCCGCGCGCCCGCCGCGTTCGCCGCGCCCTTGACGACCGCGGCGGGATAGCGCGCGACCACGTTGACGTCCTCCGGGATCGGGATGATCTTCACCTGCCCGCGCACCGACGGGGTGACGTCCGAGGCGTAGACGACGCCGGCGTCCCCCTCGCCGAGCTGGATCTTCGCCACGACCTGCCGCACGTTGGTCTCGTTGGAGACGAGGTTGGCGAGCGCCCGCTGGCTGAAGTCCGGGCCGTAGGCCGGATTGCGGTCCATGTTGGCGAAGACCTGGCGCGCGTAGTCGCCGATCGGCACCCCCTTGGCCGCCAGCACCAGTTTCACGCCCGGTTTGGCGAGATCCTGCGGCCGCGCGATCCCGGCCGGGTTGTTCGCCGGGACAATCACTACCGGCGTGTTGCGCACGAAGAGGCGGCTGTCGCCCGCGATCACGCCCGCCTGCTGCGCCTTCGCCATCTGCGCCTCGTCGGCCGAGGCGAAGACGTCGGCCCGCGCGCCCTGCTCGAGCTGCGTCTCCAGCGTCGAGGAGGCCGCGAAGTTGAAGGTGACCGTCGTGCCGGGGTTGGCCGCCTCGATCTCCCGCTTCATCTCGTTGAAGGCGTCGGTCAGCGACGACGCGGCGAAGACCGTCAGGTTGCCGGTGATCCGCGGCGGGGATGCGGCCGGGGAACCGCCCGCGCGCGCGGCGGGGGCCGCGTCGGCGGTCGCGGGCGCCGTGACCTGCGCGCCGCCCGCGCCGCAGGCGACGAGCAGCGCCGCCAGGGCGACGCCGAGGCCGGCGACGAGTATCTTCCGCCCGGAGTTCAGCCTCCGCATCGCGCGTCTTCCTCGTCCGCGCGCGGCGTCGTCGCCGCGGTCGTAGCCGTCAGCAGTCAGCTATCAGCTAGCAGGAATCCGCTGACGGCTGCCGGCTGATTGCTGATTGCTGATTGCTGACGGCTCATACCCGCTCGTCCAGCACGACGCTCCCGGTCCGCGAGGCGTCGTAGCCCGGCAGCGCGGCGAGGTCGGCGCGGAAGCCGGGGCTCGCCAGCGTGTCGAGGAGCGCCTGCACCGGCGCGGCATCGCGGTGCTCGCCGGGGATCACCAGGTCGTAGCGCTCATACACGAGCGGCACGAAGCCGAGGCCGCGCCCCGCCGCGGCGGCCCGGATGCCCGGCCCGGCGTCGGCCAGCCCCGCCGCGACGACCTCGGCGACGGCGGCATGCGAGCCGACCGTCCGGTCGTAGCCGCGCACCGCGGCGGGCGCGACCCCGGCCGCCCCGAGCGCCTGGTCGAGCGCGGCGCGGCTGCCCGCGCCCGCCTCGCGGTTGACGATCGCCAGGTCCGGCCGCGCCAGGTCGGCCGCGCCGGCGATGCCGCGCGGGTTGCCGGCCGCGACGATCAGCCCCTGCTCCCAGTGCGCGGCCGTCACCACCGCGACGTGCCGGCCGGCGAAGGCGCGGCGCACGAACGGCAGGTTGTACTCGCCGGCCGCCTGATCGCGCAGGTGCATCCCGGCGACGTGCGCCTCGCCGCGCGCCAGGGCCGCCAGGGCGGCGAGGCTGCCGGCGTTGTCGGCGATCAGCCGCAAGCCCGGGTGGCGACGGCCGAGGTGCGCCGCCAGCGTCGCCAGCGCGGGGTCGCAACCGAGGACGACGACGCTCGCGTCGAGCACCTCCGGCGCGGTCAGGAGTTCGACCAGCACGCGGTCGTAAGGATGCTCCGCGCCGGGCGGTGCCGCGACGAGACCGTCGGCCGGCGCGTAGGCGCCCGCGGGCCGCGCCAGCGTCCGCCCGCCGACGCGCGCGACCTGTACGCGCAGCGGCGCGTCGCCGGCCGGCCCCATCCCAGGGAGGAGTTCGGCCGGGACGGCGGGGCGCTCGTCCGCCAGCCAGAAGAGCGCGCCGACCTCGCGGCCGAGCGCGCGCGCCAGCCGGAGGGCCACCGCCATCGTCGGCGCATAGAGCCCGGCCTCCAGCGCGCCGATCGTCTGCCGCGTCACGCCCGCGCGCGCGGCGAGATCGCCCTGCGACCACCCCGCCGCCCGCCGCGCCTCCCTCAGCCGGTTGTGGACCGCCCCGCCCTCGCGTTCCTGCATCCGCGCGCCTCCCACGCGAGAATGTAAAGCATGGATTGCGCGATGTCAAACACTCTGGCGCTGGTCGCCCTCACCCCCCGGCCTCCTCTCCCAATCCTGGGCGAGGGGGGCCGCGCAGAGACAGCGCAGCGCTCTTCAAGATGCGGGGCCAGGAGAGCTCTGACGTCGCTTAGCCGCACTCCTGCCCCTTGACTTGGAAGAGTGGCGCGATGTCTCCGCGGGTTCTCCCCCTCGCCCAGGATTGGGAGAGGGGATGGGGGTGAGGGCCACCGCACCAACACTCGGGGGTTTGACAGACTTCGCCCGCGCAGGCTACTATTCCGCCAGATCTGCAAGCCCCGTCCCCGCCGGCACGGGGATTCGCTGTGCGGTGGGACAGGTAGGCGCATGGAGCAACTCCTCAACGAGCGCTATCGCGTCGGGCCGAAAATCGGCGACGGCGGGATGGCCGTGGTCTATCGCGGGTTCGACACGCTGCTCGGCCGCAACGTCGCGATCAAGGTCCTCCGCGAGCAGTACGCCGCCGACCCGCAATTTCTCGCCCGTTTCCAGCGCGAGGCCCAGGCCGTCGCGGCGCTGACCCACCCCAACATCGTCGGCATCTTCGACGTCGGCGTCGAGGAGGGCCTGCACTACTTCGTGATGGAGTACGTCGACGGCCCCAACCTCAAAGAAGTCATCCGCGCGCGCGGGCCGCTGCCGGTCGACGAGGCCGTCTCGATCATGCTCCAGGTGCTCAACGGCCTCGGCTACGCCCACGCCAGGGCGCTGGTCCACCGCGACGTCAAGCCGCAGAACATCCTCATAACGCCCGAGGGCACCGCCAAGGTGGCCGACTTCGGCATCGCCAAGGGGCTGGCCGACGTCACGCTCACCGAGGCCGGCGTCGGCCTCGGCACGGTCCACTACGTCTCGCCCGAGCAGGCGCGCGGCGAGCCCGCGACCCCCGCGTCCGACCTCTACGCCGCGGGCGTCGTGCTCTACGAGATGCTGACCGGCGACCTCCCCTTCACCGCCGACAGCGCGGTCGGCGTGGCGGTCAAGCACGTCCACGACCCGCCGCCCGCGCCGGACATGGTGAACCCGGCCGTGCCGGCGCCGCTGGCGGCGCTGACGGTCCACGCGCTGGCCAAAGACCCCGCCGCGCGCTTTACCAGCGCCCGCGAGATGGCCAACGCGCTGCGCCACTGGCCCGACTGGCCGGTCCCGGCGCGTCGCGCGGCCGTGCGGGCGGCGGACGGGCGGGCGCTGGCGCGGCGCGGCACGACCGCGGTCGCCCGGCGCGCGGCGCCGGCGGAGCCGCCGCGCCGCGGCGGCCTCGGCTGCGTCACCTGGCTGGTCGGCGCGGTGATCGCCCTGGGCCTGATCGGCCTCCTCCTGGCCGGCTTCCGCCTCTCGCCCTTCGGCGCGGGGCTGCGCACGCCGACCTCGCTGCCGGTGCTCGCCGGACTGCCCTCGGCCGCCGCGCCGACCGCGACGGCGCCGCCTACCGACGCCCCGACCGCCACCACCGCCGCCACCGTGCCGGGCCAGCAAGCGGGCGCCCCCGCCTCGCCGTCCACGGCGCCGACGGCGACCACCGCGCCGGCGTCCCCGACGCGCCCGACCGCGGCGTCGCCGACCGCGCCGCCGACTCCGACCGCGCCGCCTACAGCGACGCTGACGCCGACGATCGCGCTGGTGGCCGTGCCCAACCTCGGCGGCAAGACGCTGGCGCAGGCGCAGCAGCAGGCGAAGGCGGTCGGGCTGGCGGCGGAGCAGGCGGGCGCCGAGAACAGCTCCGACGTGCCGGCCGGCCAGGTGCTCCGGCAGGATCCCGCGCCCGGCGCGCAGGTTCCGCCCGGCCGCACGATCGCGCTCATCATCAGCCGCGGGCCGTCGCAGGCGGCCGTACCGCCCGTCCTGGGGCTCAGTTACGAGCAGGCGGTCGCGATCCTCAAGGGCGCTGGCTTCGGCGTGGAGCGCACCGATGCCTCGTCGCGCGTCGTCCCGAAGGGCGCGGTGATCGACCAGAACCCCGCGCCGAACAGTACGGCCCCGCTCGGCTCCGCCGTCACCGTGACGGTCAGCCTGGGCGACGTGGTCGTCGTGCCGGGCGTCGTCGGCAGGAACTACCAGGAGGCGGTGAGCACGCTGCAGGAGGCCGGCTTCACCGTAAACTCGGTCAACGGGATGACCAGGGCCGAGATCCTGGCACAGAACCCGCAGTTCTTCGCGGCCTACCCCAACGTCCAGCCCGGCCAGGTCATCAGCCAGACGCTCGACTCGGGCACGCGCGTCGAGCGCGGCACGGCCATCGGCATCGCGTATTACAAGGGGCCATAGCGAGTCGGGTAGTCGGCTAGTCGGCTAGTCGGGCTGTGGAGTAGCCGGGGGTTGCGCGGTGGCGGGTGACACGACCGGCCAGGCCAGCACCGACAGTGTCGTCGGACCCGGGCCGGCACTACCCGACAATCCGATGAGCCGACGAGCCGACTTCTTACGTGCCGCCCTGACCGTCCTGCTCGTCCTGGGCCTGCTCCTACCGCTCCTCGCCCTCGACCGGCCGCCCGCGCGACCGCGCCTCACCGCCGTCGGCGCCGACGGCGCGCTCGGCCTGCTGCTCGAAGGGGCCGGCGGCGGGCGCGTGCTGGTCGGCCCGGGCGCCTCGCGCGCCGGGGTCGCGGCGGCGCTCGGGCGGTTCTTCCGGCCCTGGGACCGCGACCTCGACCTGCTGCTCGTGACGGACGCGCGCGACCTGCCGGGCGCGGTGGAACTCGTGCGCCAGGGCCATGTCCGCGCGGTGGCGACGCTCGGCCTGGACGACGAGGACCCGACGCCGGCCCTGGTCGCCCTCCGCGACGCCTGCGCGCAGCGCGGCATCGCCCTCCAGGCGCTCGCGGGCGGCGACCGCGTCCGCGTCGGGCGCGACGGCGGCCTGGTCCTCGAAACGGAACCGCCCACGGACGCCGGCGTCGCCCTCCGCGTCGTCGCCGGCCCGGCCGCACTGGCGGTCGGCGACGCGAGCGGCGCGCCGCTGGTCCTGCTGCCGCGCGGCACGGCCGACGCCTATCGCCAGGCCCTCGCCGCCGGCGCGGCCCTCGTGATCGCGCCGGCCCCGCCGCCCGCCGGACTCGGCGCCACGAACGGCCCCACCCAGATCCTCGTCGTCCCAGCCGGCGAGCGCGCCACGCTCGACCTCGACGGCCGCGCGCTGCACTTGCGCGGCCCGGCCGTGCAGCCATTGGCGGCTGCGCCCTCACCCCCGCCTCGCTGACGTTCGGCGCCCCCTCTCCCAACGCCCGCTACAACCACCCCCGCTCCTCCGCGATGCGCGCGGCGTCCATGCTGTTGCGCCCGCCGACCTTCTGGATCGCGACCGAGAGGTAGTTGCGCACCGTGCCGGGCGAGAGGAAGACGGCGCGGGCGATGTCCGCGGTGGTCGCGCCGCCCGCGGCGAGCCTGAGCACCTGGCGCTCGCGCTCGGTGAGCGGGTTGTCCCCCTCGGCGAGCGCACTCTCCGCCAGCGCGGGGTCGATGACGCGCTCGCCCGCCACGACGCGCCGGATCGCCGCCGCCAGCCGCTCGGGCGGGTCGTCCTTGACGAGGAAGCCGACCACGTGGCCCTCCATCGCGCGCCGCAGGTAGCCCGGCCGCCCGAAGGTGGTCAGGATGACCACGCGGCAGGCCGGCAGCCGCTCGTGGAGCGCGGCGGCGGCGGCCAGCCCGTCGCCGCCCGGCATCTCGATGTCCAGGAGCGCCACGTCCGGCCGGGTCGCCAGCGCCAGCGGCACCACCTCGTCGCCGCGCGCCGCCTTGGCGACGACCTCGATGTCGCCCTCCAGCGTCAGGAGCGCGGCGAGCGCGCCCCGGACCATCGTCTGGTCTTCCGCCAGCAGGACGCGGATCATGGCCGCCCCGTCCCCGCGGCCGGCCTATCGTCGCCGGCGGGCACGGTGACCAGCAGGCGGAAGCCGCCCGCGGGATCGGGCCCCGCCTCGACCGCGCCGCCCCGCTGCGCCGCACGCTCCGCCAGCCCGCGGAGCCCGTGGCCGCCCGGCCCCGCCGCGTCCGAGGCCGGGGCGACGCCGGCCCCGTCGTCAGCGATCTCGACGCTCGCTGCGCCGTCCGCGCGACCGAGGCGGATCGTGCAGCGGCGGGCCCGGCTGTGCCGGACGACGTTCGTCACCCCCTCGCGCACCGCCCACGTCAGCACGGCCGCCACGGCGGGCGGCAGCGGGCCGGCGTCGCCCTCGCAGGTGCAGGCGATCCCGGCCGCCGCCAGGATCTCCCGCGCGCCGCGCAACTCGGCCGCGAGGGTCGGCTGGCGGTAGCCGCTGACGGCCTCGCGCACCTCGCGCAGCGCCTCGCGCGCCGCGGCGAGCGCGTCGCCAAGTTCCCGCTCGGCCCGGTCGGGGTCGTCGCGGAGGAGGCGGCGCGCGACCTCGCCCTTGAGCGTGATCGCCGAGAGGCTGTGGCCGAGCAGGTCGTGCAGGTCGCGCGCGAAGCGCAGCCGCTCGGCCACGACTGCCTCCGCGGCCGCCAGCCGCGCGATCTCCTGCCGCGCCGCGCGCAGCGCCTGGATCGTGGCGATCATCCAGGCGACGCCGATCAGCAGGATCGAGACCGAGACGATCGTGGCGAACGCGGGGTTGAGGGCGCGCCAGCCGAGCGTCGCGGCCGTCCCGCCGACCACGAGGACCGTCTGGCCGGCGATCGTCGCCGCCGCGGCGCGCACCGGGAGTTTCACGCCCGCGACCATGTTGGCGTAGAGCACGAACCAGACGTAGTCGGGGCTCGCGGCCACGGTGAGCGCTAGCACGACCCCGGCGATCACCGCGAGCAGCAGCACATGGCGCCGCGTCTCCGCCGCGGAGAGCGGCGCACCGAGGATCGGGCCGCGCACCATCAACCAGAGGTAGAGGCCGACGAAGGTCGCCATCCCGGCGAGGGTGGCGGCCAGCCGGCCCGGCGACGGGTGCGCCCGCGCCAGATCGGCGAGCGGGAAGTAGAGGAAGAGGAGGCAGGCGAGCGTCGCCGTCAGCCAGAAGACCGCCGGGCTGACGCGACCCGGCGCGCCCGCGCCCGTCGCGACCGCCGGCGCGTCCACCGCCCGCGCGTGCCCGTCCATCGCCACGCCTCCTCCCGCGCCGCCCGCTTCGCGTGTCGCCCCAGTATAGCGGGAAGAGGGAGGCGCGTTGGCGCCTCCCCGAAAGATCGCCGGTCGTGTCGCCGTTCTCGCCATCCCGCGCGGCCCTCCTACTCTCTCTCGCCCGCGGCGACGAGCGCCAGCGCGCGGGCCGGTTCGGGCGCCGGCTCGGGCGCCGGGTGCGACGGCGCGACGCGCAGCAGCCGGGCGCACGGCGCCGGCAGCCACCAGTTCCACCGCCCCATCAGCGAGACGAGCGCCGGCACCAGCAGCGCGCGGACGACCGTCGCGTCGAGGAGGATCCCCGCCGCCAGGCCCGTCGCCAGGATCTTGATGTCGGTCACCGGGGCGGAGGCGAGCGAGACGAAGGCGAAGGTGAGGATCAGCGCCGCGCAGGTCACCAGCCGCCCGGTCCGGCCGACGCCCTCGACGATCGCTGTGTCGGTGGCCCCCGCTCGGTCGTACTCCTCGCGCATGCGGGCCAGGATGAAGACCTCGTAGTCCATCGAGAGGCCGAAGAGGAAGGCGAAGACCATCAGCGGCGCCCAGGCGGTGATCGCGCCGGAGGCGACGATCCCCCAGATGCGCTCCGAGCCGTAGCCGTCCTGCCAGACGAGCACCAGGACGCCCCAGGCCGCGCCGACCGAGAGGACGTTCAGCAGCACCGCCTTGAGGGGCAGCAGCAGCGAGCGGAAGGCCCGTACCAGTAGCAGGAAGGTCGCCAGCGCGATCAGCCCGACCATCAGGGGGAAGTTGCCGTAGACCGCCGCGATGAAGTCGGCGTTCTCGGCGGCGTCGCCGCCAATCCGGGCGCTCGCCGGCCCGGCGTGGGCGGCGTCCCGGACGCGCGCCAGGGTGGCGCGGCCCGCGGCGGAGTTGGCGTCGGCCGCGGGGAGGACGGTGATCAGCGCCGTGCCGCCGCGCCGCCAGGCCGGGCCTTCCGGCGCGACGACCGCCCGCACACCGTCCACGCCGGCCAGCCGCGCCGCCACCGCGCCGGCCTGATCCTCGGGCGCCAGCGCGTAGATCGGCGTGAGGACGCCCGTCCCGATCCCCGACTGCTCTAGGGCGACGACGCCATCGTGCGCGTCGCCGGCCTTCGCCAGCGCTAGCGCCTCGGGCTCGCCGGGGTGGAGGGTGGCGGCGGCGGCTAGCAGCGCGCCGAGGACGAGCAGCGCCGCGGCCGCGGCCAACCAGCGCCGCCGGACGACCAGGCGCGCCCAGGTGGCCCAGGCCGGGCTGACGTGGGCGTCGCGCCGGCTGCGCGGCCAGTCGAGCCACGGCCCGATGGTGGCGAGGACGACCGGCAGCAGCGTGATCGCCACCAGGACACTGACCAGCGGGATCAGCATCCCGCCGAAGCCGATGCTCCGCAGGAAGGGCACCGGCAGCACGACCAGCGCGAGCAGGCCGACCGCGACGGTGGTGCCGCTGTGGATCACGGCGAGGCCCGCCGTCTCCATCGCGCGCTGCACGGCGACCGCGTTGGCGTACCCCGCCGCGCGCTCCTCGCGCCAGCGCACGACGATCAGCAGCGCGTAGTCGATCGCCACGCCGAGGCCGATCAGCCCGATCAGGAACTGGACGATGAAGGAGACGTCGGTGACCGTCGTGACGCCCCAGACGAGGAGGAAGGTGGTCAAAATCGCGGCGACAGCCATGATCAGCGGGACGACCGCCAGGAAGGAGCCGAAGACGAAGGCGAGGACGACGAGGGCGCCGGCCGCGCCGATCAGCGTCTCGGTGAGGACGCTCGTGCCCCCGCCGGCGTTCCCGCCCCAGCCGGTCAGGACGGCGATGCCGGTGACCTCGAAGGGCGCGCCGGCGACACGGACGCCGCCCGCCGCGGCCTGCACCGCGGCCGTCCCGCGCGCGCCGGTGTAGTCGGCGGGCGTCACCGGGGGGGCGACCAGGGCGAAGGTCGTCCGGCCGTCGCGCAAGACGAAGGCGTGGTCGCCGGTCGAGGCGTAGGAGACGATGCGCGCGCCCGGCGCCGCCGCGCCGACCTGCGTGAGCGCGCCGGACAACTGCGCCGTCACGCCGGGGGTGTCGACGGTCGTCCCGGCCGGTAGCGTCAGGACGAGGACCACCGGGTCGGCGCCGACGCCGTAGGTCCGCAGCAGCGTCTGGTCGGTCTGGTACGCCTCGCTGCCGGGCGAGGCGAACTGCTGGGAGAGCGCGCCGGTCGCCCGCCCGACCGTGAGGCCGCCGACGACCGTCACGGCGACCCAGAAGAGGGCGACGAGGAGCTTGTGCCCGAGGATCCAGCGGGTGAACGCGGCCATGTGAGACCTCCTGTAGTCGTGGCCGGTGCTCTCGGCGTGGGGGCGCTTTCGCCGCGCGCCCCACGTCACCCACTGTAGGCCCGGGGCGGCCTCGCGATAAGTGAGCGGTGTCAGGAATGGGGGTTGACATTTGTCATGGGCGGGGGGTGAGGGCGAAGGCGCTACAGCACCATCCGCTCGCCCTCGGTGGCGGCGGGCAGGCCGTCTTTGAAGCGCCGGGGGCTGAAGGGGTTGTCGACGTCGGCGCGGCAGCCGGCGATGAGATCGGCCAGGAGGCGGGCGCCGCCGGGGCTGGCCATGACGCCGTGGCCGCTGTAGCCGGTGTTGACGTAGAGGCCGGCGACCGCCTCGACCGGGCCGATCAGCGCGTTGTGGTCGGGCGAGACGGTGTACTGCCCCGCGCTCAGGCGCAGGTCGGCGGGGCCGAGGGTCGGGATCAGATCGGCCCAGAAGGGCGAGAGGTGGATGATCGCGGTTAGCGCGATGGCGGGGTAGGCCGGGTCGGGCGGGACGGGGTCTACGGGCGGGCCGGGCGGCTCGTCCTGCGACCAGGCGACCAGCGCGCCGGTGCCGCCTTCGAGCGCCTGCGGGCGCCAGTGCGCGCCGGTCGTCGCGTCGATCGTCATCGGCGCGTCGGGCGGGATCGCCGGTCGCGGCGCGACGATCAGCCGGTGGCGGCGCACCGGCGCGAGCGGCAGGGCGACGTCGGCCGTCGCGGCGACCGCGGCGCTGTAGGGCCCGGCCGCGACGACGACAAGCGGCGCGCTGATCTGCCCGCGGCTCGTGGCGACGCCGATCGCGCGGCCTCCCGCCACGGCGATCTCCACGACCTCGGTGTCGAGCAGGAAACGGGCGCCGGAGGCGCGGGCGAAGCCGGCGGTCAGGCGCCCGGCGTCGAGCCAGCCGTCGCGCGCGCGGAAGGCCGCGCCGCGCACGGCCGGGTTGAGGTAGGGGAAGCGGCGGCGGACCTCATCGCCGGCCAGGAATTCGACGTCGTCGAGGCCGAGGTCGCGCTGCCGGGCGACGCGCTCCCGCAGCGCTTCGACGTCGGCCTCGCGGTCACTGGCGAAGAGGTAGCCCTGCTGCCGGAGGCCGAGGTCGTAGCCGGGCAGGCCGGCCACCTCGGCGAAGCGCTCGAAGACGGCGATGCTCTCGCGCATCAGCGCGATGTTGGCGGCGTCGGTGAACTGCGCGCGGAAACTCGCCGCCGACGCCGCGGTGGTCAGCGCGCCGAGCGCGGACTTGCGCTCGACGACGACGACCCGCAGGCCGTCGCGCGCCAGGGCGAACGCCGTCGCCGCGCCGACGACGCCCCCGCCGATCACGACGGCGTCGGCCGTCCCCGGCCAGTCCCCGTGCCCCATGTCGTGCCGTTCCATCGTCCCCCCTCGCGGTCGCGCGAGCCGGTGTCCCGGCCGGGATGATAGCACGGGAGACGGAGGACGGAGGACGGAAGAAGGGGGCTGGGGATGGAGGCCGGGGAATAGATGCTCGAAGGAGGGAAAAGGCAGGGTGGGGACGGCGACGGAGGACGGAAGAGCGGGAGGGGATCGCCCCTCATCCGTCTTCCGCCCTCCATCTCCCGTCTACGCTACGGTGAGCGCTTCCTCCGCCTCCGCGACCGGCGCGGGTGCGGTGTCGGTCGCCGGGTGCTCGCGGTTGGTCTTGCGCAGCTCGATCTCCGGCAGGAAGATCGTCACCACGAAGGCGACCGCGACGAGGATGGTGCCCATCCAGAAGCAACTGCTCAGCGAGTAGACCAGCGCATCCTTGACGTGCCCGAGGAGCGTCTGCAGGAGCTGCGGGCCGTTCGGCAGCCGCGCGAAGGTCTGCTCGAGCTGCGGCATGATCTGCGTGAGCTGCAGCGGGTTGCGGAAGACCGTCAGCACCTGCGACGGCACGCCGGCCGGGGCGAGCTGATCGAAGCGCGCCGTGTACTGGTTGAGCATCACCGAGCCGAAGATCGCTGCGCCGACCGTCCCGCCGATCGAGCGGAAGAACTGCGTCGAGGCCGTCGCCGTCCCGATCATCCGCGCCGGCACCGCGTTCTGCACGACCAGCGTGTAGAGCGGCATGGTCAGGCCGAGGCCGATGCCGACGACGATCATGTTGCGCACGGTGACCAGTTGCGAGGTGTTGCCGCCCATGCCGGCGAGCAGGTACATCCCGAAGGCCATGATCGCCGTGCCGACCAGCGCGATCAGCCGGTAGCGGCCGACCCGCGAGATGAGCTGCCCGCTGATGATGCTGGCGATCGTGAGCGTGATCATCATCGGCGTCAGCAGGCTACCCGACTCCGTGGCCGAGACCCCGCTCACGCCCTGCATGAAGAGCGGGATGAAGAGGATCGAGCCGAACATGCCGATGCCGGTCAGGAAGAGCGCGATCGACGAGACCGAGACGATCCGGTTCTGGAAGAGCGAGAGCGGCAGGAGCGGCTCCTCGGCGCGCCCCTCGAAGTAGATGAACGCGGCGAGCATCACGATCGAGAGCGCGAAGAGCCCGACGATGCGCGGCGCGGTCCAGCCGTAGTCGGTCACCCAGGTCAGGGCCAGCAGGAGCGGCACCAGGCAGCCGATCAGCGTGGCGACGCCGGCGTAGTCGATCGCGTGCTTGACGCCCTCCGGCTTGAAGTACGGGAAGGCGAAGAGCAGCACCAGCACCGCGACGATGCCGACCGGCAGGTTGACGTAGAAGACCCAGCGCCAGGAGAGGTTGTCGGTGATCCAGCCGCCCAGCGTCGGGCCGAAGACCGAGGCGAGGCCCCAGACCGCCGAGAAGAGCCCCTGGTACTTGCCGCGCTCCGACGGCGGGAAGATGTCGCCGACGATCGTGAAGGTGATCGCGGTGACGATGCCGCCGGCGACGCCCTGGATGCCGCGGAAGACGATCAGTTGGGTCATGCCGTCGCCGGGCAGCGGCAGGTCGCCGGCCGCGCCGCAGAAGGCCGAGGCGATCACGAAGAGCGCCGCGCCGACGAGCATGAACCACTTGCGGCCGTAGATGTCCGAGAGCTTGCCGAAGATCGGCACCGCCGTCGTCGAGGTCAGCAGGTAGGCCGTGGTGACCCAGGCGTAGCGGTCGAAACCGTTGAGCTGGGCGATGATCCGCGGCATCGCCGTCCCGACGATCGTCGAGTCGAGCGCCGCCAGCAAGAGCGTGAGCTGCAAGCCGATGATCGTGCCGATCAGTTGGGTGCGCGTCAGGGCGTGGAACCCGCCCCCGCGCGCCGGGGCTTCTGATGCTACTACTTCCACCGTTCGTTCCCTCTCTGCGTCGCCGGGGAGGCCCCGTCGCCGTCCCGGCCGGCTGGTCGGAGCATCGCGCTCCGCTCGTCGCGCGCGCACCCCGACCGACGGCTCGCGGCCGCGTGTCCAGTGCTAACGCGTTGCTCGGGTGGTTTATTGCCGGCGTCGCTGCCGGCCGTCACTCGCGCGGTTGGGGCCGCGCGCGGAGATGGTGCGGGTGCTCAGGGCGCCGCTGCCGCGCGCAGGGCGACCACGACTGATCGGTCGGCTCCTCGTCGCCCAATTCCTGCATCGCCGCCATCAGGCGGGCGATCAGGGCGCGCAGTTGCTCACGCTCGTCGTCCTCCAGCCGGGCGAACGCCGCCTGGACGCGGCCGGAGCGGATGCGCTGCATCTCGCCGAGCAGCGCCTCGCCCTCGGCCGTCAGCGTGAGGCGCTTCTGGCGGCGGTCGGCCGGGTCCTCCTGGCGGCTGACCAGGCCGTCGCGCACCAGGCGGTCGGCGGCGCGGCTGGCGGCGGAATGGCTCAGGTAGAGCATCTCGGCCAGTTCGGCGATCGTCAGCGGGTGGTGCGCCAGCGCGTGCAGGGCGACCAGTTCGGCCAGCGTCAGGTCGACTTCGAGCATGCGGCGCAGCGCCGGGCGGATGCCGGACCACCACACCGCGCCCATCCAGCGGGGCACCAAGTCTTCAAACGATGCGGTCGCGAAATCGGCCGGCGTCATTGTCTTCATGCTTTCAATTATATGCGCGCTCGCAAACGTTGTCAATCGGAAAATACTGTACGAGAGGACAGGTCTGCCCCGTACCCTCGTCACTGTATAGACCGAGGACAGAGGTGACGGGTCGTGCCCGATCGCCCGGAGTTGAGCCGCCCGGCTTGGCGAGGCTTCGCGGCGGGGTGCTCACGTGCGGGCCTGCCGACAGGCGCGACTCCAGCCGCCAGCCCACCCCCATGCCCCGCCCTTGCACCGTACGTACATTTGTGCTAGGATGCCCGCCGACGAAGGCCCACGCACCGATGAGACACGGAGGAAGACCATGGCACAACTGGCTCCCTACCTGAACTTCGCCGGGACCTGCCGCGAGGCGATGACCTTCTACCAGAGCTGCCTGGGCGGCGAACTCAGCATCATGACCTACGCTGACTCGCCGATGGCCGACCAGGTGCCGGCCGAACAGCGCAACCACGTCCTGCACGCCATGCTCTCGTCGGCCGGGATCACGCTGATGGCCTCTGACGGGATGCCGGGCGCCGCTGCAGGGCAGGACGGCCCCGTGAAGCTGGCGCTCACCTCCGGGGACAAGGAGGAGATCCGCGGCTACTTCGAGAAACTCTCCGCGGGGGGCACCGTCACCATGCCGCTGGACGAGGCGTTCTTCGGCCTGTACGGCGAGATGACCGACCGGTTCGGCATGCGCTGGATGTTCCAGGCGGGCCAGGGCTGACCCGACAGCGCGCTCGGGCGCGCCGGCAGCCGCGGCGCACCCCGCCAGCATTCTCCGTCACCCCCGCCGCGGGCCGGCCTCAT
>DASSSV010000828.1:0-7687 GCA_035708265.1 Thermomicrobiales bacterium | reverse complement strand
GGTGAGGCGGCAGGCGTCCCCGGCGAACTCGCCACCGGCGTGGATGCGGGCGTGGCGGTAGGCGTCTGTGCCTCCGCCGGCGTGGGCGAGGAGGGGGCCGGCCCGGCCGATCTGCCGCGTCCGAATGGCGAGCAGGCAGCCAGCGCGACGGCGACGGCGGCAACCAGTAGAATACGGGCTGACGTGCGGATCATCGGGCCTGCCCTCCGTCCTCCCGGCGCGCCGGGTGCGGCGGCATCTCGGTCTATGAAAGATACACCACGAGCGCGGTCGCGGTTCCCGCGCGGCGACGCGGCCCGGCCGGCGATACGGAGGATGGGGTGGAGCTGGACGAGGTGCGGTCGGCGCTGGCGGTGGCGGCGCACCCGGACGACATCGAGTCGTGGTGCGCCGGGACGCTGGCGGCGCTCAAGGCGCGCGGCGCCCGCGTCGCCTACCTGCTGCTGACCTCGGGCGACAAGGGCTCGGCCGATCCGCTGGCCGTGCCGGCGCAGATCGCGGCAACGCGCGAGGCGGAGCAACTCGCGGCGGCCGCCGTCCTCGGCGTGCGCGACGTCGTCTTCCTCCGCCGCGGGGACGGCACGCTGGCCGATGCGCCCGCGCTGCGGGCGGCGATCGCCACCGAGATCCGCCGCGTCCGGCCGGACCTGCTCTTCGCCTTCGACCCGTGGGAGCCCTACGTCTTCCATTGCGACCACCGCGAGAGCGCCCTCGCGGCGCTGGCGGCGGCCGACCCGCTGGCCCGCCGCCCCGGCCCCGACGGCGCCGCGCCGCACGCCGTCCGCGCCGCCTGGCTCTTCCACACCGGCCGGCCCGACCGTTTCGTCGACATAACAGCAACACTCGACGCCAGAGTCGCCGCGCGCGCCGCGCACGCCAGCCAGACGCGCGACCCGGCCGCGCTGGCCCGCTCCTGGCGCGAGCGCGCCGCCGCGGCCGGCGCGCCGGCCGGCCTGGGGCTGGCTGAGGCGTTCCACGAGGTCGTCTTCCCGCCGCCCGGCGCGGCTTGGGACGAGTAGCGGCGAGCCAGCCAGGAAACGGGGTACGGGCGCCTGAAGGCGCGGCTGGGGGCGCCAGGCCCGCAAGCGGGCACCCCCGCACGAAGGCCGCCGGCGCGGACTAAGACGAGGCCCGTGACCTACCCCGCGCAGGCGGGTTTCGCGGCGAGCGTGAGCGAGCCCCTGGCCGCGGTTGCAACCGCGGGCGCGCCCCCGACCGGGGCGCGTGAGGGCCACCGAATGGACGCGACGAGTGCGGCGCCATTCCTTCGCCGGCCATCAGGCTGGCTGCGCCTCCTCGCCGTATGCGCGGCGCTGCTGGCCGCGCTGTGGCCGCTCGCCGTCCCAATCAGCAAGGCGGGCGCGGCGGATGACCGGGCGCTCTGGTCGGCGCGGGTCGGGTTGCAGGTCGGCCACTGGCACATCGAGGACCTGCCGGCCGAGCAGGCGCGACTGCGCGGGCAGACCGGCGGGAGCGGCGGCGGCTACCGCGAGGTGGATATCAACCTGGCGGTCGTGACGCGCCTCGCGGCGCTCCTGGAGGCGCGCGGCGTCACCGTGGACATCCTGCCGGCGCGCGTGCCGGCCGGCTACCGGGCCGATCTCTTCCTGGCGGTCCATTGCGACGCCAACCCCGACCCGGCCGCGCGCGGCTACAAGATCGCGCGCTACGTCGCCAGCCCCGACCCCGCGCGCGACGACGCGCTGGTCGCCGCCCTCGCCGCGGCCTACGCGGCGGCAACCGACCTGCCGCGCGACCCGAACATCACCCGCGGCATGGCCTACTACTACGCCTACAACCGCCTCCGCTATGAGACGGTGATCGGTCGCGAGACGGCCGGCGCGATCGTCGAACTCGGCTTCCTGACCAACCCGGCCGACCGCGCGCTCCTCGTCGCGCGGCAGGACCTCGTCGCCCGCGCGCTCGCCGACGGCATCGTGCGCTACCTGACCCGCCCCGGCGGGCTGCCGCCCCTCCAGCCGCCCGGCGCCGCCCTCACGCCCTGCGCGCAGGCGGACGCCTGCCCGCCCGACGGCGACGACCCGCCCCGCCCGCCGGCCTGGGCGGTGTTCATCGAGCCGTGACGCGCGAGTGGTCAGTCGTCAGCCATGAGTCGTCACGAGTGTGGCTAATCGCTGATCGCTGACTGCTAACGGCTCACTCGTAATTCGCCAGGATGCCGTTCGGCTGCGGCACCAGGCCGGCCGCGTAGAGGTGCGAGGTGTCGCCGACGTTGAGGCAGCGCGGCACGGCCCACTCCGTCGAGCGCTCGTCGAAGAGGACGGTCGTCACCGAACTCGGTGCGAGCCAGAAACTCGACCAGAAGAGCGTCAGCGGGATGGCCAGCAGGTGCGCCAGCCAGGTCTGGGCCGAGCCGTTGTGGCAGAAGACGGCGATGCGGTCGCGGTTGGGCGCGACGATGCGGTAGCGCCCGTCCTCGCGCGCGTAGCCGTGCCGCGCGACGAAGGCGTCGGCGGCGGCGACGAAGCGCGCGAAGTGCTCGGCCAGGCCCTCGCCGAGGAAAGGCGGCGCCTGGTGCCAGGTGTCGTGCGTCGGGAAGCCATTGCCGCCGCGGATGACCTCGCCGGGGATGTCCCACGCGACGAGGCGGCCCCAGGGCTCGCGCTCGGCCCAAAAGTCGGTCAGCTCGGCCGTCCACTCCTCGATCGTCGGCGTCAGGCCGGTCGCCTCCTGGGTATAGCGCGCCGTGTCGCGCGCGCGCCCCAGTGGCGAGCTGTAGAGGTGGGTGACGCCCTCGCGCGCCAGCCGCTCCGCCAGCGCCGCCGCTTCCCGGTGACCCTGCGCGGTGATCGTGTTGCCCTCGTAATTCGGGTCCGCGTGCCGGATGATATAGAGCCGCATCCCATCCTTCCCCTGTCGCGCCGCGGGGCCCGCGCCCCCGCCGCAGGTTGTAGCAGCGCGCCCCGCGCCGTCGCAAGCGAGTGGTGAGTGAAGGCGCGGCCCCCCTGTCCCCCCAATCCTGGGGGGAACCCGTCGTCAACGCCGCGACGATGGGGTAGCGGTCGCGCCGGACCGCGCGCCGGCGACTTCAGTCGCCGCTAGGGGCTCGCTCACGCTCGCCACGAAGTCCGCCTGCGCGGACTGGGACGTCCTCAACCCGCCGGGTGCCCGCTGGGCGGGGGTTTCGCGGCGCCGTGAGGCGCCTCTAACCGCGGTTTCAACCGCGGGCGCGTTGCCCAACCACCCGCGTCCCGGATGGCCGCGGCGTGTGGAGCGGGTTCTCCCCAGGATTGGGGGGATCAGGGGGGCTGCCCCCGTCGCTCACCGCGCATCGCTCGCCCGATGCCGTACAATCGGGGTGGCGGGCGGACGCACGGCGGGGTGCCGGTGCGAGCGGGCGGGGAGTCGCGATGCAGGTAGGACCGGTGCTCGGGATTGATATCGGCGGGACCAAGCTCGCCGCCGGTGTGGTCCCGCCCGACGGCCGCGTCCTCTCCTACGTCCGCGCGCCGACGCCGGACGGCGCCGACGCCGAGACGCTGCTGGCGACCGTCGTCGCGCTGGCGCAGCGGGCGCGGCGGGAGAGCGGCGCGACGCCCGTGGCCGTCGGCATCGGCTGTGGGGGGCCGATGGTCTTCCCCGAGGGGATCGTCTCGCCGCTGCACATCCCGGCCTGGCGCGATTTCCCGCTGCGCGCGCGGCTGGAGGAGGCGCTGGGGCTGCCGGCCAAACTCGACAACGACGCCAAGGCGTTCGCGCTTGGCGAGGCCCGCTTCGGCGCAGGGCGCGGGGCGCGCTGCCTGCTCGGCATGGTCGTCTCGACCGGCGTGGGGGGCGGCATCGTCGTCGGGGGGAAGCTGCTCGACGGCGCCAGCGGCAATGCCGGCCACGTCGGGCACGTGATCGTCTCGGCGCAGGGGCCGCGCTGCTACTGCGGCGCGATCGGCTGCCTCACCGTCTACGCCTCCGGCACCGGCCTGGTCGCGCGGGCCCGGGCGGCGCTCGCCCGCGACGAGGCGAGCATCCTGGCGACGCTGCCGCCCAACGAGCTGACCGGCGAGGCGATCGCGAACGCGGCGCGGCGCGGTGACCCGCTCGCCGCCCGGCTGATGCGCGACGCCGCCCACGCCCTCGCGCGCGGCATCGCCAGCGCCACGGTGCTGCTCGACCTCGACCGCGCCGTCCTCGGCGGCGGGCTCGCGCAGACCGGCGCCCTGCTCTTCGTGCCGCTGCGGCAGGAACTGACCCGGCGCATCGGCCTCTCCTTCGCGCGCGATGTGGAGGTCGTCCCGGCCGCCCTCGGTCCCGAGGCCGGCGTCGTCGGCGCCGCCGCGCTGGCCCTGCCCGCCGAAGTCGCGCCGTAACCGGCCCCCCGCGCCGCGTGACACTTGTAGCCGACGCGCGTACCTATCTACAATAGTGGGTGCGACGACGCCCGCCCCTGGCCCGGCCCGCCAGCCCTCTTCGCCGGTCGCCGCCGACCGGCCCGCCGCGCGAGGGCGCTCGCGCGACGCCCCCCGCGGGGAGCGCCCCCCGCGATGACGCCGCCAGATGGGTCCCCGCATGGCGATCCTGGAGACGCCCCGCCTCGTGCTCCGGCCGATGGGTTGGGGCGACGTCGACGACCTCCTCGGCATCTTCGCCGACCCCGAGGCGATGCGCCACTACCCGAGCACGAAGGACCGGGGGGCGACCGAGGACTGGGTGCGCTGGACGCTGCGCAATTACGAGCGCGACGGCATCGGCCTCTGGGTCGCGCAGCTCAAGGAGACGGGGGCCTTCGCCGGCCAGTGCGGGCTGGTCGTGCAGGAGGTCGAGGGGCGGCGCGAGGTCGAGATCGGCTACCTCTTCCTGCGCCGCCTCTGGGGCCGGGGCCTGGCGACCGAAGCCGCCCGCGCCTGCCGCGACTACGGCTTCAATCGCCTCGGCTACCCCCGGCTGATCTCGCTGATCGCCCCGGACAACACCGCGTCGCGCCGGGTGGCGGAGAAGGTCGGGATGCGGCTGGAGCGGGAGATCGTGAAGTGGGATCGGCCGATCTGCGTCTACGCGATCGAACGCGCCGCTACGGACGCGGTGGCATCCGGTTTGCCATAATGACCGGTGGAAACCCCGCCGGGACGGCGGAAGGAGGGCAGGGTCGATGACCGGGACTGACGTGATCTATCAGCGCCGCCGGGCGCGCGAGGAGACCTCCGAGGAGTTGATGCACAAACAAGAGCTGACGGTGGCCGAGGTCTCCGAGCTCTTCGGCATCTCCTCCTACGTGATCCACGCGGCGATCTATCACCACGAGCTGCCCGCGACCCTGGTCGGCCACGACGTCATCTGCATCAAGCGCGACGACCTGCTGGCCTGGCTCGAGCGCCGCGGCGGCGTGTGAGCGGAAGTGAGAAGTCAGCAATGAGAAGTGAGAAAAGGTGCCGTGAGCGAAGCCGCGTCCCCGCTGGCGTCCCGCATTTCTCACGTCTCACTGCTCATTTCTCGCTTCCGTCGCACGGTTGGTTGACGTACCCCGAACGGAATGGGCGGACGGCGGCCGTCTCCGTGTCGTAGGCGTGGCGCCAGACGCAGCCAGTGTCGTTGGCGAGGAGGTGGAGGGAGACCGAGGTCACCGGCGAGGTCGTGCGGACCTGGTGGATGTCGTCGTTCGGCGGCAGGAGCGGGTAGAACTCGCCCGGCCGGACGGTGCGCCGCAGCACCGGCGTCAACTCCTCGCGCTCGCCCACCGGCGCAGCCGGGTCGCGCCGGGCGAAGACGGTCTCCTCCTGCTCGCCGCGGTAGAGCCCGATTAGGCCCCAGGCCAGGTGGTCGTGGACCGGCGTCGTCGCGCCGGGCGGGACGACGAGCGAGAAGAGGGTCAGGTCGCGCGCGGCCGAGCGGAAGAGCAGCCACTGGCCGATGCCGCCGCCCATGCCGCTGTCCGGCGCGTCGGCCCGGTACTCGGCCGGCAGCCAGGTCTCGTCGCCGAGGAGGTCGGCGAAGGCCGGGCGGATCGCCTCGATCGCCGTTGCCGGCGATCCGGCCGCCGCGATGGCCGCGCGCACGCGGGCGACGAAGTCGCGCACCCGCGGCGTGTCTAGCACGAATTCATCGTGGCCGTCCGCGCCCCGCGGCGCCCGAGCGTCCTCACCGCACATCGTACTCTCCTCGCATAGCGCATTGTGCCGCCCCACCTGCCCAACCGGTACTGTAGCGGCGGGCACGGCGGGAGGCAAGCCATCAGCCCGCGGCCGGTGGTTCTATCCCGACGCGCGCGAGCGTGTAGCGGATGAAGGCCAGCATCTCGGTCATGTCGCCCGGCGCGTGGTCGTGGCGCCAGCGGAGGGCGCGTTCGATCGTCGCCGCCCAGGGCGGCCCGAGCGCGTCGCGCGCCCAGGCCGCCGCGACCGGCTTGGAGGCGACCGCGCCGTGGTCGAGCGTGTAGAGCGCGCGGCACATCGTCAGGATCGCGAACGCCTGGTAGTGCCGCGGGCGCAGCCACTCCGGGCCGTCGAGTTGCCGCGCCCAGAAGTCGCGCAGGATCTCGCGGACGGCCGCGCGCAAATCCTCCGGCGACACTGGGTCGATCAGCGTCGCGGCGGGCGGACCCCACAGCGCGACGCCGCCCTCACGCATGATGGCGTGCTCGAGCACCATCTTGGGGCCGTGCCGCCCCGGCCCGAAGTCCCAGTCCATCCCGATGGTCGGGTGGGTCGTGTTGGCCGAGTCGTAGCGCCGGATGGCCTCGCGCGGGATGTACGAGCCCTCCAGGCGGTCGGCCCAGGGCAGCCCCCTCGCCGCGATGCGCCGGTGCATCGCCGCCAGCGCCGCCAGCGTCTCCTCCGGCAGCTCGCCCTCGGTGACGACGATGAAGTCGACGTCGCTGCTGTCGGGGTCGAAGTCGCCGAGCGACAGCGAGCCGTAGAGATACATCCCGACCAGTCGGTCGCCGAGGACCGTGCGCACCTCGCGCAGCAGCAGGGCGAGGACCGCGTTGACCTCGGGGTACGGCGTCGGCTGCGCCGTCGGTGCTTCCCTCATCGCGCCCCCGTCGTCCTGAGCCGGTCCACTCCCCGGCTCAGGCTTCCCGATCGGAGTCTGGCCGGCAGGAAATTGGACCCACCATCCGTCGTCCCTCGCCTCATCGTCCGCCAGTCTGGCGGGCACGGCCGTCACCGACGTCGGATCGAGCGGCGCCTCGTCCGGGCTGGCCGGCGCCCGGATGATGGTCGCGTCAGGGTAGAGCGTGCGGACCTGGGCGACGAACCAGGACGCTAACCCCGCGTCGGCGGCGCAGTCTTCGCACAGCCAGGCAAGATAGCGCCGGTCTTGGACGTAGTGCCCCGCGGGGTAGCGCGGATCGTAGCGGCGCTCGCTCGGCGGCCGCTCCCCGAGGTGCGCGGCCAGCGTCCAATTCTCGCTGGCCTCGCCGTCCCAGTTGCACCAGAGGCAGTGCGGGTGCGAGCACCAGAACGGCCGCGCCTCGGGGCAGGGCCACAAGTCTTCCCACGGCACTG
This sequence comes from Thermomicrobiales bacterium, assembly GCA_035708265.1. Classification (GTDB taxonomy): domain Bacteria; phylum Chloroflexota; class Chloroflexia; order Thermomicrobiales; family CADCWN01; genus DASSSV01. Next base: position 227 of record DASSSV010000828.1, on the reverse strand, counting down.
GCTTCCGCATCGCGCCCTTTCCTCAAAGCAGCCGCGCCGCCCTGGCAGTTAGCCAGGTGCTACTCAGATATACAATAGCACGAGCCTCCCGTGCAGCGGCGTGACAGCGATAGGAGCCGGGCCATGCCGTTCGTGATCTGCGCCGTCCCCTGGTTCAACGAGACCGCGACGGGCCTGCTCGCGGCGATCGCCGCGCTGCCCGACGTCCGGCTCGGCGTGCTCAGCCA
>DASSSV010000827.1:0-6949 GCA_035708265.1 Thermomicrobiales bacterium | reverse complement strand
CAAGGAGTTGCGCGAGCTGCCGCCGGCCCCGACCTTCCTCGCGGACGCCGCGCCGCGCGGATCGTCCCTGGCCGGCACAGACGCGGCCCTCGCCTGGCCGCTGCCTACCCTGGCTCTCGCGCCGCCCGGCCCGACGACCGCCATCGGGGCGGCCGTGCCGGTCGTGCCGCTCGCCTGGGTGCGCGAAGTCCTCGCCGCGCCGCCCTGCCATGCGCTGCCGCAGGCGCCCCGGGGCGTCGCCGGGCTGGTCGCCTGGCGCGGCCAGAGCCTCCTCGTCCGCGACCTGCGCGAACCCGGCGCCGGCGCCCCGACCGGCGCCGACCGCCTGCTGATCGTCGGGCCGCCCGACGGCGACGCGCTCGGCGCGCTGCTCGCCCCCGGCGTCCACGGCCTCCTCACGCTCGCCGCGCCCGCGCCGCCCCCGGCGACGCCATGGCGGCGCGACCTGCCCGTGGCGGCCTCGGCGCGCCAGGGCGGTCGCGCCGTCGCGGTCCTCGACGTCGCGGCGCTCTTCGCCTGATCGCCGCAGTTCCTCTATCGGTCGTACCCTACCCCGTTTTCGCCGCTATTGCCCCGAGCGCGGGCGGGGATCGGTCACGCCAGGTAGCCGAGGATGGCGCGGACGTAGACGCGGGCGGCGGCGGTGACGTCGGCGAGGCGGACGAACTCGTCGGCCTGGTGGGGGATCGTCACGTCGCCGGGGCCGTAGACGACGACCGGCAGGCCGCGCTCGCGCCAGAGGATCGTGCCGTCGGTCGCGCCGGGGACGCCGCCGAGGGGCGGCGGCGCGCCGTGGACCGCCTCGTGCGCGGCGACGACGGCGGCGACGAGCGGGCCATCCGGGTCGGTCATCGTCGGCGGGCGGTCTTCGAGGACGTCGACCGCGAGCGTGCAGCCGTCGCCGTCCTGCGCCACGCCGAGGGCGACCTGCCGCAGCCGGTCGAGCAGGGCCTCGTGCGGCGCCAGCGGCGTGGTGCGCACGTCGAGGTAGGCGACGGCGGAGGCCGGGATCACGTTCAACTGCGCGACTTCGCCTCCGCCGATGACGGTCGGCGTGAGGTAGACCTTGCCGAGATACTCGTGCTCGCCGGCCTCGTCCTGCAGGTCGCGCTCGAGGGCGTGGACACGGGAGAGGAATTCGGCCAGCGCGGCGACGGGGTTCGCGCCCGACTCGGGCATCGCGCCGTGCGCCATCACGCCCCGCGCGCTGACGCGGACGCGCAGCGCGCCCTTCTGCGCGACGCAGACCCGCCCGCCCTCCGGCTCGCAGACGAGCGCCGCCGTGGCGTCGTCGGCGTGGCCGCGCGCGACGAAGTCCTTGATGCCGGCCATCATCCCCTCCTCGTCGGCGACGATCGCCAGCGTGAGCGTCCCGGCGAAGGGGACGCCGCTCGCCCTGACGGCCTCGGCTGCGAAGAGCGCGGCGATCACGCCGCCCTTCATGTCGGCGGCGCCGCGCCCATAGAGGCGACCGCCCATGATTTCGCCGCCGAAGGGGTCGTGCGACCAGGCGGCGGGGTCGCCGGGGGTGACGACGTCGGTGTGCCCTTCGAGGATCAGGTGGGGGCCGGGCCGCGCGCCGCGCAGCGTGGCGACGACGTTGGGCCGGCCGGGCGCGACCTCCTCCCACAGCGGTGCCCAACCCCAGCCGGCGAGGAGGTCATGGGCGAAGCGCGCGGCCGGCTCCTCGGTCGTCCCGGCGGCCGGGTCGAAGACGCTGGGGACGCGCACGAGGTCTACCAGCGCGGCGACGAGCGCCCGCTCGTCCAGGCTCGCCAGGGCGCGCGCGACCGGATCCTGCGCCATCGTTCCTCCTCTGGGCGGCATCACGTCTGGGTATGGCCCGGGGGCGGGCGCGGGGAGTATAACAGGCGACTGGTGGGCGGTTGCACTCGGCACGCGCCCGCGGTTGAAACCGCGGCTACGGGCTCGCTCGCGCTCGCCGCGAAACCCGCCTGCGCGGGTTGGAACGTCCTTGGCCCGCGGAGGCGGACTTCGCGGCGAGCAGCGCCATTCAGGCGCGGTTTCAACCGCCAGCCTCCCGCAACGGCAACGCCGCCGGCGATCAACACAGTCGCCGGCGGCGAGGAAAGAGATGAGGAGAGGCGCGGGGGCGGGGTTAGTGCTGCTGCTTCGGCCCCCACTGGCGGTTGATCAGCGTGTCGGCGTGCTTGTCGAACGCGGCGAGGGCCTTGTTCTCCTGGTCCGCCGTGATCATCTTGTTGGCGACCGCCTGGTCGAGGTCGGTCTTCAGCGCGCCGCGCATCGTCGCCTTGAGGTCGTCCGTGCTGACGTTGTGCGCCTGGGCCTCCTGCGCCAGCGTCTTGCCGGTGCGCAGGTCGGTGACGAGTTGCTGCTCGGTCATCTGGAACTTCTGCGCGACCGCGCTCAGTTCGTCGCGCCGCACCTTGCCGAGCGCCGCGCGCCGCTTCGCCGGGTGCGCCGCGCCCAGGTTGGCGCAGACCTGCTTGGCGTTGTTGACGCGGTCGTGCAGCGTCTGCGCCTGCGCCGGCGTGATCTTCTTGGCGGCGAGGCGCTGATCAATCAACTGGTTGAGCGTCGTCTTCTCCGCCGACTGGAGCGCGTCGACGCCGATCCCGAGGTTCTGCGCCAGCAGTTGCTGCTCGCGCGCGCAGGCCGACGTCTTCGCCGTCGTCGGGGTCGCCGCGGCCGGCGTGCCGCTCGCCGCCGCGACGGCGCCCGGCGCCACGCCCACCGACCCCGGCGCCGCCGCGACCAGCGCCGCGCCGCCGCCGAGCGCCAGCGTCGCCGCCAGCGCGCCGCCGGCGAGTTTGAGTTTCCCGATCCGCGCGATCGCTCGCAGGTCCATGATCTTCGACTCCTTGACCGTTGCCGATCCGCTCATTCCGTCAGGAGGCGTCCGCCGCCTCACACGATCACGATAGCGCCGAAGTGTGAAGCCAGGACAAATGGCCGGTAAACTCGCTGTTCGGCGACTGTAACGAAAGTATGAGACGATGAGGATAGACGATAGACGATAGACGGGAGGAGTGGGGCATCGGCCACCGCCGATGCGGCCAACGTCAGCGCGGCCGTCCCTATCGTCTACCGTCTATCGTCTATCCTCTCGTCACCGCGGCGCGTAGACGAAGAGGACGTTGCGCTGGATCAGGCGGTAGCGCGCGCGGATCGCGGCGAACATCTCCGGCGTCAGGTCGGTCGGCGCGCCGGAGACGGCGAAGACGTCGTAGCGCAGCGCGATCAGGTGGAACTCGCCGCGCTCGATCCGGCCGACGAGCGCGCGCTGGTCCCACTGGCCGGTCTCGGCGGCGTAGGCCAGCGTGAAGGGGTCGGTGTAGTCGACTGGCTTGCCCGCGACGAGCAGGAGGCCGACGTTGTCGCTGTAGACCGGGCCGGGGTCGTTGGTGACGAAGGCCGCGAGCTGCGCCCAGCCCTCCCGCTCGGCCGGCAGCGGCGCGCGGTAGTCGCGCGCCAGCCAGTCGGTCGGCGCCATGTGGGCCTCGGCCGCGCTGGCGACCGAGAGGAGCAGCACCAGCGCCGCGGCGGCGACCCGGCTGGCCACGCCGCGCGCCGCCAGCCGCCCGGCCAGCAGCGCCGCGCAGAGGACGGCCGCCACCAGCGTCTCGACGAAGTGGTTGTGGTTGCCGCCGTGCGTCCCCGCCCCCAGGCTGCCGAGCGCCGCCAGCGGCAGGTAGAGCGCGGGCAGGAGATCGGGGTCGCGGCGCAGGCGCGCGCCGCCCGCGGCGACGGCGAGCGGCAGCAGCGCCGCCGCGGCGAGCAGCGGCCAGTAGCGCGCGGCGAACGGCCGGGCCAGCCGCAAGTAGTCCGCCGCCGCCCACGAGCTATGGAACGCGACGATGTGCTGGTAGAAGCCGTGGCGCGTCGCGAGGTCGAGCGCGACGAAGGGGACGGCGACGAGCGCGGCGTAGAGCGCGCCGAAGGCGACGCCGAGTCGCGGCCGGCGCAGCAGCAGATAGAGCCCGGCCGCCAGCGGGGCGGCCAGGAGCGTCTGCTTGGTGTAGCAGCCGAGCGCGCAGAGGCCGGCCGCCAGCGCCAGCGCGCGCCACTCGCCGCGCCGCGGCCAGCCCGCGCCGCCCGCGTCGCCCGCCGGCCAGCGCCACCAGACGACCGCCAGCCCCGCCAGGTTGAACGCCAGCGCCAGGTGGTCCGGCCGCGCGCGCACCGACCAGACGGTGACGAGATCCAGCGTCAGGACGGCGAGCCCCGCCCAGAGGGCCAGGAGCGCGCTGCCGGTCCGCCGCCGGACCAGCAGGCAGGCCAGCGCGGCGACCGCCAGCGTCGCCAGCAGCGCCAGCCCGCGGCCGACCTTGAAGGTGAAGGGCGCGACGGCGAAGGCGGCGGCGTTGAGCGCGGTGAAGATCGGCGTGTAGGGCGCGGCGGTGAAGAAGTCGGGCCGCGCCGGCTGGTACGGATCGACGCCATGCGCCAGCCATTCGGCCTCGCTGAGAATCACGCCCTCGCTGTCGTCGACCTGGAAGGGGTAGGTCAGGATCGCCCGGCTGAAGGACGCCGTCGCCGGCAGTTTCAGCAGCAGCAGCGCCAGCGCCGCCACCAGCAGCGCCGCCGACGCCCGCCGCGACCACGCGCCCACCGCCGCGCCGGGGCGCGCCTCGGCCTTCGCCAGCCTCACCGTCCCGCCCCCGCCGGGTCCAGCTCGACCCAGTCCACCATCACGCCGAGCTGCCGCTCGTCGGCGTAGCCCGGCACGAAGGTCGGCGTGTCGAGGCGGACGACGACCGGCCCGCCCGCCGCCAGCGCCACCGGCAGCGCGTAGACCTGCCAGGCGCCCCCCGGCGTCACCGTGCCGACCGCGCGCCCGTTCACCGACACGCGCACCGGCGGGATCGCGCCGGCCGGCCGGTAGCCTCTGAGCCGCAGGCGGAGCGTCGCCGGCCCGGCGGCCGGGGCCGCGAGGCGCACCTCGGCGTGGTCCTCGGTCCAGCGGTAGGTCGCGCCGCTGGCGTCGCGCTCGTCCAGGTTGAAGCCGCGCAGGTAGCCGAGGTCGAGGCCATCGCCGACGTCGAGCCGGGCCAGGGGGGTGGGGAAGAGGTCGGCCCAGGCTTCGTCGGTCGGGTTGGCGATCCGCACGTCGCGCGCGTTGAACTCGCGCGCCGCCGCGGCCGTGTCGCCGCGCGCCCGCGCGATGTCGCCGCGCAGCAGCGCCGCGCCGAGCGCGTCCTGGCCGTCGTCGAGCGTCGCCAGCGCGCGGTCGTCCTGCCCGAGCAGGTGGTAGGCGGTCGCCAGCGCCGTCGGCCGGGGGGCGAAGCCGGCCGGCAGCGCCTCGAACACCGCCAGCGCCGCGCCCGGCCGCCCCCCGGCCAGCAGGTCGTACCCCCGCTCCAGCCGCTGCCGCTCCCCGGCCGCCCGGATGCCGGTCCAGTAGAGCCCCGGCGCGAACGACGGGTAGACGAAGGCGGCGATCAGCGCGATCAGCAGGACGGCGGGGAGCCAGCCTAGCCCGCGGTTGAAACCGCGGCTAAGGGCTCGCTCGCGCTCGCCACGAAGTCCGCCTCCGCGGACTGGGACATCTTCAACCCGCGCAGGCGGGTTTCGCGGCGAGCGGAGCGCAGCGGAGCGAGCCTCCAGCCGCGGTTGCCACCGCGGGCGCGCCCGCTGGCCCACCGCCGGCGCCAGCGCGACCGCCCCCTGCGCCGCCAGCAGGAAGACGAACGGCAGCAGCGGCAGCCGGAAGCGGGAGATGGCGAAGAAGAGCGCGCCGGTGAGGCAGTTGTAGCCGAACCAGAGGCCGAGCAGCCAGCGGACGTCGCGCCGCCGCGTCCAGACCCAGCCGAGCACCGCCAGCGGCAGCGCGGCCAGGTAGAGCAGGTCGTCGAGCGCGAGCGTCAGCGCGAGCCAGGCCGCCGAAGGGTCGCCGCGGCTGAAGCCCTGCAGGAGCCGCTCGTTCGCGCTGAAGTTGATCGTCCAGAGATCGCCGAACTCCTTGACCGACTTGGCGAGGTAGGCGCCGGGGTCGGCGCGCACGGCGTCCCAGCCGCGCCGGTAGGCGACGACCTGGCGGTCGCCCTGGTTCGGCACCTCGCCGAGCGTGTTGGCGATCTCGCCGGCGTTGCGGCCGTCCATCGCGCCGAGCCAGAAGTTGTAGCCGCCGGTCGTGTCGACCGGGATCAGCCGGTGATAGGCCAGCGCGTTGCGCGCGGTCCACGGCGCGACCGCGACGAGCGCGACGCCGACGACGACCGCACTCGACACCGCGGCACGCCGCCACGCGCCGTGCCGGCCGTGGAGCGCGACGAACCAGACCGGCGCCGCCGCGAGGAAGGGCAGCGCGATCCCGCGCGTCAGCACGGCTAGCCCCAGCGCCAGCCCGGCGAGGACGAGCGCCCACCTCCCGCCCAGCCGCGCGTGCCACAACAGCGCGACGCACGCGCCGACGAAGAGGAAGTTGAACAGGGTCTCGGAGAGGAGCAGCCGGCAGTAGACCGCGAAGGGCAGGTAGGCGGCGCAGAGCGCCGCGGCCGTCCGCGCCGCCGCCCGCCGCCCGAACGCCAGCCGGCCGAGCGCGTAGACCAGCCCCACCGTCGCCGTGCTGAGCGCCACCTGCGCCAGCCAGACCGGCGTCCGCCCCGGCCCGAAGACCCGGAAGAGGCCGCCGAGCAGGACGACGTAGAACGGCGGGCGCACCCAGAGCGATTGGTCGATGAAGGCGAAGCCGCGCCCGTCGGCCAGGATCGCCGCCGCCGAGTAGTATTCGCGCTCGTCGCCGAGCCAGCCGGCGTGCGGCGCCAGCCACCACACCGCCAGCCGCAGCGCCAGCGCCGCGGCGAGGATCGGCCAGAGCCAGGGGTCGACGTGGGCCGTGAGCCGTAGGGCGTAGGCCGTAAGGTGCATCCTGGCCACGGGTGCGCGGCTCGGGGTGCGCACGATCACCTTCATGGCGACATGGCCCACGGCCCACGGCCCACGGCCCACGCCGCCTCGCGGTACA
>DASSSV010000826.1:0-5176 GCA_035708265.1 Thermomicrobiales bacterium | reverse complement strand
GCGCCGGGGCGGCAAGGGCGCCCGGCCGCCCCAAGACAGGAAGGGGTGTACGATGACGGCCCACGACGAGCAGCCACGGCGGGACACGCCGATCGCCTGCAGCCTCACCGCAGCGGAAGGACGGCAACGCGAGCAGATGCTCCAGCGGGAGGTCTTCAGCGGCATTCAGGAGATCCGCGAACTGCCGGACGGGTACGCCTTGCGCTATCCGGGTGATGCGGCGTGGCTGGACACCCTCAGCGACTTCATCCGCTTCGAGCGCGAGTGCTGCCCGTTCTTCACCTTCGAGTTGCGGTGCGAGCCGGAGCGCGGTCCGCTGTGGCTCCGGCTGCGCGGGCCGGAGGGGGTCAAGGGGTTCGTGGCGGGGATGCTGCCTGCGCCGCGGGAGGGCGCAGTATCGTGACTACAGTGGCGCCGCGCGACGCCTACCTGGTGGCCGCCGGCTCTACCTCCCGAGAACTGAGGGACCGGGACGCCGCCCGCGCCCGCCGCTCCCACACGGCGTAGCCGACGGCCCAGCCCAGGCAGGCGAGGAGCGCGAGGAGCGCGAGCGTGGCGCCGATGGACAGGCCACGCGGCTCGTAGGCGTAGGTGACGGTGTGCTGGCCGGGGCCGACGCGCACGGCCGGCAAGACGCCGTCGAGCGCGTCGAGGTGGACCGGCCGGCCGTCGAGGCGCGCGACCCAGCCGGGGAAGGCGGGGTCGGCGATGACGAGGTAACTGTCGGACGGCGCGGTGAAGGCGAAAGTGGCGCGCTCGGGCGAGGGCTGGTCGGCGCGCACCGGGACGGTCAGGCGGCTGACGTTGGCGATGGCCGGCGGCGTGCCGTCGGGCGCCGGCAGGACCAGGTAGGCCGGGCCGGCGTCGGCGAAGTTCTGGTAGACGTAGGCGCCGTCCCACTGGCCGACTTCCATCAGGCGCGGGTCGGTCAGTTGGTAGCGCGACAGGATGATGCTGACGTGCATCAGGCCGAGCAGTTCGGCGTTGGGCTGGGCGTCGACCGAGGTCGGGTAGCCGGGATCGGAGACCTCGTAGGGCGGGATCGAGAGCTGATAGCCCTGGAAGGTGTAGCCGCCGGCGCGCTGCATGAACTGGGCGTAGGACTCGATCAGCAGCGGGTCCCAGGCGCCGGCCAGCCGCGCGTTCAGCGTGACCGCGCTCAGTTGCTCCATGTTGCGCTGCACGCCGTAGATCCGCCCCGTCCCGGCGATCTTCGCCGCCTCGCGCGCCAGGTCGGAGGTCTGGACCTCCGGCCGAACGGTGGCGACGTGGTTGTAGGGCTGGTCGGTGTGGACGAGGTCCACGCCGACGACGAGCAGGACCAGCAGGCCGGCGGCCAGCGCGCCGCGCGCCGAGAAGCGGCGGATGCCCGCCAGCAGCGCGTCGGCGCCGAGCCCGGCCAAGAGCGCGATCGGCACCAGCCCGAGGAACCAGATCCGCGAGAGGCCGCGGAACTTGTCGAAGTCGGGCAGCACCCGCGCCGCCAGGTGGTAGAGCGCCGACGCCTGCCCCATCGCCAGCGCCGCCGCCACGACGACGGCGAGGAGGAGCGGCAGCCCCTTCCGCCAGCGGGCCGCGACGCCGAGCGCGACCAGCGGCAACACGGCGATGCCGGGCGTGAGGATGTCCTCGTGCGGCACCTTCGACGGCCGCATGATGCCGACGAGCGCGCGGAGGAAGTCGGGCAGCGGGTAGGCGTCGGGCACCGGCACCGCGAGCTGGCGCGTCGAGCGCGCGGTGAACTCCATCAGCGGCAGCAGGTGGACGGCGGCGAGGCAGCCCCCCGCGACGCCCGCCGCGCCGAGCCCGAGCGCCGCGGCCAGCGCCGCCCGCCGGCCCAGCGCCCGCCAGCGCCGCGCCAGGAGCCACACCGCCAGCCCGGCGAGCAACAACCCGCCGTAGTAGGCGACCTGCGGGTGCCCGGCCAGCAGCAGCAGCGCCAGGCAGGCCGCCAGCGCCGGCCACCAGCGCGCCGGCCGCCGCACCGTCGCCCAGGCGGCCAGCGCCAGCCAGGGCAGCCAGGCGACCGCCTGCACCATCGTGACGTGCCCGGCGCCGACGTGGCCGATCAGCCGCGGCGTCGCCATGAAGGCGACCGCGGCGAGGAGCGCCGGCAGCCGCGGCAGCCCCAGCGCGACGCGCGCCAGCAGCAGCATCCCGAGCCCCGCCAGCAGCAGGTGGCCGAGGAAGATCGCCAGGAAGTAGTCGCGCAGCGGCAGGAGGTTCGCCAGTTGCGTCGGCGGGTAGAAGAGCGCCGCCAGCGGGTCAGCGGCCAGCGGCCGGCCGCCGCCGTAGTAGGGGTTCCAGAGCGGCAGGCGGTGGGCCTGGGCGACCGTGCGCTTCAGCAGGAGCGCGGCCGGCCAGTGGCTCAGGAAGAGGTCGCTCTGCTGCCAGCCGATCGGGAAGACGCCGGGCAACTCGTCCGACGTGACCGGCGCGGGCCAGATCACCGCGGCGGCGACCGCGACGAGCGTGACCACCTGCCCGGCGCGCGCCGCCCAGCGGGCGGCCGCCGCGCCGTACCGCGCGCGCACGGCGAGCAGAACGTTGACGAGCGCGGCCCAGCCGCCCAGCGCCCAGCCGGGCCAGCGCCACGCCCGGCGCGGACGGTGCAGCCGCCCGGCCGCGCCCCGCGCCCCGATCGTCTCCTTCACGAGCCTCTCGTCCGAGGCGTTAGGCGTTAGGCGTTAGACGTTAGGGGCTCGCGCCGAGCGGTTCGCGATCCAGTTGGCCGCTGCCCTTGCATAGGCCCCTTGCGTCTAATGCCCAGCGTCTACCCCCTCCCGATGCGCCAGCACCGGCTATTGCTGACGCCAAAAACTCTAAACGTGCGAGGCGGCGGGAAGGTTCCCGGGGGCAAGTCGGGAGTTGGGAGTCGGATGTCGGAAGTGGCGGCTTCCGTACGGCTACCGGTCAGCAGTAGTAAGCCGGTACTGCCGTCTGCCGTCTGCCGTCTGCCGTCTGCCGACTCGCTACCCCCGTCCCGACCGCAAGATCGTCCACGCCAGGTACAGGCCGAGGGCGCTGGCGAAGAAGAAGCCGAGCGCGACGAACGCGCCGGCCCAGCGGTCCCAGCCGGGCGGGTGGTAGACCGAGACGAGCACGGCCAGGCCATTGACGAAGGCGGCCGCGATGATCCCCAGCACGATGCGGTTGGCCAGCCGCTCGAAGCGGCGCAGCAGCGGCTCGAAGCCCTCCGGCCGCATCCCGACTTCGAGGTTGCCGCGCTCGAACTCCCCGATGATCCGGCGCAGTTGCTGCGGCAGGTCGATCCCCAGGCGGGCGGCGTCGAGCGTCGCCTGGCCGAGCCGGCGCGCCCACAAGAGCGGCGAATATTCGCGCAGGATCAGCCGCTCGGCGTAGGGGAGCAGCACGGCGGCGAGGTTGAAATCGGGGTCGAGGCGTGCGCCCAGCCCCTCGGCCATCACCGTCGTCTTCATCAGGAGTGCCAGGTTCGCCGGCAGTTGCAGGTGGTGGCGGCGGATCACCGCGAACGCCTCTTCGAGGAGCGCGCCGAGCGCGATCTCGCCGAGCGGGCGATCGTAGTAGCGCGCCAGCATCCGGTCGAGGTCGTGGCGCAGCAGGTGGCGGTCGAGCCGCCCGCGCGCCACGCCGAGGTCGAGGAAGGCGTCGACCATCCGCTCGGCGTCGCGGCCGGCCACGGCGAGGAGGAGTTGCACCAGCCGCCCGCGCGTGTCCTCGTCCACCGTGCCGACCATCCCGAAGTCGATCAGCGCGATCCGCCCGCCCGGCTCGATGAAGAAGTTGCCGGGGTGCGGGTCGGCGTGGAAGAAGCCGTCCTCGAAGACCATTTTGAGGATGACGCGCGTGGCGCGCTCGGCCAGCGCGGTGCGGTCGATGCCGGCGGCGTCGAGCGCGTCGAGGTCGTCGATCTTGATCCCCTCGATGCGCTCCAGCGTCAGCACGCGCGAGGTCGTCGTCTCCCAGTAGACGCGCGGGATGTGGACCGCGGGGTCGCCGGCGAAGTTGGCGGCGAAGCGCTCGGCGTTGCGCCCCTCGCGCAGGTAGTCGAGCTCGGCCTGGAGGGTCTGGGCGAACTCCTGGGCCAGCCCGACCAGGTCGTACTGGCTGGCGAACTCCCAGCGGCGGCTCGCGGCCGCCGCGAGGTTCTGCATGATCTCCAGATCCTCCGCCACCTGCTCGACGATGCCCGGCCGGCGCACCTTGACGACGACCGCCGCCCCGTCGTGGAGCGTCGCGGCGTGCGCCTGCCCGATCGACGCTGCGGCGAGCGGCGTCGGGTCGAACGCGGCGAAGACCTCGCCGACCGGGCGCCCCAGTTCCCCCCCCAGCACCTCCTCCACCACGCCGGCGGGGACGGGCGGGACGTTGTCCTGCAGGCGGGCGAACTCGCGCTGGTAGGCCGGCGGCAGCAGGTCGGGGCGGGTGGAGAGAATCTGGCCGAGCTTGATGAAGGTCGCGCCGAGTTCGGCGAGGGCCATGCGGACGTGCTCGGGGCGGGTGCGGGCCTCGCGCGGGCGGCCGCGCAGCACCGGGCGCACGACGACCAGTCGCTCCAGCCCGAGCACGCCGATCAGGTACTCCAGCCCGTGCCGGGCCAGCACCTGCGCGATCCGGCGGTAGCGTCCCAGGTGCGCGTCCTTGAGGCGGTAGACCATGTCCCCTCCCGGCCCGCCCCGCGTCGAGCGGGGCTGAGCACAGCGTACCACGCGCGCCGCGCCGTGGGCGCACTGAGGCCGCCGTCTTCTGCGCGCGGAGGGCCGGCGCCCATTGCCCCCCGCACAAGCCGTGGTACGCGCGGTGGACGGCGTGAATTGGTCGGGCTGAGCCCGCCGGGGCGGCAGCTTCACTTACACGGCCGTGCGCTGGAGCGTACACGGCCGTGCGCTGGAGCGACAATCGCCTCTACGTGCGCTTCGTGCGCTGACCGCGCGCCGATAGCGTGACCGTGACGGGCGGCGTCCGCGAACGGCGGACGCCGCCCGTTCCCCGGGGGAGTCCGACCGGCAGGCGGGCGCCCCGCCGCCCCCTGGTATGATGCGCTGGTACGCGGCGTGCAGGGGGGACACGCCGTAGTCGGCGGCGGCGCCGACCGGCCCCCCGCGCTACACCGGGCGTGTGGCGCGGGGGCGCGGCGACGAGCGCGTAGCGGAAGTGAGGCGAGGTCATGTGGCGAGTGCGGGAGCCGTGGCGG
>DASSSV010000825.1:0-2485 GCA_035708265.1 Thermomicrobiales bacterium | reverse complement strand
CCGCGAGGCGTGCAACTGGTCTCCTTCTTCGAGCGCTTCATCCAGCTCAATGCCTGGCTAGACGAGTATGGCGTGCGGCTGGCGCTGTGACGCCGCCCGAGCCGCCGACGAGCGCGGGGACGCCCCGCGGATCGACCAGCTCCCGCTGGAGCCGCCGCACGTAGGTGGGGACGCGCAATTGGCCGTGCGAGGCGACGCCGCGCAGGTCCGCGTCCCCGAGGCTATCGGCGACGACCACCGCGCGGAGCGGCGCTAATACCCCGCCTGCTTGTCGATGATGTTGACGAGCGGCCGGCCCGCCCGATACCGCCGCAAGTTCTCGACGAAGATGTCGACGCCGCGCTGCCGCGTGGCGGGGGTCGTCGCGCCGTTGTGCGGCGTGACGATGACGTTCGGCAGGTCCCAGAACGGGCTGTCCGCGGGCAGCGGCTCCTCACCGTGCGCGTCCAGCCCCGCGCCCGCGATCCACCGCTCTTGCAGCGCCCGCAAGAGCGCGCCGTCGTCCGCGATGCCCCCACGGGAGAAACAGATGAAGTAGGCGGTCGGCCGCATCGCCCGGAACTCCGCCTCCCCGAGCATCCCCCGCGTTTCGGGCGTGAGGGGCGCCGTCGCGACGACGAAGTCCGAGGCGGCGAGGAGGTCGGGCAGCCGCTCCCGCGGGAGCACCTCGTCCACGTGCGGCGTCGGCCGCGGCGTGCGGCGCATGCCGAGGACGCGCATGTGGAACGCCTGGCACTTCAGCGCCAAGTCTTGCCCCGAGTGGCCAAGGCCGATGATGCCGCACGTCAGCCCGTTCAATTCCGGATGGGAGAATCGCTCCCAGTGGTGCGCCTCCTGCGCGCGGAGCCAGCGCCGGGCGTCCCGGTTCAGCAGGAGCATGAGCAGCAGCGCGTGTTCGGCGAGCGGGACCGCGCCGTTGCCCTTGCAACTGGTGCAGACTACCGGGCTGGCGACCATCTCCGGGTACATGAGCGCGTCCGGTCCCGCGGCCCAGGTCTGGACCCAGCGCAGGCGCGCCGCGCGGGCGAGCGCCCGCGGCCCCAAGGCGCCCGCGACGACCTCCGCGTCTTCGATCTGCGCTTCGAGCGCCGCGCCCGTGGCAAAGTAGCGCACGTCCGCGTCGGGCGCCGCATCCCGGATCTGCGCCAGTTGGGCGTCGTTAACCTCACCGGTGACGAAGACGGTCAGCATGGACGTTGCTCATCCTTTCTTGGCGGCCGTGGGCGGTGGGCCCTGTGCCAGGGGTTGCCCATCCGCGTCGTGGAACACCGTCGCTTCGAGGCGATCGTGGACGGGCGCCCGCCGCCGCCTATCTCACGCGGCCCCCGGTCGATCCGGCTCCTGCCGGAACGGGCTCCCCGGGGGCGGGAAGCCGCTCGCGGCGTCATCCAGGACCAGCACCCAGTCTGGCCCGCCGTCTGGCGGCGTGATGCGCAGCCGGTCCTGCCTGGCGAACACCCCGAAGGACTGGGCCACGCCCGTGCGGGGGTCGAACCAGGAGCCGGCCAGGCGCTCGCCGGAGAGCCGCGAGAGGTCGAGCTCGATGGACCCCGCTTGGAACGGGCGGGTCCGCAGGGCCGGGATATAGATCAGGGCGTAGCGGCCGGCGGCGTCGCGCGTCGCCTGGAGATGGTAGGTTCCGGCGCCCGCCTCCGCGGCGATCAGCGACTGGTCGGGGATGCGGGACAGGAATGGCCGCGACAGGAGCAGATCGCGGGCATGCCGCATCTGGCTCGCGCCCGGCAAGTGCAGCGCCTCGTACCAGGGCCGCCGCGCGAAGAACGACGGCCCCAGGCCCGGCCGCCACATTTGCCAGACCGGCCAACAGCCGTAGGTGTGGCCATGCGCGCCCGCAAAGAGCGCCCAGTAGAGCGCCTTGCGCGCGTCATAGTTGTCGAGGTAGCCGCCGTCGAGGTTGGTGATGTCGTCCTGGGCGTCTTCGTAGCCGGGCTCCAGGTCCATGCACGGCCGGGTCGGCGCGCGGCGGTAGTCGGCGTCGATGAAGCGCCAGTTCTCGCGGTTGCGCTTGTGCCCGCTCTGGCAGGTATGGAAGTCGAGCCAGGGCTCGTCGGGCACATACTCGGCGCTCGCGTGCGGACCCCAGGTATGGAAGGTCAGCACAAGGCGGCTGCCGTCGCCCTCACGCAGGCCCTCCGCCATGGCGCGCACGATCAGGCGGTGCTCCTCGCTTTCGATGGGCCGGTCGCCGCCCAGGATCCAGATGATCGGCTGGTCCGCGTAGCGCCGGCCGACGTAGGCGCCGAAGGTCCGCGCGTTCTCGGGCGTGAAGATCTCCGGGCCGACTCCCCACTTGCGGTTCCACTTGTCGCCGCAGGTGGGGAGCATGCCGATGTGGAGACCGCGCGAGGCCGCGAGGTGGACCACGGCGTCGACGTGGGCGAAGTAGGCCTCGTTCGGCCGCGTCGGGTCTTCGTCCAGCAGCGGCAGGTCGCCGTTCCAGTTGGGCGTGCGCAGGCCGTCGAGC
>DASSSV010000824.1:0-16573 GCA_035708265.1 Thermomicrobiales bacterium | reverse complement strand
GGGACCTCGACCCGGCCGTCTGGCGCCTCGCGGCGCTCGCCTATCGCGGCTACAGCGAGCGGCGGCGGCGTGACCGCGGGAGTTCGCTGCCCCGGCGCATCCTGGCCGATTTCGTCATCGGCGCGCACGCGCAGCAGATGGCCGACGCCCTGCTCACGTTCGACCAGCGCACCTATCGCGCGGCATTCCCCACGCTCACCATCATCAGCCCTGAGCGCTGATCGCCCGCGAGCCTCCTGGCTCTCGGACTGCGCCATTGCGGGCGCGGCGGCCGCCGGTTGAAACTCGTCCCCCGATCGCGTAGCATCCCCTCCGTGATGACGACTGCCCGGGCGCGCGCGCCGCGCGCCGTCCGCGACTGCGCCGGCTCGTTCCGCCGCCACCTCGCCGCCGGGCGGTGGCGCTTCGGGCTGGCGGCGCTCGCGCTGGCGGTCGTCTGCGTCTGCGTCGCCTACCAGGTCCGCGTAGGCCACACCGTCCACGTTGGCGTCCTCAGCGACGACAAGCCGTACGTCGTCGGGATAAACCAGCCGGAGCAGACACCGGCCGGGCGCTACCGCTGGACCACGGCCGACTCGGCGGTCGCGCTCCCCGGCCTCGGTCGCGGGCCCTACCGGCTGACGCTGCACCTGGCCGGTTCGGCCAACCCCCATCCGAGCGTCGAGGTGCTGGTGAATGGCGTCCGCCTGGCGACGCTCGACCTGACCAGCGGCTTCCGCGACTACACGGTGGAGGTGCCGGCGAGTGCCACGGCCGGCGGCGACGTCGTCGTCGAACTGCGGAGCAGCACCTTCCAGCCGCCGAACGACAAGCGTGCGCTCGGCGTCGCGGTGGACCGCGTGACGGTGACGCCGAGCGGCGATCCCGGCCTCCTGGCCCCGCCCGCCGGGGAGTTCTGGCGCCTCCTCGCGCTGGTCGCGCTGGCGTACCTGCTGGTCGCCGTCGCCGGGTTCGGGCCGCGCGGCGCGGCGCTCGGCGCGGCGGCGCTCGCGGTCGGCGAGGCCGCGCTCCTGGTCGTCAACCGGCCCTTCCTGACAGTCTGGACCGGCGAACTTCTGGCCGCGGCCGCGTGGGGCGTCGCGCTGGCGCTGGTGCTGCGGCTGCTCCTGCCGCCGCTCTACCGGCTGGCGGGGCTCGACCTCGGGCTGGCGGAGCTGCGCTGGCCCGTCGCGCTGGCGGCGGTCTTCTTCGTCACCCACTTCGGCGGCGACCTCCACCCAACGACGAACATCGTCGACCTCGGCTTCCACATCCACCGCTACGAGGACGTCAACGAGGCCGGCCGGTGGGTGCTGATGGTGGAGTCGCGCGAGTGGGGCACGCGCGACACCGTCTACCCGCCCGTCGCCTACCTCTTCATGCGCCCGCTGCGCCCGCTGATGCCCGACATCCGGCGCACGATCCTCCTCTTCATGGCGCTGATGGAGGCGACGCGCCTCTGCGTCGTCTACCTGGTGGCGCGCAAGGCGACGCGCGATCCCCTGGCGGGCGTCTTCGCGGCGCTCGTCTTCGCGATCGTGCCGATGGCCTACCTGCCCTTCTCCTGGGGCATCGCGACCAACGTCTTCGGCGCCTGGTGTACCACCGCGCTCTTCGCCATACTGGCGCTCGGCTACGACGCGCTGCGCCGCCCGGCGCTGGCCGCGCTGGCGACCGCGGTCGCCACGCTGGCGCTCCTCTCGCACCCGGGCGAGTTCGTCCTGGCGGTCGCCGCGCTCGGCGGCGCGATCGTCCTCTTCGGCGCGCTGATCCGCCCGCGCTGGCGGGGCGGCTGGCCGGTGCTGGTCGGCGTCGCCGCGGTGGCGAGCGTCCTCGCCTTCGTCCTGCTCTACCGCCACGTCGCGGCCGAGATGCTGTCGCAGGCCGGGCAGACGGCGCGCGCGAAGTTCGGCGGCGCGGGCACCGGCAAGCCGGCGGGGTGGCGCGTCGGCGGCGCGATCGACGACCCGATCATCGGCCTCAAAGGCTACCGTGTCACGACCGTGCCGGCGCTGATCGTCGGGGGGCTGGTCGGCTACTGGCGCGAGGCGGTGGGGTACTACTATCTCTGGCCGCCGCTCTTCGCGCTCGGCAGCCTCGGGCTGATGCGCGGGACGAAGGACCTGGAGCGGCTGCGCCTGACGAGCGTCCTCTGGTGGGCGGTCGCCGCGGTCTTCGCGCTGGCCGGCCTGCTACTCAATCTCTACGTCCGCTACGCCTACTTCCTCATGCCGGCCGTCGCGACGGGGGCGGGCCTCGGCCTGGCGCGCCTCGGCCGCGCCGGGCGCTGGGGCCGCGTCGCCGTCGCGCTCCTCCTCGCCGGCACGACGCTCGCCGGTCTCTGGTTCTGGTATCTGCGCATCGCCTACGACGGCCACTGAGGCGTGGGCACGTGGGAGCGTGGGAGCGTGCAGGCGTGACAGCGTGTCTGAGGGAAGTCGGTCCCCGCACCTCCACCCTTTAGCGCTCCCGCGCGCTCACGCTCCCACGCTCCCACGCCTCGCCTCCCCGCGGCGCCGCACGCGCTGGCCGTAGGCGACCGACCAGGCGATCAGCGCGGCGGTCACGGCGAACGCCATCACCGGGGACACGACCAGGAAGACCGCGATCGGCAGGACGAAGGTGAGCGCGAGGCGCACGAGCGCCTCGGCCAGATAGGCCACGCCCCAGACCGCCGTCGTCAGACGTTGCGAACTGCGGAACGTGGGGTATTGCCAGAGGGCGTCGAAGCGCGCGGCGGCGGCCGGGTCGCCGCCGCTGACGAACTGGCGGGCGAAGAAGAAGATCAGCGGGCGCGGCAAGGCGAGGGAGCCGAGGCAGAGCAGGCCGAAGACGCCGGTGAGGAAGGACTCTTTGACCAGGTAGAGCCGGGGATCGCGGAAGATGAGGCTGGTCGCGAGGCCGACGGCGATGAAGGCGAGCGAGATGATGGCGATGCCGTCGAGGTGGCGGGTGCGCGCCCAGCCGCCGAGGCTGCCGAGCACGGGGAAGACCGCGGTCGCGGCCAGCGCGTCGATCGTCGAGACGTGGCGCCCGGTCAGATACTGGTAGGCGATGAGGGGCGCCACGGCGTTGAGCAGGAGGCTGGGCAGGAGCCCGCGCAACGCGAAGCGCGCGCCGGTGGACGATGGGGCGGAGCCGGGCTGCGGGCCGGCCGGCAGCGACGTGGACATGGAGCGCTCCTTCCGACAACCGGTTTCCGCGGCGGCAGACCGGGGTCGGCGTCCCGCGTCTCGCCGGTCGGCGCCGATCCTGCGACGTGTCGGGGCTCCCCATACTCTATGCCCCGAGTGCCGGTGAAGCAAGCCGGAGGCGCAACGGAAACGGCTGCTTGACAGCCCGCCGGCGCGGCTCGATAGTCGCCCCGTCGGAGCGACACAAACGGTAGGAGGGCGCGATGGACTACCCGGGGCGACTGCGGCGCGTGCGGGCGGCGATGGCGGAGCGCGGGATCGGGCTGATCTACCTGCCCTTCTCCGCCGACGTCGCCTACCTGACCGGCCTCGGGCACGAGACGCCGGGGCCGACGGCGACGAACCGACCGGGCGACGTCGCCGCGGGCGTCTACCTCGGCCCCGAGCGCGGCCCAGTCGCCGTCGGCACGCGAATGGGCGGCGAGGGCCTGCGCGCCGACGCGGCCGGCAAGGACTGGCTGGCCGACGTGCGCGTCATGGGCGAGCCGGCTGACTACGAGGCGACGCTGCGCGACGTGGCACGCGACCTCTACGCGGGCGGCGCGGTCGCGGTTCCCGACCGCGCCTGGGCCGCCACGGCGCTCGCGCTGCGGCGCGCGCTCCCCGACGCGCCGCTCGTCTCGGCGACCGACATCCTCGCGCCGATGCGCGCCGTCAAAGATGCCGACGAACTCGCCGTGATGCGCCGCGCCGCCGCCCTGACCGACGACGTCTACGCCACGATCGTGCCGCGGCTCGCGCCGGGCGTGACCGAGCGCGAGGTCGCCGCCGAGATCGAGCGGCAGTTCCTGGCGCGCGGCGGCGCCGGCCTCTCCTTCCACACCGCGATCCTCTTCCTCGGCGGCGACTCTCCGCGGGAGGGCTACAGCGGGCCGACCGACCAGCCGCTCGCGCGCGGCATGGGCGTCGCCTTCGACTTCGGCGTGGTGCTCGACGGCTACTGCTCCGACTTCGGCCGCACGGTCTTCGTCGGCGAGCCGGACGCCGAGTGCCGCCGCGTCTACGACCTGGTGATCGGGGCGCAGGGCGCGGCGATCGCGGCGATGCGCGACGGCGCGCTCACCTGCGCGGAGGCCGACCGCATCGCGCGCAGCATGATCGAGGCCGCCGGCTACGGCGCGGGCTTCACCCATCGCCTCGGCCACAGCATCGGCCGCGACGTCCACGAGTGGCCCTCGCTGATGGCCGGCGAAGACACGCCCCTCCGCGCCGGCATGACCTTCACGGTCGAGCCGAGCGTCCTCCTGCCCGGCAAAGCCTTCGTCCGCATCGAGGACGTCGTCCTCGTCACGCCGGCCGGCGGCGAGTCGCTGATGCGCGCGCCGCGCGAGTTGCTGGTGGTGGGGGGGTAGGCGCGGCATGAAGCCCGCCGGCGCAGCCTGTCCAGCAACATCCCTGTCCGCGCAGACGGGCTTCGTGCGCCGGCAGGCGCCCCCAGCCGCGGCTTCAGCCGCCAGGCACCCAGCCGGCTAATTCCCGTCGTCGGCCGGCTGGTCCTTGGGGACGCCGACCTGGTAGCGGTCCTGCGCGGGGACGTAGTGGCTGGTGAAGGTGGTGTCCATCTGCACCGGGCCTGTCGGGCTGTTCCAGACGACGACCTTGCCGTCCTTGTCCACCACCTTGCGGTGGATCGCGGCGTCGAAGCCGTCGACGCCGTGCTCGATCATGAGCTGCTGACCGGGCGCCAGGTCGTGCGTCTTCTCGTAGACCGGCTTGGTGTCGTGCGGCTTGACGTTGGTGATGACCGGCGCGTCGATCTGGACGGTCCAGCCCGGGTCCTGGCCGTAGAGCGCGATGCGGACGTACTCGCCGTCGGCCACCGCCTCAATCGCCAGCCAGTTCGGCGTCGAATTGACGAACTTGAAGTCGAGCCCGGCCTGGTCGTCCACCGTCGCGTCGAGCCCCTGCATCCCGCTCGGCGGGGCGCCGTAGCCCTCGATCCAGTAGAGGTGCCAGTTGCGCTCCTGGATCGGGAACCCGGCCGCGAAGACGCCCTGGAAGAGCGTCGTCGCCACCTGGCAGATGCCGCCGGCGATCGAGCTGACCGTCGTGACCTGGCCGGTGCCGGTCATCGCGATGCCGTAGGCTTCCTGGTAGCCGTTGGCGACCGTCTGCGCGCCGACCGCCTGGTTGAAGGAGAAGGTCGCGCCGGGCGCGATGAGGGTGCCGTCGAGGCGGCTGACCGCCAGCTCGACGTTGTGCTTGCGCGTCGGGATCGACTGCCCGTAGTAGGTCTTGCCGTAGCCGAGCCGGTTGTGCGGGATCGCCATCTTCGCGGCGTCCGACGACGGAACCTTCGGCGGCGTCACCGCCACGGCCGGCGTCGCCGCGCCGGTCGCGCCGAGGATCGCCTGCGTCAGCGCGGCGTCGGTCCCGGCCAGTTGCACGTCGCGCCCGTCCTTGCTCGGCACGACCGCACGCACCGCGCCGTCGGCCCAGCGGAACTGCGCGTCCTGCACCTGCTGATTGAGGTCGCGCGCGAGCACCTCGCTGAGGTGGCGGACGCCGGCCGGGTCGAGCCCGATCGTCACCTTCTGCGCCTGCCCCGGCTGGGCCTTGAAGACGAGGAGCGGCTGGATGTCGCTGCGGGCGAAGACCCGGTTGTACTCGGCGAAACTGACCGTCAGCGGCGTGCTGGCGATCTTCTCGGCCTGCGCGCGCACCGGCTCCAGGTCGGCCGCGCCGATCGGCGCGGCGCGCTCGACGCGCACGGCGGTCGCCTCGTGCCGGCCGTCGGTCAGCGCGGCGTCGATCGCCGCCAGCGTTGCGGCGCGGTCGAGCACGAGCCCGGACTTATCCGGCACGACGACGAAGTGGCCCTCGGCGTCCACGTCGATCTTCGCGCTGACGCCCGGCTGCTCGATCGCCTTCGCCACGCCGTCGAGGAACGGTTGCAGCGCCTTGGGGTCGAGCGCCACGACCAGGCGGCCGCCGTCCAGCCGGTACGCGAGCGCCGCCCTCAACTGGTCAGGGCCGAGCGCCCAGGTCTGGTTCTCGAAGCGCAGCGTCAACGGTTGGCCCACGACCGCCGCCGCCTGCGCCTGGATGTCCGCCAGCATCCGGCTGTCGATCGGCGCGGCCACCGGCGCCTGCGCCAGCGTGACCGGCTCGGTCGAGAGGTGGCCGGCGCGCGCCAGGAAGAGCGCGCGGTTGCCGGCGAGGTCGAGGCCGAGGCCGTCCTTGTCCGGCTGCACCGCCAGCCCGCCATCGGCCGCCGGTACGAAGCGCGCGTCGGTCGGGTAGTAGGTGGCGGTCGCCGCCCAGGCGGTCAGCGCCCGCGCCAGCCGGGCGTCGTCGAGCGTCGCGGGCGCGGCGACGTCGTGCCCGCGCACCAGGCTCGCCATGCGCGTCGCGAGGTCGCCGAGGATGCCGCTGTCGCGCCCGACCGTCAGCGCGGCCGAGGCGGCGGCGGCGGTGTCCACCCGCACGCCGAGGTCGGCCGGCGTGACCTGCCAGCCCTGGTCGCCGTGTTGCGCCTGCACCGGCACCGGCTGCGCCAGGTAGGCCGCGACGCGCTCGTCGATGCGTGCCCTGGCCGCGTCGGGCGTCAGGCCGCCGACGGCGACGCCCGCGACGCTGACACCGCGGTAGATGCGCCCCTCGTACTGATGGACGTAGACGACGTTGCCGACGAGGAAGGCGAGCACCAGCACGACGATGGCGCTGCCGAGGCTGGCGAGGATCTGGCGCTGCCGGTACGGCGTGAGCCGCCGGGCCGCGGCGCGGCGGGAGGCGAGCAGTTGCTCGTGCAGGTCGCCCGTGCTGGCGGAATGCTCCATCGACCGATCCCGGTGCCCACCACGTTGCGGATCACCCGGCCGGGGTCGCGCGGCGGCGAAACGACCCCTGACGAGCCCGAGGTTCCGGCTCTGCCGGCGGCGGTATCCCCGAGCCACGATGCGGGCGGCGTACGGACGGAATAGTAGCGCAAGCGGGCCGCCTTGCGCCAGCGCCGGACGCGCCCGCTCTGCGCCCCTCTCGGGGCCCGGGTCGCCAGTATAGCAACATGCGTGCCGGCAGTAAACAACCTTGACACCGGCCGGCGCCCCCAGGATACTTGCCGGTGGCCGCGACGGCCGGCGACGGCGCCGCGGCGGCAAGCGCAATAACGGGTGACCTGTCCCGATGTCACAGGGGGGAGGAGGCAGTCAAGGCTGCCTCTTTTTGTGTGTCTCGTGCCGGCCGGCAGGTCCGGCGGCGCGATGCGGATCGTCATGGGCACGCTCGAACTCTCGCTGATCCTGCTGATCGTCGCGGCGGTCGTCGGGGTGGTCTCGCGCCACCTGCGGCTGCCGTACACCCTGGCGCTGCTCCTGCTCGGCCTCGCCCTCGGCGCCACCGGCATCACCCGGCCGCTGGCGCTGAGTTCGCAGGTGATCCTGCTCCTCTTCCTGCCACCGCTGCTCTTCGAGGCGGCGTTCCGGCTGGATCTGCGGCTGCTGTGGGCGCGGCGGCGGGGGGTGCTGGCGCTGGCGCTGCCGGGCGTCCTGTTGGCGGCGGTCGTCGGCGGCGCGCTGGTCCACTGGGCGGCCGGGTTGCCCTGGATCATCGCGCTCCTCTTCGGCGCGATGATCGCGGCGACCGACCCGGTCGCGGTGCTGGCGATCTTCCGGCAACTCCGCGTCGACAAGAGCCTGAGCGTGCTGATCGAGGGGGAGAGCCTCTTCAACGACGGCACGGCGCTGGTGCTCTTCGTCACGCTGGCCGGGGCGGTCGGCGGCTCGTTCAACGCCGGCTACGCCGTCGGGTACTTCTGCCTCGCGGTCCTCGGCGGCGCGGCCGTCGGCTTCGCCGTCGGCTACGTCGGGCACTTCCTGATCGCCCTGGTCGAAGAGCACCTCGGCGAGATGCTCGTGTCGGTGGCGGTCGCCTACGGCGCCTTCCTGGCCGGCGACCAGTTGCACCTCTCGCCGGTGATCGCCGTGCTGGCGGCCGGGATGACGCTCAGCCACTTCGGGCGCACGCGCGGCTGGGTCTTCAGCGATGGCTCCGAGCGCCTGCTCGACGACCTCTGGGAGTTCCTGGCCTTCACCGCCAACGCCGCGCTCTTCCTGATGATCGGGCTGACGGTGCGCACGACCGGCCTGACGCAGCACCCCTTCTACGTGGCCTGGGGCATCGCGGCCGCGCTCGTCGGCCGGGTGGTGGTGGCCTACGGCCTCGGCACGCTGCTCGGCCCGCTCGGCTTCGCGCTCACCTGGGCCGAGCGCCACGTCCTCTTCTGGGGCGGCCTGCGCGGCGCGGTCGCCCTCGTCGCCGCCCTCAGCCTGCCGCCCGACTTCCCCTACCGGGCGCAACTCCTGGCGATGACCTACGGCGTCGTCCTCTTCACCGTCATCGTCGAGGGCCTGACCATCGGCCCGCTCGCCCGCCGCCTCGGGCTGCGGCGCGGGCCGTGAACCGCGGGCCGTGAACCGTGGGGCGTGGGCCGTGGGGCGTGGGCCGCGCCGATATCGTCGTGACTCAGGGGGGCCGGCACCCGTCAGTCGCGCGCGGGCGGCTCTCCGGAAGGAGAGCCGCCCGCCGATGGCCTCTCGCTCATCCCGGGCGATGCTCGGGAAGGTAGCGGAAACGCGCGAGTAGAGCTCTCCCCCTCTCCCAGGATTGGGAGAGCGGGTGCCCTCTGGGCGTGGGGGGTGAGGGCGAACCCGCTTACTCTCCCTCTAACGCCGCCAGCACGCGCGGCGGCGTCAGCGGGACCGCCGTGATGCGCTTGCCGGTGGCGGCCTTGACCGCGTTGGCGACCGTCGCCGGGCCGGGGATGATCGGCGGCTCGCCGACGATGCGCGCGCCGAACGGGCCGTCGGCGGTCGGCACTTCGATCAGGATGACCTCGATCGGCGGCACCTGCGGCGCCTTCGGCAGCGCGTAGTCCATCAGGCTGCCGGTCAGGAGCTGGCCGTCCTCGTCGTGGATCATCTCCTCGAAGAGTGCGAAGCCGAGCCCTTGCACCGCGCCGCCCGCGATCTGCCCGATCACGGCCGGCGGGTTGAGCGCGTGTCCTACGTCCTGCGCCGCGACGTAGTCGAGCACCGTCACCTCGCCGGTGTCGGGGTCCACGCGCACCTTCGCGAGATGGGCGGCGAAGCCGGGCGCGATGATCTGCTGCGCGCTCGCGCCGTGCGCGTAGATCGGCTCGTACCGGCTGGTGCTCAGCGCGGCGACCCGCTCCAGCGGGATCTCCTTGTCCGGCACGCCCTTGACGCGGACCTTGCCGTCGACGACCTCCAGGTCCTCGACGTGCGCCTCGAGCTCCTGGGCGACGATCGCCAGCGCCTGCCGCCGCGCCTCGCGCGCCGCCTCCAGCACCGCCTTGCCGACGGTGTAGGTGATCTGGCTGCCGCCGCTGCCCGGCGAGTGCGGGGCCGACTGCGTGTCGCCGGTGACGACGCGCACGCGCGAGGGGTCGATGCCGAACGCCTCGGCGGCGATCAAGGCGAAGGTCGTCGTCTGGCCGGTCAGGTCGACCGCGCCGACGTGGATCGTCAGCATGCCGCCCGGGTCCATCCGGCAGGCCGCCGCCGCGGGGCCCTTGCCGCCCGGCCAGCCGCCCGCGCCGACGCCGACGCCCTCGTTCGGGCCGAGGGTGTGGCGGTTCTGCCAGAGCGGGTGCGCGCGCAGCGCCTCCAGGCACTCTTTGAAGCCGACCCGCGGCCAGGGGTTACCGTCCGGCCAGAGGTCGCCCTCAACGATCGCGTTCTGGAGGCGGAAGTCGAGCGGGTCGAGCCCGAGGCGGTCGGCCAGTTCGTCCATCTGCGACTCGATGGCGAAACTGGCGTGCGGCGCGCCCGGCGCCCGGTAGGAGCCGACGCCGACCTTGTTGGTCATGACCTCGTAGCCGCGGATGTCCATGTTGGGGAAGCGGTAGTAGCCGCCGAGCAGCAGGCAGCCGATCGCCAGCGGCGAGCCGGCGTACGCGCCGGTGTCGAAGATCACGCGCGCCTCGAGCGCGGTCAGCGTGCCGTCCTTCTTCGCGCCGGTCTTGACCTCGAAGACGGTGTAGGGCGAGGGGTTGGCCGCCTGGAAGTCCTCGGCGCGGGTGTAGGCCAGCCGCACCGGTCGCCCGACCTCGCGGGCGAGCGCGCAGACGAACGGCTCGATCAGGACGTACTTGGCCCCGAAGCCGCCGCCGACCGTCATCCCGACGACGCGGACCTTGTCGGCCGGCAGGTCCAGCGCGGCGGCGCACTCGTCGCGGGTGTAGAAGGTCGCCTGCGTGCTGGTGTAGACCGTCACACCACCGGTGACCGGTTCGGGCGCGACGACGCAGGTCTGCGTCTCCATGTAGGACTGGTGGACGTAGCCCACCCGGTAGGTCTGCTCGACGATCGCGTCGGCCTCGCGGAAGCCCTGCGCGACGTCGCCGCGCTTGAAGCGGATCGTGTTGGTGACGTTGCCGGGCAGATCCTCGCGCTCCTCCTCGTCCTGGGTGACGACCGCGGCGTGCAGCCCCGCCTCCTCGGCGCCGGCCGCAGGCAGGTCGCGCACCTGGGGCGCGTCGGGCGACATCCCCTTGACCGGGTCGACGACGACCGGCTGCGGGTCGTACTCCACCGTCACCGCCGCCGCGCCGTCCGCTGCGGCGGCCTCGGTCTCGGCCAGGACGGCGACGACCGGCTGGCCGGTGAAGAAGACGCGGTCGCGCGCGAGGAAGTTGAGCCGCCGCGCGCCCGACTCGGCGCCCTTGAGCGGCAGGTCGTCCGCGAGGTAGACGCCGACGACGCCGGGCACGGCCCTGGCGGCCGCGGTGTCGATGTGGGTGATCTTGGCGCTGGCGTAGGGGCTCAGCACGAGCCGCGTGTGCAGCATGCCGGGCAGGCGAATGTCGCCGGCGTACTGCGCGTGCCCGGTCAGCTTCTCCGGGCCATCCCGGCGGAGGATGTCCGTGCCGATCGCTGTCGTCGCTGCCATGCCTGCTCCTTCTTCGTGTTGCACGCTCTCCGGCCACGACCATGCGCGAGGCGCGTGCCCGCATTATCACCGCCGCGTGCCCGCCCGACAAGCCAGGGACGGAACCACAGAGGCACAGAGGCACAGAGAAGCGAGGAGAGAGGACGGAGGATGAAGTACGAGGGGTGAAGGACGGAGGACGCTCTAATGGTTGGAACGATGACCATTCGTACGTCGTATTTCCTTCGATCTCTCTTCGTCTCTCTGTGCCTCTGTGCCTCTGTGGTTCCATCCTCTCCGCCCGGCCTGCTACACTGGCAGGGTGGCGATGGGAGCATGAACGAGGAGATGGCGATGGAGAGTTCGCTGGCGACGATCCAGGCGGTGCTGACGACGACCGCGCCGCGCTGGTTGAGCCTGACCGAGATCCTGCCCGCCGACTTGCTGACGCGGCGGCCAGCGCCCGGCGAGTGGTCGGCCCACGAGTGCCTGCAACACCTCTGCGACACCGAGCGCTGGGCCTTCCCCGTCCGGATGCGGGCGTTCCTGGCCGGGCAGGCCTTCCCCGCCTTCGACCCCGACACTGAAGGGAGCGTCGCGGCCGAGCACTCGCCGCACGACCTCGCAACCGAGTTCGCCGAGCGCCGCGCCGAGAGCCTGGCCGCGCTCGCGACGATCACCGCGGCGGACCTCGGCCGCACCGCGCGCCACAGCGAACTGGGCGAGGTGACGCTCGGCCAGATGCTCAACGAGTGGGCCGCGCACGACCTGATGCACACCGTCCAGGCGGAGCGCGCGCTGATGCAGCCCTTCATCCCCGCCACCGGCCCCTGGCGCTCCTACTTCCGCGATCACGACGTCGCGGGAGGGTAAGGCTGCCAAAACACAGAGGCACGGAGGCACAGAGAACGGGGAGAGAGGAGAGACGAATTCAGCTCGTTCTCTCCGCGTCCTCTCCTCCGTTCTCTGCGTCTCTGCGGTGAACGTCCCCTGGGCCCGTACTGCGCGAGTGCTTACGGGAGCGAGCCGGGTGAGGACAGCTCGCCGGTGATGGCGACTACGGCCACGCCGGGCGCCGGGAAGGTCACGGCGATGGTCCCGCGGCCGGTCGCCCCGCGGTAGCGCCCGGTCCCGCCCGTCACCACGTAGGCGTCCGACGCGGTCCCCTGCGCCAGGCAGTTCTGCCCGGTCGCGCCCAGCCCGAGCTGGGCGCCGTCGGCCGCGGTGAGGGTCGTCGTCCGCTGCTCGGCGACGCCGCACGAGTCGGGCGTCGAGCTCGTCTCGATGACCGCCGTTTCGCGGATCTCCCCGAGGTGGGTGGCCTGGCCGGTGCCGGTGGTGCAGACGGTGACGGGCGCCGCCGACTGGCACGCGCCGGCGTTGATGACATACGTTTCGGTGATCGTTGCGCTGAATGGGACCAGGCTCGCGGCCACGGTCTGCCGTGGGCCGGCGACTAGCACGGCGCACAGCGCGACTACCACCAGGGCGATCCGCCGCCCTGCCGCCACGGCGATATGCACGTTCCGCGCGGCCTGGTTCTCGTTCGTCGACATGATGATCCTCCTCTCAAGAGACGTGATTCCTACCCGTGATCCGTGCCGGGCTCATGACCGGGAACGCCGGCGCGCCGGCACCATCAGTGCGCGCCGGTCGTCCCGGCCGCGGCAGTCCTCGTCCGCCGCGCCGGCGCGCCGGTTGCCGTTGCTCGACCATCCCATCACCCCCTTTCTGCCCCCAGCCTGCGCCACCGCCGGCGCCTGCGCCATGACGGCGACTCACCGTTCACTCACCGTTTCGCCCCCGCGGAGGGAACTTCCCCGCGTCGTCGCCCGGTGCTATGCTGGAGTTCTCTGGAGGGAATAGCGGACGGGCGCGGTGCGAGGGGCGCCATGGCCGAGGCCGCGAGCCCCGCCTTCGGGGCGCTGCTCAGGCGGTACCGCCTGGCGGCCGGGCTCACGCAGGAGGGCCTGGCCGAGCGGGCGGGCCTCTCCGCGCGCGCCGTCAGCGACCTGGAGCGGGGCGGCGGCCGGCTGCCGCGCCTGGAGACCGTCACTCGTCTGGCCGCCGCGCTCGCCCTCAGCCCCGCGCAGGCGGCCGACCTGCGCGCCGCCGCCCGCCCCGGCGCCGCCGGCGACGGCATCGCCCCGCCGTTGAGCAATCTGCCCGTACCGCCGACCCCGCTGCTGGGGCGGGAGGGAGCGCTCGCCGCGGTCGCGGTGCTGCTCTACGCGGATGGCGCGCGCCTGGTGACGCTGACCGGGCCGGGCGGCGTGGGCAAGACCCGGCTGGGGTTGGCGACGGCCCGGCAACTCACGCCCGCCTTCCGCGACGGCGCCTGGCTGGTGGAACTGGCGCCGCTGGCCGACCCGGCGCTGGTCGCCGCGGCCATCGCGGGCGCTCTGGGCGTGATGGAGGCGGGCGGGCGGTCGCCGGTGGCTGGCCTCGTCGCCCACCTGCGGCACAAACACCTGCTCCTGGTACTGGACAACTGCGAGCACCTGCTGGCGGGGCTGGGGCTAGTGGCGGAGTTGCTGGCGGCCTGCCCGGGGCTGGCGGTGCTGGCGACGAGCCGCGCGCCGCTGGGCCTGGCCGGTGAGCGGGAATACCCCGTGCCCCCGCTCGCGCTGCCCGACCCGCGGGCGTCCCCCGCGGCGGCGGACCTGGGCGGCTACGCCGCGGTCGCGCTCTTCCTGGCGCGCGCCCAGGCCGTCGCGCCCGACGCCGTCGCCACCGATGCGGACCTGCCGGCGGTCGCGGCGATCTGCGCCCGCCTGGACGGGCTGCCGCTGGCGATCGAGCTGGCCGCGGCGCGGGCCCGACTCCTGCCGCCCCGCGCGCTCCTGGCGCGGCTCGAACACCGGCTGCCGCTCCTGACCGGCGGGCCGCGCGACGCCCCGGCGCGGCAGCGGACCTTGCGCGACACGCTGGCCTGGAGCCACGCGCTGCTGACCGAGTCCGAACGGGCCCTCTTCCGCCGGCTGGCGGTCTTCGCCGGCGGGTGGACGCTCGACGCGGCCGCGGCGGTGTGCGCGGCCGATGAAGCCGAACCGCTCGACGCCCTGGACGGGCTCGACGCGCTGGCGCGCGCCAGCCTGCTGCGCCGGGTGGGGGACGGCGCGGGCGAGCCGCGCTTCACGATGCTGGAGACGATCCGCGAGTATGCCGGGGAACGCCTGGACGAGAGCGGGGAGGCCGGCGCGGTCCGCGCGCGGCACGCCGCCTACTATCTGGCGCTGGCGGAGCGGGCGGAGCCGCACCTGTGGGGCGGGCCGGAGCAGCGGGCGTGGGTGGAGCGGCTGGAGGCCGAGCACGACAACGGTCGGGCGGCGCTCGCCTGGGCCGCGGAGCGCGGCGAGGCGGAGTTGGAACTGCGCCTCGTCGCCGCGCTCGGCTGGT
Organism: Thermomicrobiales bacterium; assembly: GCA_035708265.1. Classification (GTDB taxonomy): domain Bacteria; phylum Chloroflexota; class Chloroflexia; order Thermomicrobiales; family CADCWN01; genus DASSSV01. The sequence goes on along the minus strand of DASSSV010000824.1, from coordinate 2,111 downwards.
TCTGGTTCACGCACGGCCACGCGACCGAGGGGCGCGGCCGGCTGGAGCGGGCGCTCGCCGCCGCTCCCGCCGGGCCGGCCCTGCTGCGGGCGCGGGCGCTCGCCCATCTGGGCCTCATCGCGTCCCAGCAGGGCGATCACCTCGGCGCCGCGGCGGCGCTGGAGGCGAGCCTGGCGCTCTTCCGCGACTTCGGGGACGACCGCTGGGCCGCCTGGACACTCTGCAACCTGGGGCATGTCGTGCTCGACCTCGGCGATCGGGAGCGCGGAGTGGCGCTCCTGGAGGAGAGCCTGGCGCTGTCGCAAGGACATGGCGGCGCATGGCATCTCGTCCGCGGCCTGCCGCTGGTGATCCTCGGCTGGGAACTGGTGGGGCGGGGCGACGCCGCGGGCGCCGCGCGGGGGGTGGCCCTGCTGGAGGAGGCCCTGGCGCTCCGGCACACGTCGGCGGATCACGAGACGGCCGGCATCGCGCTCGTCGGCCTGGGCTGGGCGGCGCACTACGCCGGCGACGCCGCGCGCGCGGTCGCCCTGCTGGAGGAGGCGGTGGCGCTCTTCGCCGTACTGGGCTTCTATCTCGGTGGCCTGGACGCGCGCCTGAGCCTCGGCTGGGTCTGCCTGTATGCCGGCGACCCGGGGCGAGCGGCGGGGCTCTTCGGTGCGGGCCTCACGCTGGCCGCCGAGCGGGGGAGCCGGGCGCGCGTGGTCGACGGCCTGCGCGGGCTGGGGGCGGTGGCCGCTCGGCGGGGCGATGCGGCGCGGGCAGCGCGGCTCTTCGGGGCAGCCGACCGGCTGCGCGAGACGGCCAGGACACCGCGCTACCCCTCGGGCCCGGCCTACGAGCGCGCCCTGGCTGGGGCACGCGCCGAGTGCGACGACGCGGCCTGGGCGGCGGCGTGGGCGGCGGGGCGGGTGCTGCCGGCGGAGCAGGCCGTCGCGGAGGCGCTGACCGTCGCCGCGCCGTCGTCCGCAGCCCGGCTGGCGTGAGCACCGCGTAGGCGCGGCGCCCGGGACAGGCTGCGCGGGCGGCCCCGGGGGAGGGTCGCCCGCGCAGACAGTGGCGCGTGCCGCGAGACCGGCGTCTCCCGCGGCGGGCGCGCTACGGGCCGCCGAACAGGACCTGGCCGGTGTAGGTGCCCACCGGCCCCACCGCCGGGTCCGGCACCGTGCCGACCTCGCTGAGCACGCCGTGCAGGCCGGCCAGACCGTCGGTCGCGCTGATGATGGTGTCGGTCGCGTCGAACAGCAACACGCTCCCGGTCGTGGGCGGCGACCCCCCGTTGAGAGCGAAGGTCACTGTGCCGGTGTGCGACACCCCGTCCACCGTCACCGTCCCGGTGAAGGTCTCGACGTCATGGGCGCTCGCGGTGCCGTCGGGGTGAAGGATCAGGGTGCCGTGGAGGGACGAGGTGCCGTTGAAGGTGCCGGTGTAGGCGACCGTGGCGCTCAAGTCGGCGATCAGGTTGCCCCCAGCCGTGCGGGTGCTATTAAACGTGGAGGAGGTGTAGGTGAGCGTGCCGCTCGCCGGCGAGGGCGGTGCCGCGGCGGCGCCGGTCGCCCCGGCCAGGGCGAGCGCCGCCACGAGCGGGACGAGCAGCAGACGAAGCCGACTCAGGATGGACATGGCTGGCCTTCCTTGTTCGATGCGTGCCGCTTCACCGCGTTGAGCCCGGCGACCGGGGAGGTGGGCGTATCACGGGCCGGCTGCGCCCGCCCGCCACCGCGGCGATCGCGGCTTCACGCCCTGTTCCCCCAGCCGGGCACCCATCGGTCGGCATGGCAGATCTCCTCCCGTGAGCCGCGACCTCGGTCCGCGCCGGGCTTCGCTCCTCGGGGCGGCAGGGGCGGCGCCGCCGGCGAGCGGGGGTACATTACTGGCCCGTCTGCACGCAGCCGCCCGCGCCGCCGTTGGCGGCGTTGCTCCACTCCTGCTGCAAGTAGTACTTGCCGGTGCCGATCACCTGGGTGTATTGGCCGTAGGCGGTGGTGCCGAGGGCGGCGCCGAAGTTCCAGTCGCACTTGTCCCCGTCCTCGCCCCCGAGGGACGTCAACCAGGCGTTGTGGGTCGGGTCGGTGATCGCCTCGTTGTGCTCGTGACTCACGAAGTTGAGC
>DASSSV010000823.1:0-5108 GCA_035708265.1 Thermomicrobiales bacterium | reverse complement strand
TGCTCGACGACCTCTTCGCGGGCGTGGTCGAGTCGGTCGAGGAGGCGGTCGTCAACGCGCTCTGCGCCGCGCGGCCGATCACCGGGCGCGACGGCCGCCACCGCGAGCCCCTGCCCGTGGCCGAGGTCGTCGCGATCCTGCGGCGGCACGACCTGGGGACGGGATGATGGCATCATGACCCCACCCGGCCGCGCCTCACCGCGCTAGCACACCGGTGATAGCTAATTTGGTTCGACGCGATGTCGGCGTCCGCGATGGGCGCGGGCGGGGTGAGGTCGCGCCCGCGCGCGGGCGACGGTGACTGCACTGAGGGGAGGATGGCGAAGCAGATGCCCCGGCGCGTGATGGCGGCGTTGGTCCTGGCGCTCGTCCTGGTCGGCTTCGACGGTCTGGCGGGCGGTACCGCGCTCGCCGCGACGCCCGGCGCGAGTGGCGGGCGGCGGTCGCCGCGGGAAGTCGCGCTCCCGGCGGGCGGGACGCGCGAGGGCGACGCGCTCGGGCTCCGGTTCGCGCTGGTCGGCGCGCTGGCGCTGGCGCTCGCCGCCGCGGCCACGGCGCAGTACCGGGCGGTCGCGCGGGGCCGGGGCGCGGTGTCCGCGGCGGATGCGGAGCCGGCGCCGGGGCGCGTTCCCGGCCCCCGCGCGGCCGACCGCACGCACGCGGTCCCGACCGGCGATCGGGAGCGCGCGAGCGCCCGCCACGCCTCCCTCACGTCGCCGGCACCCGCGCCGCGCGCGGTCGCGAGCCTGGCCGCGCCGTCCGCGGCGCAGCGCCCCGACGACCCGGCGCTGGCGTGCTGCGCGCGCGCCGTGGCCGCCGCCCACGCCTACGACCGGCGTGCCACGCTCGACGCCTTCCTGGCCGCGCTCGCGCACGACCCCGGCGTCCGGCCCTCGCAGGCGCCCGGCTTCTGGGAGATGCCCTCGGGCGGCCACGCCGACCTCGCCCGCGCCTACCTCCAGTGCGGCCGGCCGCGCGACGCGCGCACCGTCCTCACCGTGGCGTCGCTGACCTTCCCGCACCAGCGCGAACTCGAAGCCCTCGCGCGCGAGGCGGACGGCGCGCGCCGGGCGTCGTGACGCCGGCTACTTGCGGAGCAGGTTGCCAAGGATGAAGACGACGTTGGCGGGCCGCTCGGCCAGCCGCCGCATGAAGTAGGGGTACCACTGGGTCCCGTAGGGGACGTAGCAGCGCACGTGGTACCCCTCCGCCGCCAGCCGCGCCTGGAGGTCGCGGCGGACGCCGTAGAGCATCTGGAACTCGAAGCCGCGCTCGTCGAGTTTCTCCGCCGCCGCGAAGCCCTGCGCCCGGCCGATCAGCCGCTCGTCGTGCGTGGCGATCGCCGGGTAGCGCCCGCGCGCCAGCAGCATCTCCATCTCGACCCGGTAGGCGCGGTCCACGTCGGCCTTCTCGGGGTAGGCGATGTCGGCCGGCTCGTCGTAGGCGCCCTTCACGAGCCGCACGCGCGAGCCGGTCGCGATGGCCCGCTCGACGTCGGCCCGGCTGCGGTAGAGGTACGACTGGATCACGACGCCGACCGTGTCGGCCCCATAGTCCTCGCGCAGCTCATAGAAGAGGTCGAGCGTCCGCTGGGTGTAGGCCGAGCCCTCCATGTCGATGCGGACGAAGTTGCCGAGGTCGCGCGCGCAGTCGAGCACGCGGCGCACCTGGGCGCGGCAGAGGTCGGCGTCGATGTCGAGGCCGAGTTGCGTCAGTTTGATCGAGACGTGCGAGTCGAAGCGCGCGGCGGCGATGCGCCGCAGGACCGCGACGATGTCGCCGGCCGCCGCGACCGCCTCGGCCTCGGTCCCGACGTTCTCGCCGAGGTGGTCGAGCGTCGCGGTGATCCCCTGCGCCGTCAGCGCGCGGACGGCGGCGAGCGCCGCGTCGACGTCCTCGCCCGCGACGAAGCGCCAGGCCATGCCGCGCGTCACCGGATTGCTGAGGAGCGCCCGGTAGGCCCAGTCCTGGTGCGACAGGGTCAGGAACAACTGGCGCAGCATCGGCCCCTCTCGATTCCTTCCCCGCCCCCTCGGGCCGCGAGGCGTCGCCGCGACGTCGGGCGGCGATTATAGGGACGGGGCGCGGGGGGCGTCAACGCGGCGACGGGGCGCCCTCACCCCCCGGCCCCCTCTCCCAATGCTGGGAGAGGGGGAGAGCACCGCCCGGGCGCGTCCTCTTCCCTCCGAGCCGTTGCCTTGGAAGAGCGCCGCGCTGTCTCCGCGGAGTCGCCCCCCTCTCCCAGCATTGGGAGAGGGGGCCGGGGGGTGAGGGCGAAGCGCTACAGCAGCGACAGCGCGACGCCGAAGAGGCCGGCCATCATGGCGATCAGCCAGAAGCGCATCGTCACCTGCGTCTCCGACCAGCCGAGGAGCTCGAAGTGGTGCTGCAACGGCGCCATCTTGAAGAGGCGGCGGCCGGTACCGGTGCGCTTGCGGGTCCATTTGAAGAAGCCGACCTGCAACATCGAGCTGAGCGCGACCGCGACGAAGACGAGCCCGACCACCGGCAGCAACAGCCACTGGCCGGTCATGAACGCCGCGGTCGCCAGCGCCGCGCCGATCGAGAGTGAGCCGGTGTCGCCCATGAAGACCTGCGCCGGGTGGGCGTTGTACCAGAGGAAGCCCAGGAGCGCGCCGACCATGATGAAGCAGAAGGTGACGACGCCGACCTGCCCCTGCACGTAGGCGATGATGCCGTAGGCGACGAAGGCGATCGCGCCGGTGCCGCCGGCCAGGGTGTCGAGGCCGTCGGTCAGGTTGACCGCGTGCGCCGTGCCGGTGATCCCGAGGATGGCGATGGGGATGTACAGCAGGCCGATGTCGTGCTTGCCGAGCACCGGGACGTTGATCGCGCGCAGGCCGAGCGGCCAGTAGAGGACCCAGGCCGCGCCGGCGGCGAAGAGGAAGAGCCAGATGAACTTGAAGCGCGCGGACAGGCCGGCGGCCTCGCCCGCGCCGAGGCGCGGGAACCAGCGCTGCAGCCAGGTCTTGCGGTCGCCGACCAGGCTGAGGTAGTCGTCCACCGCGCCGAGGACGCCGCAGCAGAGCAGCACGCCGAGCGGCAAGAGCATCGAGAGGCGGTCGTAGAGGTCGAAGACGAAGGTCAGCGCGAAGGCGGTGACGGTGATGATGATCCCGCCCATCGTCGGCGTGCCGGTCTTGACCAGGTGCGTCTGCGGCCCCTCGATGCGGACCTGCTTGCCGATCTTGTGCGCCTTGAGGAAGGCGACGATGTAGTGGCCGCTGCAGACGGTGAGGACGAAGCCGAGCCCGGCGATGGCCAGGGAGTAGGCCATGTTGACGTTCGGCCGGTCGGTCGGCACCTGGAACCAGGTGAAGAGCGGGAGGAGCGCCGGCCAGCCCATCACGCCGACTCCCGCAGCGCGGCGACGAGGTCTTCCAGCGCGAGGCCGCGCGAGCCCTTGATCAAAGCCAGGTCTCCCTCCCTCAGTGCCGTGCGAAGCAGCGCCAGCGCCGCCGCCTTGTCGTCGAGCGGGTGGATCCGCGCGGCCGGCAACCCGCGCCGCGCCGCCTCGTCGGCGATCGTCCGCGCGCGCGGCCCGATCGTCACCAGTTCGTCCACCACCTCCGCGACCCGCCGCCCGACTTCGCGGTGGCCCTCTTCTTCGTAAGCGCCGAGTTCGAGCATGTCGCCGAGGACCGCCAGGCGCCGCCGCGCGGGCAATTCGGCCAGCACGCCGAGGGCGGCCAGGCTCGACACCGGGCTGGAATTGTAGCTGTCGTCGAGCAACTGCGAGCCCCCCGGCCCCGGCGTCAGGACCAGCCGCACCGGCGCGTGCCCCGCGCGCAGCCCCGCGACCGCCTCGTCGAGCGTCAGCCCGACCGCCAGCGCGATCCCCAGCGCGGCCAGCGCCGTGTAGACGCTGTGCGCGCCGAGGAGCGGCAACCGCTCCAGCGCCACCGTCGCGCCGTCGTGGTGCAGCGCAAATGTCAGGCCAGCGAGCCCTTCGCTGCGGACGTCGGTCGCGCGCAACTCGCAGTCGGGGCCGAGACCGTAGTAGAGCGCGCGGGCCGGCGTCAGCGCGGCCATCGGGCGGACGAAGGAGTCGTCGCCGTTGAGCACCGCGACGCCGCCGGGCGGCAGCGCGGCGACGAGTTCCCCCTTCGCCGCAGCGATGCCCGCCTGCGAGCCCATCCGCTCCAGGTGGGTGTGCCCGACGTTGGTCACGCAGGCGACGGTCGGGCGCGCGATCGCGGCGAGCGCGGTCAATTCGCCCGGCCCGTAGGTGCCCATCTCGAAGATCGCGACCTCGGTCTCCGGCGTGAGCTGGAGCACGCTCAGCGGCAGGCCGTACTCGTTGTTGTAACTCTTGGGACTTTTGAGCACCCGCCGCCGCGCGCCGACGACCGCGGCGGCCAGTTCCTTGGTGCTCGACTTGCCGACGCTGCCGGTGATGCCGACGACGGCCAGCCGGTCGAACCGCGCGCGCCAGCCAGCCGCCAGCGCGCCGAGCGCCGCCAGCGGGTCGGCCACCTCGATCAGCGGGCGGCCGAGATTGGCGAACTCCGCCGCCCGCCCGGTCGCGACGAGCGCGCCGGCCGCGCCGCGCGCGAAGGCGTCGGGCACGAAGCGGTGCCCGTCGTGGACCTCGCCGCGCACGGCGACGAAGAGGTCGCCGGCGCCGATCGTCCGCGAATCGATCCCGACCGCCCGGAAGCCCGCCGGCGGCGCCGCGCCGGCGAGCCGTCCGCCCGTGGCGGCCAGCACGTCCCCTACCCCGATCATCCCCCGTCCCGCTCCCCTCGCCCGGATCGCTCGTGTCTCTGTCGGTTCGCGCGCGATGCGCCCGCGGTTGAAACCGCGGCTAGAGGCTCGCTACCGCTCGCCGCGAAACCCGCCTCCGCGGGTTGGTCTCGTCCCGGGCCGCGCAGGCGGACCTGGTGGCGCGCAGCGCCCTGAGCGGCGGTTGCATTGCCGGCGCAGCCGCAACGCCAATGCCGCCGGCGATCCCGAGGGTCGCCGGCGGCGGGGAAAGGGGTGAGGGGCGCTGGGCGAGGTTAGTGCTGCTTCGGCCCCCACTGGCGGTTGATCAGCGTGTCGGCGTGCTTGTCGAACGCGGCGAGGGCCTTGTTCTCCTGGTCCGC
>DASSSV010000822.1:0-5264 GCA_035708265.1 Thermomicrobiales bacterium | reverse complement strand
CGCATACGCCAATCCGGCTCGGGGAGGCACGGGAAGCTCATATCGAGGAGTTCCCGTATGAAGAAGACCTGCCTCGGTCCGAATTGATCGCCGACGCTCACCAACTCGCACTTCAACAGGCGGAGCAGCTTTTTCAGCGCTTCGGGTGGAGCCCGACACCGGGACTGTTGAAGCGCATTCAGGCTGAGTTCGTCCGGTCATAGTAGTACGCGATTGGTAGCTCGGTGTTGTCGTCGGGCGCGCCACGCCCGGCGCTTTCACCCCGTTCGTGGTACACTTCGCCGCGGGAGGCCGGGCGCGCCGCGCCGCCGGCCGTTGTCGTTTGGCCGCACCAAGGAGCGGGGCTTGCACGGGCTCGAGCAGTCGATCGTCAGTTTCCTGCAACAACTCTTCCAGAGCGTCGGCTGGCTCGGCGTCGTCCTGGCGATGGCGATCGAGAGCGCCTGCATCCCCCTCCCCAGCGAAGTCACCATGCCGCTGGCCGGCTGGTTCCTGATCGAGGCGCGCGGGCTGAGCTGGGAGTGGACGCTGCTGGCCGGGCTCTACGGCGCCGTCGGCTGCACGATCGGCTCGGCCGTGGCCTACTGGGTCGGTGCGGTCGGCGGCCGCCCGGTGATCCTCAAGTACGGTAAGTACATCCTGCTCTCGCCGCACCACGTCGACATGGCCGACCGCTGGTTCGCCGAGCGCGGCGAGATCATGGCCTTCGTCTCGCGCCTCCTGCCGGTCGTGCGCACCTTCATCTCCTTCCCCGCGGGCATCGCGCGGATGCACTTCGGCCGCTTCCTGCTGTACTCCTTCCTCGGCTCGCTGCCCTGGTGCTGGGCGCTCGCGTTCGGTGGCTACCTGCTCGGCGCGCGCTGGGAGGAGTTGCGCGAGGCGATGCGCCCGTTCGACATCCCGATCGCCGTCATCATCCTGGCGCTGCTGGGGCTGTTCATCTGGCGCGGCATCAAGAACCGCAAGAACGGCGAGTACCCCGGCCGCCCCGACGTCGCCGGCGCGACCGAGTGACGAGCGGCGAGTGATGAGCGGCGAGTGACGGGTGACGAGTGACGGGTGATGAGGGGTAAGCGGCCGTATCCCTGATGGCTGATCGCGGATCGCCGGTAACTCCTCGTTACTCGTCACTCATCGCTCATCACCGGGGGGGAAATGTACAGCTACCTGACGCACCTGGAATGCACCAACTGCGGCGCGACCTTCGCGGCGAACGAGTTGCACACGACCTGTCCCGAGTGCGGCAAAGTGCTCTATCCCCGCTATGATCTGGCCGCCGCGGCGCGCGCGATGACGCGCGAGGCGCTCAAGGAGCGCCCGTTCAATCTCTGGCGCTACCACGAGGTTCTGCCGGTGCAGGACCCGGCCAACGCGCTCGCGCTCGGCGAGGGCGGCACGCCGCTCCTGCCGCTGCCGCGCTACGGCGGCGCGATCGGGCTGCCCGGCCTGATGGCGAAGGACGAGGGGCTCAACCCCACCGGCTCGTTCAAGGCGCGCGGCCTCTGCCTGGCGGTGTCGCGCGCGAAGGAGTTCGGCGTCAAGGCGGTCGCGATCCCCTCGGCCGGCAACGCCGCCTCGGCGATGTCGGCCTACGCCGCGCGCGCCGGCCTGCCGGCCTACGTCTTCATGCCGCAGGACACGCCGCCGATCATGAAGGGCGAGTGCGCGGCCTACGGCGCGCACGTCTACCTCGTCAAGGGGCTGATCAACGACGCCGGCCGGATCACGCGCGAGCACGCCAAGGAGAAGGGCTGGTTCGACGTCTCGACGCTGAAGGAGCCCTACCGGGTCGAGGGCAAGAAGACGATGGGCTACGAGGTCGCCGAGCAGCTCGGCTGGACCCTGCCCGACGTGATCCTCTACCCGACCGGCGGCGGCACCGGCATCGTCGGGATGTGGAAGGCGTTCGGCGAACTGGAAGCGATGGGCTTCATCGGCCCGAAGCGGCCGAAGATGGTCGTCGTGCAGTCGGAGGGCTGCGCGCCGATCGTCCGCGCCTTCGAGGCCGGCCAGCAGCACGCCGAACTCTGGCAGGGCGCCGAGACGATCGCGCCGGGGATCCGCGTGCCGGTCGCGATCGGCGACTACCTGATCCTCCAGGCGGTGCGCGAGAGCGGCGGCACCGCCGTCGCGGTGAGCGACGGCGAGATCCTGGCGGCGACCCGCGAGGTCGCCGCGAGCGACGGCCTCTACCCCTCGCCCGAGTCGGCCGCGACCTTCGCGGCGGCGCGCCGGCTCGTCGCGTCGGGGTTCCTGACGGGCGAGGAGCGCGTCGTCGCGTTCAGCACCGGCGCGGGGCTCAAGCACACGGAACTGCTCGACCTCGACCTGCCGGTCCTCGACCCGGCCGACCCGCACGTCGGGGACAAGATCCAGTAGCCCCCCGCGGGACGTCCACCGCGGCGGCGCGGAGGGCCGAGGAGACAGCGCGTTAATCGGGGCTGGCGCCCTCACCCGGCCCGGCCCTCCTCCGACGCGGCGCACCCGCTTGTGCCCGTCCACCGACGTCGGCGATGTTCGCCCCGGCGCGGTGGACCGGGGGCCGGGGCGAGGGAGACGACGCGGCGCATGGACACCTGGGGCGGCGATCCGGCCGGGCAGTTCGAGCGGCATCGCGCGGAGTTGACCGCCTACTGCTACCGCATGCTCGGCTCGGCCTTCGAGGCGGAGGACGCGGTGCAGGAGACGCTGCTGCGCGCCTGGCGGCACGCCGCGGGCTTCGAGGGCCGCGCGTCGTTGCGGACCTGGCTCTACCGCATCGCCAGCAACGTGTGCCTGGACATGCTGCGCGGCGCCCAGCGCCGGGCGCGCCCGATGGACCTCACCGGGCCCGGCGCCGCCGACACGCCCCTCGGCGACGCGCTGCCCGCGGATGCCTGGGTCTTGCCGATCCCCGACGGCCGGGTTCTGCCTTCCACGGGCGACCCGGCCGAGCTGGCGGTCGCGCGCGAGACGCTGCGGCTGGCCTTCGTCGCGGCGCTGCAGTCCCTGCCGCCCCGGCAGCGGGCTGTGCTGATCCTGTGTGAGGTGTTCGACTGGCCGGCCCGCGAGGTGGCCGAGTTGCTGGGGACCAGCGTCGCAGCGGTCAACAGCGCGCTCCAGCGCGCCCGCGCCACCCTGGCGGCGCGGCGCGCCGCGGTCGACGGCGGGGACGCGGCGGCCCGCGCGCTGGACGACCGCGAACAGGCGCTCCTCGCCGGCTACGTCGCGGCGTTCGAGCGGTACGACCTGGACGCGCTCACGGCGCTCCTGCGCGAGGACGCCACCTGGTCGATGCCGCCCTACCCACTCTGGCTGCGCGGGCATGAGGCGATCCGCCGCTTCTGCCTCGGACCCGGCCTCGCTTGCCGCGACTCGCGCCTGGTCCCCGTCGCGGCCAACGGGTCGCCGGCCTTCGGCCAGTACAAGCCCGACGGGAACGGCGGCTACGCGCCCTGGGCGCTGCAGGTGCTCGAGCTCGCCGGCGGCCGCCTCGCCGGGGTCTGCTTCTACCTCGACACCGCAACGCTCTTCCCGCTCTTCGGGCTGCCGCCGCGCCTGGACGGCTCAGCCCGGCTCCAGCGGCACGACGTCGGCCAGCCCCGTCAGCGCGAGCAACGCCCGTAGCTCCGCCGCCGCGTGCCGGACCGCAAACGGGCGCCCGCGGCGCCGGGCGGTGAGCTGCAGGCGGAGCAGCGCCTCCACCGCGGCGACGTCCGCCGGCGCGACCCGCCCCACGTCGCAGATGACCCCGGCGCCCGGACTGTCGTCCAGCGCGGCGCGCAGGCGCGCGCACAGTGCCGGGATCGCCGCCCGCTCGACCGCGCCGTCGAGCGCGACGACGATCGCGCCCGGCTCCCCACGCTGTCCCACCGCCGCACCCCCCGCCCGCGCCCGGCGGTGGCCCCCGCGGCCAGCACGCCACGCCCGTCGATAGAGAGACGCCGCCGCGACGGGAAACTCATCGATCGGTCAGCACGTCGCCTCGGCGGCGCGTCCCCCGCGGCGATCCGACAACCCGCTGTGCCCAGCGACGACCCCCAGCCCCTGGCGAAGTGCCGTCGGCCGGCGCGCGGCGCCCCCGCGGCGGGCGACCGATGAGTTTCGTCCCGCCGCCCCGTCTACCCCGGTGGACGGCGCCGCGGGGTACCGGGGCTGAATCGAAAGGAGCGTACGTCATGCGCAAGGTGGTGGTGTCGGAGTTCGTGTCGCTGGACGGAGTCTTCGAGGAGCCGGCCTGGACCTCCCCCTTCCGGAGCGCCGAGGGGGAGGCGTTCAAGTTCGCCGAGCTCCAGGCCGCCGATGCGCTCCTGCTGGGGCGGGTGACCTATGAGGGCTTCGCCGCGGCCTGGCCGGGGATGGCCGCCGAGACCGGCGCGTACGGCGCGATGATGAACGGCTACCCCAAGTACGTCGCCTCCACCACGCTGGAGAGCGCGACCTGGAACGCCAGCGTGCTCCGCGGCGACCTCGCCACGGCGGTGGCCGCGCTGAAGGACCGACCGGGGCGAGACCTCCTCGTTTTCGGCAGCGGGCGGTTGGTGGCGGGCCTGATGGCGCACGGCCTGGTCGACGAGTACCGGCTGCTGGTTTTCCCGGTGGTGCTGGGGCGCGGGCGGCGGCTCTTCCCGGAGGGGGCGGAGGCCACGCTGCGGCTGGTCGAGACGCGGGCGTTCGCCTCGGGCGTGGTGGCGCTGACCTATCGGCCGGCGGTGGCCGCGGCGGCGGGGCCGGCCTGAGCACGGGGCGGTGTGAGCGGGCCGGGGGGCGCCAGCGCCTCGGGCGGCGAGAGCCCGCCAAACGATACACGCGGAGCGAGCGCGGCACGTCCGTCGATAGAGAGACGACGCCACGGGCCGAAACGCATCGCGGCGGCCGACCGATGAGTTTCGCCCCGCCGCCTCGTCTATCCAGGTGAAGGGCGCCACCGGGCGCGGCGGACGACGAGGCAGGACCGAAAGGAGCGGGCATCATGCGCAAGATTGTCGCGGGGCTGTTCGTGTCGCTGGACGGGGTCGTCGAGGCGCCGGAGCGCTGGACCGGCCCCTACTTCACCCCGGAACTCGGCCAGGTCGTCGGCTCGCTGATCGCGGCCGGGGACACGCTGCTCCTGGGGCGGGTGACCTACGAGACGTTCGCCGCGGCCTTCGGCGGCCAGACCGGGGGGGACGCGGACATGATGAACGCCGTGCCGAAGGTGGTGGTCTCCACCACCCTGGACGACGCCGCGTGGGAGAACTCGACCCTGCTCCGCGGCGACGTCGCCGGGGAGATCGCCAGGCTCA
>DASSSV010000821.1:0-7457 GCA_035708265.1 Thermomicrobiales bacterium | reverse complement strand
CGGGCCGGAAGGAGGACACCATGGAGAGTCAACTGGGAGGGCAGCGCCTGATCCGCAGCCGGCGCGATCGGATGCTCTTCGGCGTCTGCGGGGGGCTGGGCGAGTACTTCGACGTCGATCCGCTGCTGGTCCGCCTGGCCTTCGTCCTGATCACATTGGCGGGCGGGGCCGGCGTGCTGGTGTACATCGTCCTCGCCGTCATCATGCCGGAAGGGGCGCGGGGCCCGGCCGCGGGCCACGCCGCGGGCGCGCCCGCGGCGGACGGACCCTTCATCGAGGGTGCGTCCGGCGTCGGGCGGGGCTACAGCGCCCGCCGGCACCGGCGCTCGTCGGCGACCGGCGCGTCCCTGCTCGTCACGATCGGCCTGCTCCTGCTGCTGGCGAACCTCGGCTGGTTCGACTGGTTCCGCTGGTACCTGGTCTGGCCGGTCCTGCTGATTGTCCTGGGACTGGCGCTGCTGGCCCGGCGCACCGAGCCGGGCGCCTGATCCCGCCCCGCGCGGCACCCGCCCGCCGGCCGCCTGGCCGGCGGGCGATCGAAAGGACATGCAGGATGGATTCCCTGGACATGCGGCCGCCGCCGGTCGATTCGCCGGCTGCGCCGCCTGACGACGAGATCTTCACGCCCGCGCCGCCCGCGCGCTGGGCCTCCCCGCCGGCCCCGCCGTCCCGCCCGCACGGGCGGGACGGCCGCCTGGTGGGCCCGCTGATCCTGATCGCCCTCGGCCTGCCCTTCCTGGCCGACAACCTCTGGGACTACGGCGGCAGCCTCCTCTTCCTCGGCCTCGGCTCGGCCTTCCTCGTCGCGCGCGTCCTGTCGGGGCGCTACGGCTTTGCCGTGCCGGCCGGGATCCTGCTCGGCTTCGGCGCCTTCGTCGCGCTGGTCGAAGGGGGAGTCCTCGCGGAGGACATCGGTGCGTGGGGCTGGTTCTTCGTCCTCCTCGGCCTCGGCTTCGCGGAGGTCTATGTCATCGGCGGGCGGCCGGCGGCCATCTGGCCGTTCTTCCCGGCCGCGGGCCTGGTCGTCTCCGGCTTGCTGCTGCTCGGGCAGGAGCGCCTGTCGCACTTCACGCGCTTCGCCGATCTCGGCCGCTACTGGCCGCTCGCGCTGGTGCTCGGGGGCCTCTAGCTGTTCGTGCGCGACCGCCTGCCGGCCGGGGCGCGCCGGCCGCTCGGCATCGCCGGCCTGGTGGCCCTGGTCGCCTACGGCGTGCTGGCCATCGCCGGCCTCGCCGCCGCGGCGAGCTGGCCGGCCGCGCTGACCTTCGGCCCGGCCGGGCCCTTCGGCGCGCCGATCGCCGAGACGGTGACCCTGAACGCGCCGCTGGCCGCTGGCCAGACGCTCCATGTGCGCAACACCGGCGGGCGCACGACGATCCGCGCCGCCGTGGATGGGGTGTGCGTCACCGCGACGACGCACCGGTGGCGGGACGACCAGACTATCGACGTGCGCCTCACCCCCGGCGCCGACGGCCTGACGCTGGCGGCCGACGCCGGCCCGGCAGCCTTCCCTGGCGGCTGGCCCTACGCCGACTATGCCGTCGAGGTGCCGGCCGCGGCGGCGGTGGACGTCGACGCGGCCAGCGGCGACGTCGAGAACCGCGGGGTTTCCGGCGCGGTGAACGCGGCGACCGCCAGCGGCGACGTGACGGTCGCCGACGCGGCCGGGCCGGTGACGGTCAGGACGGCCTCCGGCGCGGTGCGCCTGTCGAACGTGGCCGGCGAGCTGCGCGGAGACCGCCAGCGGCGACCTCCGGGTCGCCGGCGCCGCGCATCCCGTCGCGCTCAAGACGATCAGCGGCGACGCGACCGTGCGGGTCGCGCCGGCCAGCGCGACCCGCGTCACGGTCGGCACGATCAGCGGCGATATCCGCGCCCAGGGTCTGGCCCTGGCCGACCAGCGCCAGGACCGGCGCAGCCTGAGCGGCACGCTCGGCGGCGGGACCGCCGCGCTGGCGATCCATACCACCAGCGGCGACGTCAGACTGACAGCCGCGCCGTGACCGGCGGCGAGGTCGCGACGGGGCCGGCCGGGGGCGAATCAAACCCACCCCCGGCCGGCCGCCGGCTGTCCCGACGGCGACTTGACTCGGCCGCTGCCATTCGGCGGCCGTTCGACGGCATCTGCGGGCCGGCTACGAGATGAGGTCGCCGATCGTGCCCATCGGCAGGTAGAGCCGGTAGGGTATGTCCGCGAAGCGCGCGAACCCGTAGTGCTCGTAGAAAGCCCGCGCCGCGTCGTCCTTGGCGTCCACGACGACGGCCATTGCGGCGATCTGACGGCGCTGGCGGTAGCTGCGGGCCAGGGCGTCGCGCAGCAACGCCTCGCCCAGCCCCTGCCCGCGTTCGCGCTCGTCCACGGCGAGCCGCCCGAGCAGCACGGCCGGCAGGGCGGCGTAGTCCGGCAGGCGCCGCGTCAGCGCGGCCGGCAGGCTCGTCGGCTCGATCGTGAAGGGGCTGAGGGTGTAGTAGCCGGCGATGCGGTCCGTCGCGACCTCGGCGAGGACGAAGACTGCCGCGAGGTTGCGGCGCAGGTCCTGGCCGGCCTGCTGTCGGAGGTAGCGGTCGAGCGGTTCCACCCCGCAGGAGAACGAGGCGCGGTCGTGCCGATCGGCCAGCGGCTCGATACCATAGCGCGCCGCGCTCACTCGCGCGACTCGACCAGTGGGTGGTGGCGCACGAACGCCGCGCGCAGCGCCTCGTTCGGCGGGGGCGGGTCGAGCAGCGCCCGCACGAAGGCGCTGCTATCCCGCGGCGACAGCACCACCACCTCGCGCTCGCGGATCACGCGTTCGGCCTCCCGCTGCGCGCTGCGGACGAGGAAGTCGGTGACGCTGCGGCCCTCCAGGCGCGCGGCGCGCTCGATCAGCGCCTTCTGCTCGGGGCTCACCCGCGCCTCCAGCCGCTCGCGCTTCGCCGCCGTTTCCGCCCTGGCCATTGTCCCTCTCCACGCTATGCCGCTCGGGAACTCCCGGGGCAAGCGTACGGCATCTTGCCGGAAGATGCAAGCGGGGGATGACGCAGCGCACCCGCTGGCGGCGTGCCCGCATGATTCGATGGGCGCCGGCAGCCCCTCGCGGGGCGCGTCCCGTCAGGCGGCGCGCCCCGCATCCTCGGGGGCGGAGGCGGCGCCCGCCGCCTCCGCCCGCAGCCGCGCGACGTCCGCGCGGCGTAGCAGCGCGCGCGGCTCGCCCGGCCGGCGGAAGAGCGGGATGCCCGCCTGCAGCGCCCAGCCGCGCACCGCCGCCTCGTCCGCCCGCAGTTCGCCCGCCAACGCGGGCACCGGCACGAAGATCTCCTGCAAGGTCATGATCGTCCCTCCCTGGCCGGTTCCCGGCCTCGTGCTCGCGGTGATACGCTCGCTCATGTGCTCCCCCTTTCCGGTCGTGCTCGCGCGGGCCGTGCTGATGGCGCCGCCCCGGCGTTCGCGTCTGTCGTCACGATCGTTGCTCCCCGCAATGCCGGCCGCTGTCAGCCGGGGCGTGGCACGTCGTCACGCCGCGGGGTCCAGCGGCAGGGCGCGGACGTCGTCGGGCTCGTCGTCGGCGCGGCCGGTGCGGCCGCGGGCCGGGGTGGCGCGGATGGCGACGACGGCCAGCGCGAGCGCGGCGACGGCGAAGAGCGCCGCGGCGGTGAAGGCGCCGTCGATGCCGTGCGCCAGGATGGACGCCGCCTGCGTCTGCCCGGCCGCGGCCCGGCTGGCGGCGCCGAAGACGGTGACGAGGAGGGCCAGGCCGAGCGCCCCGCCGACCTGCTGCATCGTCTGCAACGCCCCCGCGGCGGCGCCGGAGTCCTCCGACCGCACCCCCGCCAGGATGACCACGTTGAGGGGCATGATGCAGGCCCCGACGCCCACGCCGAGGAGGAGCAGCGGGCCGAGCAGGTCCGTGGCGTAGCCGCTGGCGGGCGAGATCCGCGTCAGCCAGGCGAGCCCGCCGGCGATCAGCGTCGCGCCGGCCACCACGATCGGCTTCGGGCCGACGCGCGGGAGCAGCCGCGGGACCGTCCGCACGGTGGCGAACATGGCGAGGGACAGCGGCAGGAAGGCTACCCCCGCCCGGAGCGGGCTGAACCCGAGGACATCCTGCAGGAACTGCGTGAGGAAGAAGAAGACGCCGAACATGGTCGCGAAGAAGAGCAGCATGTCGAAGTATGCGCCCGCGCGGGTGCGGTCGGCGAAGAGGCGCAGCGGCAGGAGCGGCTGCGCGACGCGCGCCTCCACGGCGAGGAAGAGGGCGAGCAGGACCGCGGCGGCGGCGAAGGCGCCCAGCGTCGGGCGGTCGCCCCAGCCGTGGGCCGCGGCGCGGATGAACCCGTAGACCAGCGCGGCCATGCCGGCGGTCGAGGTGAGCGACCCGGCGAGGTCGAGTTGCCCCGGGCGGCGGGGAGACTCCGGGATGACGCGCGGCGCCAGGAGCACGACCGCGGCGCCGACCGGCACGTTGATGAAGAGCACCCAGCGCCAGGAGGCCCAGGCGGTGAGCATGCCGCCGAGCAGGAGGCCGAGCGCGCCCCCGGCGCCGGCCACGGCCGAGTAGAGGGCGAGCGCCCGGTTGCGCGCGGGCCCCTCCGGGAAGGTGGACGCGATGAAGGCCAGCGCGCTCGGCGCGGCGAAGGCGGCGCCGACGCCCTGCAGGGCGCGGGCCGCGACCAGCCACCCCGCCGCCGGGGCGAGGCCGCCGAGCAGCGAGGCGAGGGTGAAGAGGAGGACGCCGGCGCCGAAGACCCGCCGCCGGCCCAGGACGTCGCCGGCCCGCCCGCCGAGGAGCAGCAGGCCGCCGAAGGGCAGCAGGTAGGCGTTGAGCACCCACGAGAGGCCTGTCGCCGAGAAGCGCAGCGCCTCCTGGATCTGGGGCAGCGCGATGTTCACCACCGTCCCGTCCAGCACGAGCATCAGTTGGCAGGTCACGATGACGGCGAGCGCGACGCCGGGCCGGGCGCCGCGCGGCCGGAGCCCCGGCGCGCCGGCCGGGCGGCCCATCACGGTGAGCGAGGTCGACATGGACGCCTCCCCTGTGGCATAATACGGAGGATGCCTCCGCACGAGAAACGGAGACATCCTCCGCTTGGGTGCATTATACGGAGGTATCCTCCGTTTTGCAACCCCGCGGGGGCGCGTCATGGGAGATCTTGCGATGACCACGACCGACGCGGCGGCCGCCCGGCAGCGCCCGCTGCGCGCCGACGCCCGCCGCAACTACGAGCGCCTGCTGACCGCCGCAGCCGGCGCCTTCGCCGAGCAGGGCCCCGGCGCCTGCCTGGAGGACATCGCCCGCTGCGCCGGGGTGGGGATCGGCACGCTCTACCGCCACTTCCCCACCCGCCAGGCGCTGCTGGAGGGGGTCTACCGCGACCGCATCGAGGCGCTGACGGCCGAGGCCGAGGCGCTCCGCGACGCGCCCGATCCGGGCGACGCGCTGGCCGCCTGGCTCCGCTCCGTCCTCGCGCACAACCTGGCGCAGCGCGGCCTCAAGGAAGCCCTGCTCAGCGAGGGGGGGACCGAGCTCGCCGCCGCCTGCAAGGCGGAATTGCACGACGCGGGCGCCGTGCTGGTGGCCCGCGCGGAGGCGGCCGGGGCGGTGCGTCCCGGCCTGGAGATCGGGGACCTGCTGCGGCTGGTCTACGGCATCGCGCTGGCGACCGAGCGGGCGCCCGACGGCCGGTCCCAGGCCGACCGGCTCCTCGCGATCATGCTCGACGGCCTGCGCCGCTGACGGCCGCCCGCGACGCCCCCGTGCCCCGACGACGATCCGGCGCCCCTGGGAGCGACCCGACGCCGCCCGGCCGACTGCCGGGCGGCGTCTTCGTATCCGGCGCCGCCACCGCCCGCGCCGATGTAGATCACGCCCACCGCCGACGGCATCAGCAGGACGGCCAGCAGCGCCGCTAGGGCTCCGTCACGCGTGATATGTCGGGTAGAGGCGCTTCAACTTGATGCGGGCGTCGGCGGCGGTGAAGCGCCAGTCGATGCGCAGGCGGGCGCCGTTGCGGGCGGTCGTCCAGGCCGCCACCTCGCGCTCCAGCGTCGCCCGCTCGCCCAGGCGGCGGTCGAGGCATTGCCGTTGCAGGAGGGCCAGCTCGACCTCGGCCATGTTCAGCCAACTGCCGTGCTTGGGCGTGTGGTGGATCTCCAGCCGGTCGGCGAGGCGCCTGGCCTCGGCGGGCGGGAATGCCTCGTATAGGGAGGCCGGGCTGCGGATGTCGAGGTGGTCCATGACCAGCGCGATCTTCTCGGCATCCGGGTAGTGGGTGTCGGCCGGTTCCTTGACGCAGGCGGCCCAGTCGAGGCGCGTGCGGCGGTCGCTCACGGCGACGTCGCGCCAGCCGCGCAGCGGCTCGCTCACGAGGAAGAGGTTGGCGACGCCGTGGCGCACATACTCCGGATCCTCGCGCCGCGCGGCCCCGGGCGCGGGCGGCAGCGGGGGCCGCGCCTCGGCCAGCGCCTGGCGGCTGGTCTCGTCCAGGCAGACGACGGGGCGCGCCAGGTCGTAGGGGCGCGTATAGACGCCCAGGACGTCCTCCAGCTGCTAGACGAATTCGGCCTCCGCCGCGGGCGGGATGCACCACTGCTCCCTCAGCCGCGGCTTGAGGTCGTTTGCTTTAAGGTGCGGCGCACCGTCTCGTGCGAGACGGCCTCCACCACCTCCAGCCGCACCGGCTCGGCGGCGCGCCGCAGGCGACGGCGATGAGCCGCGCCTCCCGCTCGCCGTCCGGCCTCCGGGCGTACGCCCGCCGCGGCGCCCGCCGATCGAGGGCGGCCTCCAGCCCCTCGGCGACGTACTGCTGGCGCACGCGCGCCACCGCCGCCGGGTGGACCTCCAGCGCCCCGGCGATCGCCGCGTCGCTCCAGCCCGCCCCGCCCGCGCCCTGGGCCGCTTTCAGCAGGATGCGCGCGTGGGTCTGCCGCCGCGCCGGGGCGACCCCGCGCCCCACCAGCGTCCGTAGTTGCGCCCGCTCTTCCGCCGACAGCACCACCGCGTACTTCGTCTTGCGCACCGCATCCTTCCCCGCTCGTGCTCACTTCGCCGAGGCGAGGGTAATGCGGCCCACGCCGATCTGCAATTCACCCGTGACGCACCACTAGGTGCCCTTCCTATCACGCACCGAGGCCGCGCCCCGGTTCTTCGCGCGCCATCATGCGGCGCGTGTACGTCGGGGTGCAGACAAGGTGTTCTTGAGGTTAGCCCGCGTTCGCGGACGGCGTCCCGCGAGGCGGCGGGACAGGGCAACAACCCTACGCCCTCCTCGAAGGTGAGGGGCGCTTGGTGGTCGGGGGCCGCGCGCCGGCGCCGGCGGTGGGACCGGGCCCCGATCCGCGCGGAGGTGGCCGCCCGCGCCGCCGCCCGGCTCGGCCAGACCTGGCCGTCGGCGCGCTCGGCCGTGAGCGCGGCGGAGCGGCGCGCCGCCACGGCCTTGTCCGGGCGGTCGCCGGGGCGCCGCGGCGGGCGGGCGATGGC
>DASSSV010000820.1:0-3941 GCA_035708265.1 Thermomicrobiales bacterium | reverse complement strand
CGCCGCGGGCGCGGCCGTGACCCGCGCGGCGGCGGAGCGGCGGCGGGCCTGGCGGGCACAGTTGCGCGCGGCCCGGCTGACGCGGCGGATGCTCGGCCTGGAGGCGTATCGCCAGTTACGGCGCGACGGCGCCCTGCCGGTTAGCAGCACCCTCTTCCCCAACCGCACCTACCTGGTGCCGCTGCGTACGACGCCCTCCGGCGCGCGCATCCTGGTCCTGGAAGGCGGCCGGGCGGTCGGCGGCCTCTGCGTCCGCCCGCGCGAGCCGTTGCCCGATCCCGAGGAGGCGCTCACGCAGATCCTCGCCATCCGCGCCAACGAGCGCGCCTGGCTCGACCGCGCCAACTTCTTCCCCCACGACCGCCACCTCACCCCCCAGGCCCGCGGCCTCCTCCCCGGCCGACCGGGGAATTACGACCGGTGAAGGAGTTGAAGGTTGAAGGTTGAAGGTTTGCGTGGCCGCCGGGCAGTATCCTGATCTGGTCGGGCACACACTTGGAACACGGGACTTTCAACCCTCAACCTTCAACTCATTCGAGATACGGCACCCACGACAGCCGTTTCGGGAAGAGGATGTCGAGCAGCGGCGCGCCCTCGTCGCCGGCGGTGACGTCGGGGTAGGCGGCGCGCAGCTCGGCCAGGCTGCGGTAGCCGAAGAGCAGTTGCAGGAAGACGAGCGGCGGGAAGCCCGCCTGCGGCGACTCGCCCCAGACCGGCCGCCGCCAAGGCGCGGCCTTGATCAGCCGGCCGTCCGCGAAGGTTAGGCGCAGCCCGCCACGGTAGAAGTCCAGGCGCAACTCGCCGCTGTAGCCCGCCTCCGCCGACGCCGCCAGCCGGCGCTCCAGCGCGGGCGCGAGCCGCCGCAGGAAGGCCGGCAGGTCGGCCACGCGGACGTACCAGGCGTAGGGCGGGAACTCGCGCGGCAGGACCGCCGGGCCGAGCGCGGCGTAGAGCGGGTGCTCGCGGCCGAGCATGAAGATGAGGCCCCTCAGGGGCCGCTCCCGCTGCCACATCGGCGTCGCCGCCGCGATCTCGCGCAGGGCGCGCAGCACCGGCAGGGCCACGGCGCGCAGCGAGAGCCCCTCGCGCACGGCGAAGTCCCAGATCGGGAGGAACGAGCCGCCGCGCCGGCTGCTGGTGCGGACGTAGCCGCAGGGCGCGCCGGCCGCGTCCACGATCGTCAGCAGCCGCCACTGGGCGCGGTACGCGGGGTCGCAGCGGTCGAACGCCGCGCGCCAGACCTCGGCCGGGATCGCCGTCGAGACGTGCAGTCCGGCCCGGCGCCGGTCGTAGAGCGCCATCATGAACGGCAGGTCGTCCGGCGTGGCGGGGCGCAGCGCGTAGGGCTCCGCTTCACCCTCCTTCGCGTCGGGCAGCGAGTCGAGGTAGGCGGCGCGGCCGGCGTCGAGGTCGAGCGCGTACTCGTAGCCGAACTGGCGATAGAAGTAGGGGATGCCGGTGATCGCCTGGACGGGTTGGCCGCGCGCGGCGCTGCGCTCGTGGACCGCGCCGAAGAGCGCGCGGACGAGCCCGCGGTTGCGGTAGGCCGGGTCGGTGCCGACCAGTTCCGGCCGGCCGACGTCGAAGGCGACGCCGTCGTAGTCCCAGACCTGCCGCATCAGGCAGGTGCTGGCGACGACCGCGCCGGTGGCGGTGTCCTCGACCAGCGCGAAGTCGGTCGGGGCGATCAGCGGGTGCCCGCTGACCATGTACTCGCGCGTCTGGATCAGGGCCCAGTGGCTCGGCGGGTCGTCGGCGGCGTCGCGGAAGACCTGGGCGTTGAACTGGGCGACAGGCTCGGCGTCGGCCTCTCCCGCCCAGCGCAGGACCAGGCCGTCGCCGAGGTCGCGTCGTTCGAGGTCGTTGGCGGTCATGGCGTCACGTTCCTTACGCATACACTCGATGGGGGCGGGGATCGCGGGGGCGGGCACGGCTGTAGCCGGCCTCGGGGGCGAGGTCGGCGGGTCCCGTGGCCTCTTGGGGGTGCCGGCGCCGTCGCGCGACCGGCCGCGGCCGGGCAGTCAGACGGCGGGCAGGCGCGCGAGGTCGCGGCCCGTCAGGTGGGCGATGTGCCGCAGCAA
Source organism: Thermomicrobiales bacterium (assembly GCA_035708265.1). Classification (GTDB taxonomy): domain Bacteria; phylum Chloroflexota; class Chloroflexia; order Thermomicrobiales; family CADCWN01; genus DASSSV01. Next base: position 1,860 of record DASSSV010000820.1, on the reverse strand, counting down.
TTCGTCCGGCGTGTGGCCGGGGCTGGCGACGAGGCGGCGGATCGTCGGCGGCACGTCGGCCGATGGGTGCTGGTAGAAGATCTGGCCGACCGTGTTGAGGTACTTCCAGGCGTCGGAATCGGCCCAGGGGTGCTCCCAGACGGTGATGACCGCGCCGCGGAGGTCGTAGACGTTGCCGAGGTGGACGTCCTCCAGGCGCGCGCGGCTGAGCATCCGCGCGAACTCCGCGTCGGTCAGCACAATGTTGACCCGCTGCGCCGTCGGCCGCCCGGTGGTGATCATCCTCGCGCTCCCTCCGCTCCGCCGCGCCGTCCTCGCCGGCCGTATTCTACCAGGACGCGCGGCGCGCGCCAACACGGGGTTGATAGTTGATGGTCGAAAGCGGCCGGATGCTTGCCAGGAACCTGCCTCGCGCGACCGGCTCTGAACTGTCAACTATCGACTGTCAACTATCAACTACGCCGCCCTTGCGGCCTGCGCGCGCGTCGCCTATCCTGGCGGCGGGCGGCTCGGCGGCGAGCCCGCCCGCGCGCCGCGACCCGGAGGGAACCATGCGCAGCACCGGCCGGACGTTGATGAACTTCGCCTTCCTCTTCGCCCTGACGGTCTGGGGCGGGATGGTCTTCTTCTTCACTTTCGTCACCGCGCCCGCCGTCTTCGCCGGCCTCGACCGCGACACCGCCGCGAAGCTCCTCGGCGATCTCTTCCCGCAGTACTACCGGGTGCAACTCGCCTGCGTCGCGGTCGCGCTGGTCGTCCTGGCGGCGCGGCTGGCGCAGGGGGGCGCGGGGCGGCGGTTCGCGGCGGCCGGGGTGGTGCTGCTGGCGCTGGCGCTGGCGATCACGCTCTACGCCACCGTCGCCCTCCTGCCGCAGATGCAGGAGGCCCAGGCGCGCGTGTCCTCCTTCGTGACGACGTCGAAGACCGACCCGGCGCGCGCGGCCTACGACCAGCTCCACGGCCGGGCGATGATCCTCAACGCGGTCGCCGCGCTCCTCGGCGGCGCGACGCTGGCCCTCGCCGCGTTCGAGCCCCGGCTGCTCGGCCTGCGCGGCGCGGCGAAGACGCCAGCCCCGGCGCGCGAGAGCGCCGCCCGCGACGCCGCCGACGCCCTGCCGGCCCGCGCCCGGCCATAGCCCACTTGCCACGTCGCGGCGCGGCCCCTGCCGACCGCTCCTATCGTCTTTCGTCTGTCGTCTATCGTCTACCCTCGGGAGGGCCACCGTGCGCGTACTGATCCTGGGCGGGACGCGATTCTTCGGGCGCGAGATCGTCGCGGCGCTGGCCGCGCGGGGGCACGAGGTCACGTCGCTGACCCGCGGGCAGACCACGCCGGAGCTGCCGACCGGGGTGCGACACGTCGCGCGCGACCGCGCCGACCGCGCGGGCTTCGAGGGCTGGCTCGGCGGCGAGCGCTTCGACGCGATCGTCGACAACATCGCCTACGACGCCGAGGACGTTCGCTCGGTCGTCCGGGCCGCGGGCGGCCGCATCGAACACTACCTCCTCACCAGCACCGGCTCGGTCTACCACCAGCCCTACCCGCGCCACCCGATCCGCGAGGACGAGGCCGACCTGGCCTTCACCGGCGACGGCGCCTACGGCGAGGGGAAGCGCCGCGCCGAATTGGTCCTGCGCGACGAGGCCGCCGACGCCTTCCCCTGGACCGTCATCCGCCCGCGCGTCGTCCTCGGCCCGCGCGACTACACGCTGCGCGAGTGGTGGTACACCCAGCGGGTGCTCGATGGCGGCCCGCTCCTCCTGCCGACCGAGATGGCCGACGCCGAGATCAGCCACACCTACGCGCGCGACCTCGCGCAGATCTACGCCGCCGCGCTCGGCAACCCGGTCGCGCACGGC
>DASSSV010000819.1:0-16768 GCA_035708265.1 Thermomicrobiales bacterium | reverse complement strand
CGAGGTGGTACTGCTCGATCCAGAAGAGGGCGTTAGCGAGGAGGAAGTTGCGGACCTCGTTGCGGCCGTAGTTGAAAGTCAGCGTGCCCCAGTCGGGCTGGAAGCGTTTGCGCACGTCCTCGTGCTCATAGAGGTAGGTGCCGTCGAAGCGCGCCAGGCCGTAGGCGTCGGTCGCGAAGTGCGCCGGCACCCAGTCCATCAGCACGCCGATTCCGGCCTGGTGGCAGCGGTCCACGAAGTACATGAAGTCATCCGGCGCGCCGAAGCGGCTGGTCGGCGCGTAGAAGCCGGTCACCTGGTAGCCCCAGGAGCCGTCGAAGGGGTGCTCGGCCAGCGGCAGCAACTCGATATGGGTGCAGCCGAGGTCCGCGACGTAGGGCACGAGTTCATCGGCCAGCTCGCGGTAGGTCAGCCAGGTGCCGTCCGGGTGGCGCCGCCAGGAGCCGAGGTGGACCTCGTAGACGCTCATGGGGCTCTTGTACGGGCTGGCCGCGGCGCGCGCCGCCAGCCAGTCGGCGTCCCCCCACTCATAGCGCCCCAGGTCAGCGACGATCGAGGCCGTCCGCGGCCGCAGTTCGGCGGCGAAGGCGAAGGGGTCGGCCTTCTCCTGCTCGACGCCGTCGGCGCCGCGGATGGCGTACTTGTAGCGCTCGCCCGCCTCCAGCCCCGGCACGAAGAGTTCCCAGATGCCGGTCGGCCCGAGCGAGCGGAGCGGCATGACCCGGCGATTCCAGTGGTTGAAGTCGCCGATCAGGCTGACGCCGCGCGCCGACGGTGCCCAGACGGCGAAGGCGACGCCGGGCTCGCCGTCGACCACGCGCGGGTGCGCGCCGAGCTCGTCGTACAGGCGGCGGTGGGTGCCCTCGCCGATGTAGTAGAGATCCTGCTCGCCGAGCGTCGGCAGGAAGCGGTAGGGGTCGCCCCGCTCCCAGGTGCGGTCGGCGGCGGCGAACTCGAGGGTGTAGGCGAAGCCGGTGCGGCGGCCGGGGATCGGCGCCGCGAAGAGGCCGGCCGGGTGGACCCGTTCGAGCGGGACGCGCGCCCGCTTACCCCCGCGCTCCACCAGCGTGACGCGCTCGGCCTCGGGCGCGAAGACGCGGGCGACGAGCCCGGCCTGGCCGCCGCGCTTGCCGGCGACGGGGTGCAGGCCGAGGAAGGCGTGGGGGTCGCGGCAGGTGCCGTTGAGCAGGGCGTCGACCTGCTCGGTCAGCTGGGTCGTCTCGCTCGTCATCGTCATGCGCTCACCTTTGTCGAGTGCTTGAGGATCGCCAGGGCCCGCGCCCCGAGGGCGTATTTGCCGCCGCTCAGGTAGCACTCCTGCCCCTCGGGGATCGTCGGCCAGTCGGTGTCGAGGACGATTTCCCACTGCTGGCTGTCGATCTTCGGCAGGCGGAACTCGACCGTCTCCTCGCTCGCGTTGAGCATGACCAGCAGGGTATCGTCGATGATGCGGCGGCCGCGCTCGTCGCGCAGGTCGGCCGCGTTGCCCGCCAGCCAGATCGCCAGCGCGTGCAGGTCGTCGTTGTTCCACTCCTCGTCGGACATCTCCTGCCCGTCGGGCCGCCGCCAGGAGATGTCCTTGATCGCGCCGCCGCGCAGGGGCCGGCCCTGGAAGTAGCTGCGCCGGCGCAGGATCGCGTGGTCCTTGCGGAAGCGGATCACCCGTTTGGTCCATACCAGCATGTCGCGCTGCGCCGCGGTCAGTTCCCAGGGCTGCCAGGTCAGCTCGTTGTCCTGGCAGTAGGCGTTGTTGTTGCCGGCCTGGGTGCGCATCACCTCGTCGCCGTGGAGGAGCATCGGCACGCCCTGCGAGATCAGCAGAGTCGTCAGGAAGTTGCGCATCTGCTTGGCGCGCAGCGTCAGCACGTCCTCGTCGTCGGTCGGGCCCTCGGCGCCGCAGTTCCAGCTCAGGTTGTTGTCGGTGCCGTCGCGGTTACCCTCGCCGTTGGCCTCGTTGTGCTTCTCGTTGTAACTGACCAGGTCGTGCATCGTGAAGCCGTCGTGCGCAGTGATGAAGTTGACGCTGGCGTAGGGGCTGCGGCCGGTGTGCGCGTAGAGGTCGCTGCTGCCGGTCAGGCGGTAGCCGAGGTCGCCGATCTGGTTGCGGTCGCCGCGCCAGAAACGGCGCATCGTGTCGCGGTACTTGTCGTTCCACTCGGCCCAGAGGACCGGGAAGTTGCCGACCTGGTAGCCGCCCTCGCCCAGGTCCCACGGCTCGGCGATCAGCTTGACCTGCGAGAGCACCGGGTCCTGATGGATGATGTCGAAGAAAGCGCCGAGGCGGTCGACCTCGTGCAGCTCGCGCGCCAGCGTCGCCGCCAGGTCGAAGCGGAAGCCGTCGACGTGCATCTCCAGCACCCAGTAGCGCAGGCTGTCCATGATGAGCTGGACCGTGCGCGGGTGGAGCATGTTGAGCGTGTTGCCGGTGCCGGTGTAGTCCATGTAGAAGCGCGGCTGGTCGGGGACGAGCCGGTAGTAGGACTGGTTGTCGATGCCGCGGAAGGAGAGGGTCGGCCCGAGCTGGTTGCCCTCGGCTGTGTGGTTGTAGACCACGTCGAGGATGACCTCGATGCCGGCGTTGTGCAGCACCTTGACCATCGTCTTGAACTCGCTGACCTGCCGGCCGCGCCAGCCGGAGGCGCTGTAGCGCGAGTCGGGCGCGAAGAAGCCGATCGAGTTGTAGCCCCAGTAATTCGTCAGCCCGCGGTCGACCAGGTGCTTGTCGTGGATGAACTGGTGGACCGGCATCAGTTCGACCGCGGTGACGCCGAGCTCGAGCAGATACTCGACGATGCGGTAGTTGGCGAGCGCGGCGTAGGTGCCGCGGATCTTCGGCGGCAGGTCGGGGTGTAGCCTGGTGAAGCCGCGGACGTGCGTCTCGTAGATGATCGTGTCGTACCAGGGCGTCTTCGGCGGGCGGTCGTCGCCCCAGGTGAAGCCGGGGTCGATCAGCACGCACTTCGGCATGCCGGGCGCGCTGTCCTCGTCGTCGGCCAGGAGGTCGCGGTCCGGCCCGCCCCCGACCGGATAGCCGAACATCGCATCGGACCAATCGAGGGAACCGGCGATCGCCTTCGCATACGGGTCGATCAGCAGCTTGTGCGGGTTGAAGCGCAGCCCGGCCTGCGGCTCGTAGGGTCCGTAGACGCGGTAGCCGTAGAGCTGGCCCGGGCGCACCTCCGGCAGATAGACGTTCCAGACGTAGGCCGCTTCCTGCGCCAGCGGGACGCGGTCCACCTCCGCCGTGCCGAACGCTTCGTCGAAGAGGCAGAGTTCCACCCGCTCGGCCTGCTCGCTGAAGAACGCGAAGTTGGCCCCGCTGCCGTCCCAGGTCGCGCCGAGGGGATAGGGCCTGCCCGGGTAGGTGAGTTGGGTCATCCATCCTCCAGTGACGAGTGACGAGTGACGAGTGACGAGTATGGGAGCCCCGTCCACTCGTCACTCGTCACTCGTCACGCGCGCGCAGCGCGCCGGCCGGTATCGGCACCCAGTCGGGCCGGTTGTTCAACTCGTAGCGCAGCTCGTAGAGCGCCTTGCGCCGCTCGAAGAGGGCCAGCAGGCGGTCGCGGCTGGCCGGGTCGCGCGGCAGGAAGGGGCGCGGCGCGGCGTCGGCCGCCGCCCAGTAGGCGGCGAGGAAGGCGTCGCGCACCGCGTCCGCCCAGGCCGCCGCGGCGTCGGTCATCGCGGGCGCGCTTCTTTGGTTGGCGGCGGCCGCGGCGGCGTAGCTCCAGGAGCGGAGCATCCCGGCGACGTCCACGAGCGGGTGCTGGCGCGCGCGGCGCTCGGCCAGCGGGCGCTCCGGCTCCCCCTCGAAGTCGAGGATGACGAAGCCGTCGGCGGTGCGGAGCACTTGCCCGAGGTGGTAGTCGCCGTGGACCCGCATCGTCAGCCCCGGCTCGGGCACCTCCGGCGCCCGGTAGGCCGCGTCCCGCGCCAGCGCGGCGGCGAGCGCGGGGTCGTCGCGACCGGCGCGCGCCAGCGCCAGCGCCGTCGCCGCCGCCTCCCGGCGCACCTCTTCCGCCCAGGCGGCCAGGTCGTCCGCCGTGGCCGGCGCGGGGACCAGGTCGGGGGCGGTCGCGGCGGCGAGCGCCGCGTGGAGCCGCCCGGTGATCGCGCCGAGCGTCGCGGCGCCGGCCAGCGTCTCCGCTTCCTGCGCGAGCCAGGCGCGGAGGTCCGCGCCGGCCGGCGCGGCGGCGAGCGCGCGGCCCGCCGCGGCGACCGCCCAGGCCCAGCCGTCGCCCTCGTTCGGGATGAACGCCTGCGCCAGCAGCACGTCGGCGTCGAAGCCGTCCGGCCCGCGCAGCCGCGCGCTGGCGACGACAGCCGGGATGGCGGCGAAGTGCGCCTCGGCCGTCAGGTAGCGGCCCAACTCGACCTCGGGGTTGCGCCCCGGTTCGACGCGCCGGTAGAGCTTCATGATGCAGGCGTCGCCGTAGACGATCGACGTGTTGCTCTGCTCCACGCCGACCACCCGGCCCGCGCCGTAGTCGCCGGGCTGCAGCGCGCCGGTCGGCTCGCCGACTAGCTCGGCATCGTGGCCGGCCAGCCGCGCCCCGCCGAGCGCCAGGCGCAGCAGGTCCGCGCGGACCGCGCCGGCCTCCAACGCGCGGGTCACGTCGCGCCGGCCGTCGGCGGCCTCGCCGGCGCGCAGGCAGAGCAGGTGCCGCGTCGTCATGCCGTCGGCGTCGGCCGCGGCGACCAGGCAGCAGCAGGCGCCGGTCGCCGGGAAGGGGACCCAGCGCTCGCAGCGCACCGCGGTGAGGGGCCGGGTCTGCCCGCCGAACCAGCGCTGCCCGCGCAGGTGGTCCGGCAGTTGCCGCTCCAGCGCGGCGCGCTCGTCGGGGTCGTCCAGCGCGGCGGCCAGCGACGGGAAGCGGGCGGCGATCGTCAGAGTCGTGTCGGTCACGGCGCGCCGTCCGACTGCAGCTCGAACCAGTAGAAGGTGTGCGGCCCGAAAGTCAGCAGGTAGGGCAGTTCGCCGATGCGCGGGAAGGGCACGCGCCCGAAGAGCTCGACCGGCCGGTAGCCGTTGAACTCGGAGAGGTCCAGTTCGGCCGGCTGCGGGAAGCGCGAGAGGTTGCAGGCGATCAGGATGCGCGTGCCCTGGTGCTCACGGATGAAGGCGAGGACGTGGCGGTTGATCGGGTCGAGGAAGCGGATCGAGCCGCGCCCGAAGACCGGGTAACCCCGGCGAATGCGGATCGCGCGCTTGAGCCAGTTGAGCATCGAGGAGGGCGTGCGCTCCTGCGCCTCGACGTTGATCGCCTCGTAGCCGTAGACCGGGTCGCGGATCGGCGGCAGGTAGAGCCGCTGCGGGTCGGCGCGCGAGAAGCCGGCGTTGCGGTCGCCGGTCCACTGCATCGGCGTCCGCACGCCGTCGCGGTCGCCGAGGTAGATATTGTCGCCCATGCCGATCTCGTCGCCGTAGTAGATCACCGGCGTGCCCGGCAGGCTGAAGAGGAGCAGGTACATCAGTTGCATGCGCCGGAAACTGTTGTCCAAGAGCGGCGCCAGGCGGCGGCGGATGCCGAGGTTGAGGCGGGCGCGCGGGTCCTTGGCGTACTCCAGATAGAGGTAGTCGCGCTCGTCGTCGGTGACCATCTCCAGCGTCAACTCGTCGTGATTGCGCAGGAAGAGGCACCACTGGGCGGTGTCGGGGATGTCCGGTGTCTGGCGCAGGATGTCGACGATCGGGAAGCGCTCCTCGCGCCGCAGCGCCATGAACATGCGCGGCATCACCGGGAAGTGGAAGGCCATCTGGCACTCGTCGCCGTCGCCGAAGTAGGGCCGCACGTCCTGGGGCCACTGGTTGGCCTCGGCCAGCAGCATCCGGCCGGGCCAGCGCTCGTCCACGAAGCGGCGGAGTTTGCGCAGGAAGGCGTGGGTCTCCGGCAGATTCTCGCAGTTGGTGCCCTCGCGCTCGTAGAGGTAGGGCACGGCGTCGAGGCGCATCCCGTCGACCCCGAGGTCGAGCCAGAAAGCGACGACGTCGAGCATCTCCTGCTGGACCTTCGGGTTGTCGTAGTTCAGGTCGGGCTGGTGGCTGAAGAAGCGGTGCCAATAGTAGGCGCCGGCCTCGGGGTCCCAGGTCCAGTTCGACTTCTCGGTGTCGGTGAAGATGATCCGCGCGTCGAGGTAGCGCTGGTCGGTGTCGCTCCAGACGTAGTAGTCGCGGTAGGGCGAGTCGGGGTCGCTGCGCGCGGCCTGGAACCAGGGGTGCTGGTCGGAGGTGTGGTTGAGGACCAGCTCGGTGATGACGCGGATGCCGCGCCGGTGGGCCTCGTCCAGGAGCGCCTTGAGATCCTCGATCGTCCCGAAGTCGGGGTTGAGCGCGCGGAAGTCGGCGATGTCGTAGCCGCCGTCCTTGAGCGGCGAGGCGTAGAAGGGCAGGAGCCAGATGCAGTCGACGCCGAGCGACTCCAGGTAGTCGAGCCGGCTGGTCAGGCCGGGGAGGTCGCCGCTGCCGTCGTTGTTGGCGTCGAAGAAGCAGCGCACCCCGACTTCGTACATGATCACGTCTTTGTACCAGGTCGCGTCGAGAATGGGCGCCTCGCTCATATCCCCTCGATGCGGAAGATGTGGACCGGCTCGCCGTGCGGGTCGAGCCGCACGTAGTTGGCCGTCCCATACCACTCGTAGCGCGCCTCGGTCAACAGGTCGTGGACCACGTAGCGGCTGTCGCCGTGCAGCCGGAGTGTCGCGCTGTCGAGGAACAGCGTCGCCTCGTGCCACCGGAAGGGGTCGAGGTTGGCGACGACCAGGATGCGGTCCCCCCCGTCCTCGCTGACCTTGCTGTAGGCGAGGATGTCGGGGTTGTCGGCGTAGTGGAAGGTCAGGTTAGTGAAGAGTTGCAGCGCGCGGTTGGTGCGGCGAATCTGGTTGATCCGCGCGACGTAGGCGTTGATGTTGCCGGGCGCGTCCCAGTCGCGCACGCGGATCTCGTACTTCTCCGAGTCGAGGTATTCCTCGCTGCCGGGGCGCACCGGCGTCTGCTCGATCAGCTCGAAGCCGCTGTAGATGCCGTAGGTCGGCGAGAGGGTCGCGGCCAGCGCCAGCCGGACCTTGAAGGCCGGCCGGCCGCCGTGCTGGAGGTATTCGGTCAGGATGTCGGGCGTGTTGGCGAAGAAGTTGGGCCGCAGGAACCCGGCCTGCTCGGTCCGGGTCAGCTCGGTCAGGTACTCCTCCAGCTCGGCGCGCGTGTTGCGCCAGGTGAAGTAGGAGTAGGACTGCGAGAAGCCGATCTTGGCCAGGAGTTGCAGCTTCTTCGGCCGGGTGAAGGCTTCGGCCAGGAAGATGACGTCGGGGTACTCGCGGCGCACCTCGGCGATCAGCCATTCCCAGAAGGCGATCGGCTTGGTGTGGGGGTTGTCGACGCGGAAGATGCGCACGCCGCGCTCGACCCAGTGCAGCACCACGCGCTTGAGTTCGGTCCAGAGCGCCGGGTAGTCCTCGCACCAGAGGTCGATCGCGACGATGTCCTCGTAGCGCTTGGGCGGGTTCTCGGCGTACTTGATCGTGCCGTCCGGCCGGCGGCGGAACCAGTCGGGGTGCTCCAGAATGTAGGGGTGGTCGGGCGAGCACTGGATCGCGAAGTCGAGCGCGACCTCCAAGCCGCAGTCGCGCGCCGCCTGGACGAAATTGTCGAAGTCGGCCAGCGTGCCGAGTTCGGGGTTGACCGCGTCGTGCCCGCCGGCCGCATTGCCGATCGCCCAGGGGCTGCCAGGGTCGCCCGGCGCGGCGACGAGCGCGTTGTTGCGCCCCTTGCGGTTGGTCAGCCCGATCGGGTGGATCGGCGGCAGGTAGACCACGTCGAAGCCGAGCGCGCGGATCGCCGGCAGGCGCCGCTCGGCCTCGGCGAAGGTCGCGTGCTTGCCCGGCTCCTGCCCTTGCGAGCGCGGGAAGAACTCGTACCAGGCGCCGAAGCGCGCCCGCTCGCGCTCGACCTGCACGCGCAGCCAGCGGTCGTAGACCGTCAGGTCGTCGCGCGGCTGGTGTGCGGCCATCAGCGCGGCGAGTTCCGGTTGGGCCGCCACGGCGACCCGCTCGCCCTGCGGGGCGTCGCCGGCGAGGCGGTCGGCGTAGGCGCCCAGCGTCGCGGCGACGCCCTCCGGCGCCAGCCCCGCCGCCCGGCGCACCAGCGCCGCGCCTTCGAGAAGTTCGGAGGCGACATCGCGCCCGGCCTCGACCTTGCGCCTGAGTTCGTCGGCCCAACTGGCGAAGTGGTCGGTCCAGGCCGCGACGGTGTACTCCAGCATGCCGATCTGCGCGAGCGGCACCTCGGCCGACCACTCGTCGGGCGCGTAGGCGTAGGTCATCGGCACAGCGCGCCACTGGCGCGGGCCGGGCACACGGTAGCGCACCTCGGCGGCCAGCGTGTCGTGCCCCTCCTTGACGATGTCGGCCGCGACGCGCAACTGCTCGCCGACGATCCGCTTGACTGCGTAGCGCCCGCAATCGAGCTGCGGGCGGACTTCGAGGATCGTGAGCCGTTCGGCCTTCTCGACGCGCGGGCGCGCTGGCATGACGCGGATTCCCCCTCCCTCCGTTCGCGGCCGTCGGCCCCCCGCGCCATTCCCGGTCGCGGCGGCCCGGCCGGCCGTGCCCACCTTCCGCGGACGATGAGCACGAGGCGTGCCGCGAATCGGCCCGCGGGCGACAGGCGGGCCCATTCTAGCGCATTGTCGGCACTGGAGGGGCGGCGGTCGGTGATGGCGGCTCAGGGCGAACGCCTGGCTATCTGAGGCTGACGCGGGGGAGGACCTGCACGCGCAGCCCCGCCACCCGCTGATAGTCCGCGTCAGTGGTGACTACGGTGAGGTCGCGGGTTAGGGCGGCGGCGGCGGTGAGGGTGTCGACGTCGCCGATGATCCCCGGCCCGTGCGGCGGGCGCAACTGGCGGCGGAGGTCGCCGTACCGCTCGAGCGCGGGGTAGGTGAGCGTGTACGGAGGGATCTCGCGCATGAGCCGGCGCAGTTGCTCCCGGCGCCGGGGATAATCCGAGAGGCCCTGGAGGTATTCGTGTACCTCCGCGTAGACGAGGATGGATGTGGCGGCGGCCCGCTGCCGGATCCACGGCGCGATGAGCTGGACGGCGCCGGGACGGCCGTGGAGGTAGGCCGCCAACGGCCCCGTGTCGAGGAGGTACCGCCTCACGGCTCGTCGATGGGCGGCGTCGGCGGGGCCTCGTGGCCGATCCGGTCGAGTTCTCGCTCCATCTCGTCCCAGTCGAGGTCGCTCCAGGCGCCGGCGAGGGCCAGCGCCTCCCGGATGCTCCGGTCGTCGGCCTCGGGCTCCGTCGTCTCCTCGTCGGCCACGTAGCGCACCAGGGCGCGGCCACCCTCGTCGGTCGGGATCGCGACGAGCGCCAGGCGCTCGTCCAATACGAGGCTGTGCGCGTGTTCTCCTGCCATCGGCTTCGCTCCTCGGTGGATCGTCATTACGGCGGACTCCCGTTCGATGATAGCGCCGTTGTCAAGTCGGCGAGCCTGACCGCTCTCCCGCCATAGATGATATAGTCGCCCGGCGCGGATTGTATTTCGCGCGAGGGAGGGAGACTATGGCCGGCACGGTGGACACGGGCGCGACCGGGGAGGCGCGGCGCGCGGCGTTCGCGGCGGCGCTGCGCGAGCGCGTGCTGCCGCTCCGCGCGCAGGCGGAAGTGCGCAACGACTGGCTGCGGCAGCGGCTGGAGACGATCCTGCCCGACCTCCTCGCGCGCGAGGGCTTCGACATGTGGATCGTCGCCGCGCGCGAGTACAACGAAGACCCCGTCATCATGACGCTCCTGCCGGAGCCCTCGATGGCCGCGCGCCGCCGCACGATCCTCGTCTTCTGCCGCCGGCCGGACGGCGGGGTGGACCGCTTCACGCTCGACCGCTACGGCTTCGGCGACTTCTACGCGAAGGGCTGGGACCCCGACGCCGAGGACCAGGACGCCGCGCTCGCCCGCCTCGTGCGCGAGCGCGACCCCCAGTCGATCGGCCTGAACATCTCCGAGACCTTCGCCTTCGGCGACGGCCTGACCCACCACGAGTACACCCAGCTCATGGCCGCGCTCGGCCCGACCTACGGCGACCGCGTCCACGGCGCCGAACGCCTCTGCGTCGGCTGGCTGGAGCGGCGCATCCCGGCCGAACTCGCCGTCTACCCCGACCTCGTCGCGCTCGGCCACGACCTGATCGCCGAGATGTTCTCGCCGCGCACAATCCGCCCCGGCATCACGACGACCGAGGACGTCGTCTGGTGGCTGCGCCAGACGATGCAGGACGCCGGCCTGCGCGCCTGGTTCCAGCCCTCCATCTCGATCCAGGCGCGCGGGCGCCGCTTCGACGACAAGGACGCCCACCGCGCCGTCATCCTCCCCGGCGACGTCCTCCATTGCGACGTCGGCTTCTACTACCTCGGGCTGGCGACCGACCAGCAGCAGCACGCCTACGTCCTGCGCCCTGGCGAGACCGACGCGCCGGCCGGCCTCCGGGACGCGCTGGCGGCCGCCAACCGCTTGCAGGAGATCCACCTGGACGCGCTGGCAGTCGGCCGCACCGGCAACGAGGTCTTGCACGCGGCGCTGGCCCGGGCGCGCGAGGAGGGGCTGACGCCGAGCGTCTACAGCCACCCCCTCGGCTACCATGGCCACGCCGCCGGCCCGACGATCGGCCTGTGGGACCAGCAGGAGGGCGTGCCGGGCCGCGGCGACTACGAGATCTTCGACGACACCTGCTACTCGATCGAGTTGAACGCGCGCCACCCGGTCCCCGAGTGGGACGGCCAGGAGGTGCGCATCGCGCTAGAGGAAGACGCCGCCCTCAGCGGCGGCGCGATCGCCTGGCTGCACGGGCGGCAGACGCGGTTCTACCTGATCTGAAGTGAGAAATGAGAAGTGAGAGGTGAGAAAGGCGCCGCATCATCCCTATTTCTCACTTCCGCGAGGCACGCATGTCGAGCACGACCACCACGCCCGAAGCGGCGGCCCTGACCGCCTGGCTGGCGCCGCGGCTGGAGACGTACCTGGAGGAGTTGCGGCAGCTCTGCGCCATCGAGTGCCCGACGGCGAGCAAGGCCGGCGTGGACGAGGCGGGCGCCTGGGTGCGGCGCTGGGTCGCCGCGCGCGGCTGGTCGCTGCGGGAGTGGCCCGACGACGAGGTCGGCGATAGCCTGGTGGCGACCGTGCGCGGCGGCGCGCCGGACGGACCGCGCGCGCTGCTGGTCGCCCACCTCGACACCGTCTACCCGGTCGGGACCGCCGCGGAGCGCCCCCTGCGCCGGGAGGGCGATCGCCTGCTCGGCCCCGGCACGGCCGACAACAAGAGCGGGCTCCTCTCCGGCCTCTACGCGATGGCCGCGCTGGAGGAGGCGGGGCTGCTGGGGCCGCTCGGCGCGGTCGGCCTCGTCTGCGGCGGCGACGAGGAGACGACGATGCGCTCCTCGGGCGCGCTCCTGCGCGAGCTGGCGCCGGAGACCGACGTCGCGCTGGTGCTGGAGTGCGGGCGGGAGACCGGCGAACTGGTCGGGGCACGCAAGGGCGGCGGGAACTTCACGCTAGAAGTCCGCGGGCGATCGGCGCACGCCGGTGTCGAGCCGCACAAGGGCGCCAACGCCATCCTCGCGCTGGCCCAGCAGATCGTCGCGCTGCAGCTCCTCAACGGCATGCGGCCGGGCGTGACGGTGAACGTCGGCGTGATCGAGGGCGGGACGGTGCCGAACGCCGTGCCCGACCGCGCCCGCGCCGTGATCGACGTGCGCGTCGTCGCGCCGCAGGACGTCGAGCCGGTCGGCGACGCCATCGCCCGCATCGCCGGCACGACCTACGTCGCCGGGACGACCGCGACCCTTGGCGGCGGCTGGGGCCAGCCGCCGATGGCGCGCACCCCGGCGATCGCCGCGCTGGCCGACCTCGCGGCCGCCTGCGCGGGCGAACTCGGCTTCGCTGTGAGCGACGTGGCGACGGGCGGCGTCTCCTACGCGAACCTGCTGGCCGGCCTCGGCCTGCCGGTCCTCGACGGCCTCGGCCCCATCGGCGGCCTCGACCACAGCCCGCGCGAGTACATCCTCGTGTCGACCATCGTCCCGCGCACCGCGCTCCTGGCCCTCCTGCTGCTGCGCTGGGCCGAGGGGCGCGGGGCGTAGGGCGTGGGCCGTCGGCCGTAGGACGTGCGCCCGGTCTGGGATAGGGGACCACGCCCCCCCGCGTCGGGGTTGGCCCCGGCGACTGCCTTGCAGTCGCCCGCCCGGGATCATGCCGTTACGCCCCGCGGCCCACGGCCCACGCCCTACGCCCCACGGAACCGATAGCCCAGCCCGCGCTCGGTCAGGATGTGGGCGGGGTGCTCGGGGTTGTCCTCCAGTTTGCGGCGCAGGCGGCGGATGTAGACGCGCAGGTAGTCGAGTTCCTCGACATACTCGCGGCCCCAGACCTTCGCCAAGAGGGTCTCGTGGCGCAGCACGCGCCCGGCGTTGCGGACCAGGTGGTAGAGCACCTTGTACTCGGTCGCGGTCAGCGGGATCGGCACGCCGTCCTTGCGCACCTCCTGCGTCGCGAAGTCGATCTCCAGCCCGCCCGCGCGGAAGGAGGGCGTGCGGCTGACCGGCTGGGGCATCGTCAGCCGGCGCAGCAGCGCCTTCACCCGTGCCAAGAGTTCCAGATGGTCGAAGGGCTTGGTGACGTAGTCGTCCGCGCCGAGTTCCAGCCCCCTGACCTTGTCGAGCGTGCTGTCGCGCGCCGTCAGCATGATGACCGGCACGTCGGAGAAGAGGCGGATGCGGCGCAGCGTCTCGAAGCCGTCCATCCCCGGCATCGCAATGTCGAGCAGCACCAGGTCCGGCTGCTCCGTCTCGACCAGATCCAGCGCCGTCTCGCCGTCCCGCGCGCCCAGCACCTCCGTCTCGCGCCACTGGAGCGCGAAACTGACGGTGACCGCCTCGATCACCTCCTCGGCGTCGTCCACGACCAGGAGCCTCATCGCTCGTCCTCCAGTGGCGGGGCGGCGGGCAGGGTGAAGGCGAAGGTGCTGCCGCGCCCGACCGCGCTCTCGACCCAAATGCGCCCGCCGTGCGCCTCGACGATCCCCCTGGCGATCGGTAGGCCGAGCCCCGCGCCGATGTTGTGGCTCGACGAGCTGGTGCGGTCGGTGAAGAACTGCTCCCAGAGCCGCGCCTGGCTCTCGGGCGGGATGCCCGGCCCGTCGTCGGCCACGGCGATCGTCACGCCCTCATCTTCCAGTGCCGTGCTGACGCGGACATGGGCGCCCGCGGGCGAGAACTTGTGGGCGTTGGAGAGCAGGTTGATGAGCACCCGCTCCAGCCGCCGGTGGTCGCCGAGGACCGCGGGCGCGGGCGCCGGCACGGCCACCTCCAGCGTCTGCCCCTTCGCGTCGAGGAGCGGGCGCACCAACTGCGCCGCCTCTTCGACCAACTCGCCCACGTCGAGCCGCCGCACCTGCAACTCCGCCGCCCCGTGGCTGAGGCGCGCCAGGTCGAGCAGGTCGGTCACGAGCGCGTGCATCCGCTCGGCGCTCTGGTGGATGTTGCGCAGCAGGCGGTCGCGCATCGCCGGATCGGGGTCGCTGTCGAGCAGCAGGCCGATCGAGGTGCGGACCAGCGTCAGCGGCGTGCGCAGCTCGTGCGAAACCGTCGCCAGCAGGTCGGCGCGCAGCCGCTCCACCCGCTCGCGCTCCTCCGCCAGCGCCGCCCACGCCGTCGCCAGGTCGTCCCTCGTCCCCGTCTCGCCCGTTTCCCCCATCCCGCCCCCGCCGCCGAACGCATAGTTCCACTAATGGTAGGCGAAAGGGTAGGGGAATGCCATCGGCGTTCGCCCTCACCCCCCGGCCCCCCTCTCCCAATCCTGGGAGAGGGGGGTGACCGCCATATCAACACAGTGCTGCTCTTCCAGAGTATTGGCCAGGTACATGGAGAAAGCGAGCGAGCGGCCTCTCCCCCTCTCCCAGGATTGGGAGAGGGGGTCGGGGGTGAGGGCCGCCCCCCGTTCATGCGCCGTTCATCTTCGTTCGGGCGGTTATTCAGGTCGGGTCGCTATGCTGGGGGTGACGGTGGCCGGGCGGCCGCCGTCGCGGCATTGCGACCAGCGATGCGACGATAGGAGACGCGCCATGAACGAAGCCATGAACGTGATGCTGACCCCGGACGGCTGGCAGCGGCTGCACGACGAGTTGCGGACGCTGCAGGAGCGCCGGCGGGCGGCGCAGGGCGAGGCCGCGCCCTGGCAGGAGTCGGCGCACCCCGACGACCTCGCCGCGCAACTGCACTTCGGGGAGATCGCCTACCTCGACGGGCGCATCGCCGACCTGCACTCCCTCCTCGGGCGCGCGACGGTGATCGACCGCGGCGTGCGCGAGGTGCAGAGCGCCGGCATCGGCTCGAAGGTGACGGTGCGCTGGCCGGAGGGCGACGAGGAGACCTACGTGCTGGTCTCGCCGGTGGAGGTCGCGCCCCAGCGCGGGCTGATCTCCGTCGAGTCGCCGGTCGGGCGGGCGCTGCTCGGGCGGCGACGCGGCGAGCGGGTCGAGGTCGTCACGCCGAACGGCCCGGCAGACCTGACGGTCGTCGCGCTGGCGTAGGCGAGGGGGAGAGAAGGACTGGGCATGGACCAGGCGCGAGACGGCCGGCCCACCTGCGCGAACTGTGGCTTGGAGATCCCCTGGGCGCCGGTGGTCCGGGCCGACAAACCGTACTGCTGCGCCGGCTGTGCGCAGGGTGGGCCCTGCTACTGCTCGTACGACCTGCCGGCGGTTTCGCCCGGTGTGGCCCCGCCGGCGACGCGGGAGGACGCCTGCGATGCGACGCTACACCCGCCAGGAACTGCTCCAGGTCACCGGCGCACAGCCTGAGGAACTGGCCGCGCTGGAGGCGCGGGGGCTGCTGCGGCCGAACTACGCCTGGCGCCCGTTCGGCCCGCGGCGGCCGTTCTACACCGCGACGCAGCTCGACGTGCTGCGCTTCCTGCTTCGCTCGCGCCGCGCCTGGGAGGCGTGCCGCCGGGCCACCGCCGCGCTGCCGCGCGCCGACCCACCCGCACGCGAGGCGGAGCCGAACCATGCAATCGAGTCACCATGAGGAAGGGCCTATGGATGGACCGCGGTATACGATTCGCTATCGCTGTGCCGACGAGCGCGGTCGGCTCACGCTGATCGTCGAGGACGAGCGCGGCGTCAGTTACCTCTTCGGCGACGGCCGGCTGCAAGGCCGCTTCCCCGAGCGCCACGCCGGCGCGCGCCTGGCCCGCCTGCTGCGCCGCCGCGCGCGCTGCGCCCCCGTCCCGGAGGTCGTCCCCTACACACTAGAGGGCCTGCGCCGCCTCGTCGGCCACGACGCGCCGCTGCCCATCGGCCGCGCGGCGCTGGCCGTGCGCGAGGCGTAGGCCAATATCCGCAACCTCGGAGGGGCCTGCCCCTCCGAGGCCATGGCAATCGCCTGATCCCGTAGCATGAGGCACGGCCCACGGCCTACGGCCCACGCTTCACGATCACCAGCACGTCGCGGCGCTTGATGGCGCGGTCGACGGCGTGGGCCAGGGCGTCGTAGGGCGGGTCGTCGCGGACGCGCAGGCCGGGGTGCTGCTCGACCAGGTCGATCGCCTCGGCGCGCGTCAGGTGCGACGCCTCCCAGGCGAGCGCGGCCGCGCCGCCCGGCAGCAGCAGCGCCGCCCAGGCCGGCAGCGCGTCGGCCAGCAGGTCCTCGACCTGGCCGCGGTGCTGGATGCCGTAGGGCAGGTCCGCGACGACGGCGTGGAAGCGCGCGCCGCCCGGCAGCCCGCCGAGGAGTTCCGGCGCGGCGAAGGTGTCGCCGAGCGCGAGGGCCAGCAGGCGCGTGTCGTCGCCGCGGCCGATGGTGTAGACGGTGCGCCGGCCGATGCCGCGCAGGCGCTCGGCGACGCGCTTGAACCGCACACCAGCGCCGCGGAGGAACTGGCGGACGTAGGCGTCGGTCGACTCGACGTCCTCGCGCTCGCGCTCGATGCCGGCGGCGTCGTAGCCGCGGACGAGCGCGGTGAAGAGCGTCGTGCCGCCGCCGGCGAGGGGGTCGAGCACGCGCAGCCGCGCGGCCGGCTCGGCGGCGAAGTCGCCGGCGAAGAGCGCCAGGTTGAGCAGCACCGTCGTGAAGAGTTCGTTGGTCTTGCCGCGGTAGCGCCGCGCCTCCACGATCTCGGGCGGGACGAACGGCGCCCAGGTCGGCTCGACCGGCCGGAGGAGCGGGCCGGGCACGTCGCCGATGGCGGGGAAATACTCGTGGACCTCGCTGGTCGCGCCGAGGCGCGAGAGGACGTCGAGGTCGGCGGCGTCCGGCTCGCCCGCCAGGTCCACCAGCAGGTAATCCTGCCCGGCCAGCCGCACCGGCTCGCAGGACTGCACGCGGCCGCCGAGCGGGCTCGCCATGAGTTCCGGCTCCGCGAGCGTGCGCGCCAGCCCGGCGTATAGCGTGCTGCGCTGCGGAGCGACTTTCAGCGCGAGGAGCATCGGGCGGTCCGGGGGAGTCGGGTAGTCGGGTAGCCGGGTAGCCGGGCAGTATGGGCGGGCGGGGGGGTAACGCCGCGGCGGGGGATGCCGCGTAGCCCGCGGTTGAAACCGCGGCTAGAGGCTCGCTGCCGCTCGCCGCGAAGTCCGCCTGCGCGGACTGGGTTGCGTCCCAACCCGCGGAGGCGGGTTTCGCGGCGCCGTGAGGCGCCTCTAGCCGCGGTTTCAACCGCGGGCGCACCCGACCGCGGACGTCCCCCCCGCCCCGCCCTCCTCATTCCCCCCGCCTCCCGAGCGAGTGC
>DASSSV010000818.1:0-6797 GCA_035708265.1 Thermomicrobiales bacterium | reverse complement strand
AGCGCCAGTAGAGCACCCCGCCGCCGCGACGGCCGTTCCGGTGCTGTTCGCTACTGCCGTTCACCCACTCGTCCACCGCCATTTACCCGCACATTGATCGCCGCGCCGTAGTCTGGGCTCGCGGCGGTCGGCCCGCGACTGCCGCCGGCAGTTCGCGTCCCGTGGTGTGCAATCTGCAGGCGGTGCGGGCGCGGCGGCGCTCCCGGCTCCTCCGGCCGGCAAGCGGGCGACGCTCACCAGCCATCCAGCCGTGCGCGCCGTTGCGCGCCGGCTCTACACACAAAGGAGTCCGACGATGCGCCGCCCGCGTCCCGCATCCATCGGGGCCGCCCTGGCCCTCGCCCTGGCCCTCGCCCTGGCCGGCTGCTCGTCGGGCAACAATGGCCTGACCACACCCACCGCCCCGCCGGCGGAGACAACCAGTCCAGCCACGCCCGCGGCGACCGCCGCCTCGCCGGTCGCCGCCTCACCGGTGGCCTCCCCGACCCTGGCTTCGCCCGCGGCCAGCCCGGTCGCGTCCCCGACGCTCGCCTCGCCCGCCGCCAGCTCCACCATCAGCGCGTCGCCGGTGGCCTCCCCCGCGCTGGGCTCGCCCGGGCTGGCCTCGCCCGCGGCCAGCCCCGCCGCGGCGGAGGTGGACGCGATCAAGGCCGTCATCCAGCGGGCCAACCAGGAGCAGCAGCAGGCCATGGCCGCCCACGACCCGTCGCTCATGCGCGACACGGCGACGGCGGCCTACTACGACCAGTTGGTCCAGGGCCTCGCCGAGCTGGCGAACGCGAACGTGACCGCGATCCAGCTCGTCAACCTCCAGTGGGGGCCGATCGTCCAGCAGGGCCCGAACACCGCGCAGGCGACGACGCTGGAGACCTGGCGCACGACCTTCGCCGGCGGCCCGACACTACAGCAGACCGACACCAACGTCTACACCCTGGTCCGCGAGGGCGGCGCCTGGAAGATCCAGGACGACCAGCACCCCGACACGCGGCGGCTGCAACCGCCGTCCGGGCCCCCGGGCGCGGCGCCGACGGCGGGGGCGCCCGGCGCGGCCACCCCGGCGCCCCTCGCGCCGGGCGGGCAGGGGCAGTCGCGCAACTGGTCCGGCTACGCCGCCACCGGCGGCACCTTCACCGCCGTGGCCGGCACCTGGACGATCCCGACCGTGACGGCCGGGAACACGGCCGCCGCCGACTCGACCTGGGTCGGCATCGGCGGGGTGACCGCGACCGACCTGATCCAGGCGGGGACGCAGGCCAGCGTCCAGGGCGGCCAGGTCGCGTACAGCGCCTGGGTGGAGATCCTGCCCCGGCCGGCGCAGCCCGTGTCGCTGACCGTCAGCCCGGGCGATCAGGTGACCGTGACCATCGCCCAGCAGGCCGACGGGACCTGGCTGGTCACCATCCGCGACGGGACGACGGGGCAGTCCTACCAGGCGAGCGGGGCCTACGCCTCCTCGCGCTCCTCGGCCGAGTGGATCGAGGAGTCGCCGACCGTGGGCCGGCGCTCGCTGCTGCCGCTGGACGACTTCGGCGCCGTCACCTTCACGGGCGCGACGACGGTCGAGGACGGCCAGCAGCGCAGTATCGCGCAGGCCGGCGGGCAGCCGATCACGATGACCGACGCGGCGGGGCAGACGCTAGCGCGGCCGTCGGCGCTGGCCGCCGGCGGCTCCGGGTTCACCGTCACGCGCACCAGCACCCCGGCGCCCGGCACGCTCCCTGGCTCCGGCGCCTTGCCGCCACGGCTCCGGCCCAACTGAGCCGCGGCCCGCGCGAGGCCGGTCGCGGGCAACCATCGCCATCGGGCGAGGCGGGGCAGTTGCGCAATCCCGCCCGTCTGCGATCAGCGGCAGGGCGCGATGGCCCGCGGTTTGCGTGCCCGCCGGAACATCGCCGCGCGGCGGCGCACGATCGGCGAGGAGTGCGACGATGAAGCCCATCCCGACCGCAGTCCACGGCGCGCTGGACTACCTGACGGTGGCCACGTTCCTGGCCCTGCCCCGCGCGCTCGGCTGGAAGCGGGGCCCGACCCGCCTGCTGACCGGCGCGGCCGCCGGCACCCTCGGCTACAGCCTGCTGACGCGCTACGAGTGGGGCGCGGCGAAGATCCTGCCGATGCCCGCGCACCTGGCGCTCGACGGCGCGAGCGGCGCCCTCCTCGGCGCGGCGCCGTTCCTCTTCCTCGACGCCGACGCCGGCGTGACCCGCGCGCTCGCCGGCCTCGGCGCCTACGAGATCGCCGCGGCCCTGCTGACCCGCACCCGGCCGGCCCCCGCGCCGCGCGAGGTCGCCGTGGCGGCGGCGGTGACGGTGGACCGGTCCGCGGCGGACCTCTACGACTGCTGGCGCGACGTCGCGCACCTGCCGCGCTTCCTCCGCTACGTCGAGGACGTCTGCCCGACCGGCGACGGGAGGGCGCACTGGGTCGCGCGGGCCCCGGCCGGCAAGGCGATCGCGTGGGACACCGAGTTCACCGCCGAGGAGGCGGGGCGGCGGCTGGCCTGGCGCGCGCTGCCCGGCGCGGCGGTGCCGCACCGGGCCGAGTTGCGCTTCGCCCCGGCGCCGGCCGGGCGCGGCACCGAGGTCCGGCTCGCGCTCGACTACACCCCGCCGGCCGGCCGGGTCGGCGCGGCGCTCGCCCGGCTCTTCGGCGAGCTCCCGGAGCAGGCGCTCGCCGGCGAGCTGCGCCGCTTCAAGCAGTTCGCGGAGACCGGCGAGGTCGCGACGACCGCGGGCCAGACCTCCGGCCGCGCGAAGCGATAGGGGGGCGGTGATGCGCGCGGTCTGCTGGCACGGCGCCAACCATGTGCGAGTCGACACGGTGCCCGACCCGACGATCCTCAGCCCCGGCGACGCGATCGTGAAGATCACCGCGACGGCGATCTGCGGCTCGGACCTGCACCTCTACGACGGCTACATCCCGACGATGGAGCGGGGCGACATCCTCGGCCACGAGTTCATGGGCGAGGTCGTCGAGGTCGGGGCGGCGGTCGAGCGCCTGCGCGTCGGCGACCGCGTCGTCGTGCCCTTCCCGATCGCCTGCGGCCGCTGCTTCTACTGCCAGCGCGGGCTCTGGTCGCTCTGCGACAACACCAACCCGAACGCCGCGCTCGCGACCGAACTCTACGGCTACGCCCCGGCCGGCATCTTCGGCTACTCGCACCTGCTCGGCGGCTACGCCGGCGGCCAGGCGGAATACGCCCGCGTGCCCTTCGCCGACGTCGGTCCGATCGTGGTGCCCGACGGGCTCACCGACGACCAGGTCCTCTTCCTCTCCGACATCTTCCCGACCGGCTACATGGCCGCGGAGAACTGCGACATCCAGCCAGGGGACACGATCGCGGTCTGGGGCTGCGGGCCGGTCGGGCAGTTCGCGATCCGCAGCGCCCTCCTGCTCGGCGCCGGGCGCGTGATCGCGATCGACGACGTCCCCGAGCGGCTGCGCCTGGCCGAGTCGCAGGGCGCGACAACGCTCGACTTCTCCGACGGCGACCTGCTCGACAAGATCAAGGATCTCACCGGCGGCCGCGGGCCGGACGCCTGCATTGACGCGGTCGGGATGGAGGGGCATGGCCTCGGCGCGCTGGACCTCTACGATCGCGCCGAGCAGGCCGTGCGGCTGGAGACCGGGCGTCCCCACGGGCTCCGCTACGCGATCCTGGCGTGCCGCAAGGGCGGCATCGTCTCGGCGCCCGGCGTCTACGGCGGCTACCTCAACAAGTTCCCGTTCGGCGCGGTCTTCAACAAGGGGCTGACGATCAAGGCCGGGCAGACGCACGTCCAGAAGTACCTGCGGCCGCTGCTCGACCGGGTCGCCCGCGGCGAGATCGACCCCTCGTTCGTCATCACCCACCACCTGCCGCTCGAAGACGCGCCCCATGGCTACGGGATCTTCAAGCACAAGCGCGAGGGCTGCATCAAGGTGGTGCTGACCCCGTAGCGGCTGGCGGCCGGGGAGGAGCGGCGATGAACGGCAGAGAAAGAATCGCGGCGGCGGTGACGGGCGGCGTGGGCGCGGCGCTGGCCGCGCGGGCGCTGCGCGGCCGGGGCTACGACTTCGCGGACAAGGTCGTCGTCATCACCGGCGGCTCGCGCGGCCTCGGCCTGGCGCTGGCGCGCGAACTGGCCGACGAGGGCGCGCGCCTCGCCCTCCTCGCGCGCGACGCCGCCGAACTCGACCGCGCAGCGGAAGACCTCGCGGCCCGCGGGGCCGCGCCGCTGACCCTCCCCTGTGACGTGCGCGACCGGGAAGACGTCGACCGGGCCGTCGCCCGCGTGGTCGAGCACTACGGCCGCCTCGACGTGCTGATCAACGTCGCCGGCGTGATCCAGGTCGGCCCAGTCCAGCACATGACGCTCGACGATTTCGCCGACGCGATGGCGGTCCACTTCTGGGGGCCGCTCTACGCCACGCTCGCGGCGGCGCCGCAACTGCGCCGGCAGGGCGGGGGGCGCGTCGTCAACATCGCCTCGATCGGCGGGCTGGTCGCCGTCCCGCACCTGATCCCCTACGCGGCGAGCAAGTTCGCGCTGGTCGGGTTGTCGGATGGCCTGCGGGCCGAACTGGCCCGCGACGGGATCGTCGTCACCACCGTCTGCCCGGGGCTGATGCGCACCGGTTCGCCGCCCAACGCGCTCTTCAAAGGGCGGCACCGGGCGGAGTACACCTGGTTCGCGCTCGGCGACGCGCTGCCCGGCCTCTCGATCGACGCGCGGCGCGCGGCGCGGCAGATCCTCGGCGCCTGCCGGCGCGGCGACCCTTCGCTCACGATCACCCTCCCGGCCCGCGCGCTCGCGGCCGCGAATGCCCTCGCCCCGAACCTGATGGGCGAGGCGATGAAGCTCGTCACGCGCCTGCTGCCGGACCCGACGGGCCCAGAGGGGGAGGTCGCCCGCCCCGGTCGGGAGAGCACGTCGCCGCTCGCGCCCTCCCCGCTGACCGCCCTCTCCGACCGCGCCGCCGCCCGCAACAACGAACTGCCGGAAGCGGCGCCGGCCAGCGATATTCCTCGGTCCGGTGTCGAAACAGGAGTCAGCACATGGACTTGAAACCGCTGGAAGAGCAGGTCGTCGCGGTCGTCGGCGCGTCGAGCGGCATCGGCCGCGAGACGGCGCTCAGGTTCGCGCGGCGCGGCGCGCGGGTCGTCGTCGCCGCCCGCGACGAAGCGGGCCTCCGCTCGCTGGTCGAGGAGATCTGCGGGGCTGGCGGCGACGCCCTCGCCGTCCCGACCGACGTGGCGGACTACGCCCGGGTGGCGGCGGCGGCGGAGCACTCGGTCGCCACGTATGGGCGCCTGGACACCTGGGTCCATTGCGCCGCCGTCGCCCTCTACGCCATGTTCGCCGACACGACGCCGGAGGAATTCCGGCGGGTCGTCGAGGTGGACCTGCTCGGGCAGGTCTACGGCGCGATGGCCGCGCTGCCCCACCTGCGGCGCGAGGGGCGCGGCGCGCTGATCCACGTCTCCTCGGTCGAGGCCAAGCGCGCCTTCCCTTACCACAGCGCCTACGGCGCCGCCAAGCACGGCGTCGACGGCTTCCTGGAGGCGCTGCGCGTCGAGTTGCGGCACGAAGGGCTGCCGATCGCGGTGACGCAGATCCTCCCGGCCTCGATCGACACCCCGCTCTTCGACCAGGCGCGCACCAAACTCGGCGTCAAGCCGAAGGGCGTGCCCCCGGTCTACCGGCCCGGCCTCGTCGCCGATGCGATCCTCGCGGCGGCCGAGCACCCGCGCCGCGACCTGATCGTCGGCGACGCTGGCGTCGCCCTCGCCCTGATCCAGCGCCTCTCGCCGCGCCTGCTCGACGCCCTCGTGGTGCGCGGCGGCTTCGCCAGCCAGCGGACCGACGAGCCGAAGGCCGCCGACGCGCCGAGCAACCTCGACGCGCCCCTCCCCGGCTACGACCGCGTCGCGGGGGACCTCGGCGACCGGGCCCTCGGGCTGAGCGCGACCACCTGGCTGGCGACGCGCCCGGCCGGCCGGCTGGGCGCGCGGGTCGGGACGGCGCTCGGCGCGGCGCTGCTCGCCGCCCGCGCGCTCCGCCAACGGGCCTGAGCCGGGCCGTCAGGCGTCGCGGGCGGCCCACGCGCCGGCCCAGCCGGCGACGAGCGCCAGTTCGACCAGCGCGTCGAGGAGGTAGATCGGCGCGATGCGGCCCTTCGCCGCGTAGACGACGTCGATCGCGGCCAGGCCCGCGGCGCTGCTCGCGGCGAGCCCGGCGAGTTCGGGCGTCAGCCGGCGCCGCCGGCCGGCGCTCAGCAGCGCGCCGCCGCTCGCCGCGACCAGCACCCCCACCGTCTTGACCAGCCAGCGGTCGGCCTTCGGCCCGGTCAGGCGCTGAAACGTCCCGATGCTGACGAGCGGCCAGACGCCCGTCAGCAGATAGTAGGCCCCCTGCGCCAGCGCGAGGGCGGGTGCGAGCCCCGCCGGCGCCGCGCTCGCCTCATCGCCCGACCGCCCACTCGCCGTCCCCATGCTCGCCTCCTCGCCTCGGGGCGGGCTGGGTCGACGGGCCGGGACCCAGGCCGCGTCGGCGGCCTTCGTGGCGCCGCGGCGCCCCCCAGCCGCGGCTTCAGCCGCCCGGCCCTCCCTGCCGCCCCGCGCCCCTCACCCCGCGCGCCCGCGCAGCCGCTCGTCCACCACGGCCGTCACCGTGCCGTAGACCAGGTGCAGGAGCACGCGGCGGAGGGCCGTCGGCGTGCGCTCGCCCCACGGCCCGCCGGTCAGGCCGAGCGCGGGGCCGACGCCGATCAGCGAGGTCGCGTAGACGCCCAGGCCGTAGAGCGGCCCGACCGGC
>DASSSV010000817.1:0-2715 GCA_035708265.1 Thermomicrobiales bacterium | reverse complement strand
TGGCCAGCGGGGGCGCCCGCCCGAATATGGTCCCTCGACCGAAGCGGACATTATCGCATGCTCGCCGACTGGGAAATCATCCTGCGGAGGATCCGGGCATCGACGAGGTGACGGTGTCGCTGTCGCGGGTGTCGACGCCCTACAGCCCGACCGCGACCGACAGCATGGAGATGCCGGGCGCGGGCATGCCGTCCACGATCACCGCGGCATCCTCGTCGGGTTCCTGCGTGGCGAGGACGTAGAGCAGCGGCTGGTAGTGCTCCGGCTCGGGCACCGCGATCGCCGCCTCCGGGCCGAGCCCGCCATGGTCGATCAGCGCGGCGTGGTCGCGCGCGGCGATGCGGGCCTTCACCGCCTCGTTGAAGCGGGCGCCGTCGGCGCCGTCGGGGTCGTTCTCCTTGGCCCTGAAGTTGTGGACGACATTGCCGCTGCCGAGAATGAGGATGCCGTCGTCGCGCAGCGGCGCGAGATGGCGGCCGATATCGTAATGGCCGGCGGCGGTGCGCCGCACGTCCTGGCTCAGCGCCACCACCGGCACGTCGGCGTCGGGGTACATCCAGCGCAGCACCGTCCAGGCGCCGTGGTCGAGGCCCCAGGAATCGAGGTCGGCGCGGGCACGGAACGGCGTCAGCATCTCTTCGAGCTTCCAGGCCAGCCAGGGCGCGCCGGGGCAGGGATAGGTGATCGAGTAGAGCGCCTCGTCGGCGTGGTAGAAGTCGTGGATGGTGCGCGGCCGCTCGGCGCGGATCGCGAGCACCCCCTTGCACTCCCAGTGCGCCGAAACCACCACGACCGCGCGGGGCCTGGGGAAGCGCCGCGCGATCGCTGCCCAGGCCGCGGTGTAGTCGTTGCCGGCCACCGCCGCGGCCGGGCCGCCGTGGCCGATGAACAGGGCGGGCATCTTGGTCGTGGGCATGTCGCGTCGGCTCTCGTGTCGCGGGAAGAATATGGCCGCTCGCGCGCCCCGCGCCAAACCGTGCGCCGGCGGCGGCTTGCAATGGCCTACAGGAAGCTCACCGGGTCGACGTCGACCAGGACCGCGGTGGCGCCGCGCGCCGGCGGGGCGGCGGCGAGCCAGCGCCGCAGGTGGCCGGGCAGGTCCAGGCCGCGCCGCGCCTTGACGATCAGGCGCATGCGGTGGCGCCCGCGCAGCACCGCGAGCGGTGCCTCGGCGGGACCGAGCAGGCGGGCGCCGTCCGCCTCGGGGAAGGCACGGGCCAGCGCCCGGGCATGGGCCTCGGCGTCGCCGCGCTGGGGATGGGTCACGACCACGCTGGCGAGGCGTCCGAAGGGGGGGAGGCCCGCATCCGCGCGCGCGGCGGTCTCGGCGGCATAGAAAGCCTCGCGGTCGTGGGCGGCGAGGGCAGCCATCACCGGATGGTCGGGGTCGAAGGTCTGGATCAGGCCGCGGCCGGGCCGCGCGCCGCGTCCGGCGCGTCCGGTGACCTGCTCGATGAGCTGGAAGGTACGCTCGGCGGCGCGGGGATCGGCGGTGCCGAGGCCGAGGTCGGCATCGACCACCCCGACCAGGGTGAGGTCGGGGAAGTTGTGGCCCTTGGTGACGAGCTGGGTGCCGACGACGAGATCGACGCGGTGCTCGGCGATGGCCTTCAGTTCGACGCGCAGGCGCTCGGCGCCCACCGTGAGATCGCTGGAGAGCACGGCGAGCCGGGCGTCGGGGAACAGCGCCTTCGCCTCGTCGACGATGCGCTCGACCCCCGGCCCGACCGGCGCCAGCGTGCCCGTGCCGCCGCAGTGCGGGCAGGCGGCCGGCACAGCCTCGGCATGGCCGCAATGATGGCAGGCGAGCTCGCCGCGGAAGCGGTGCTCGACCAGCCAGGCGGTGCAGTTGGGGCATTGCAGGCGGTGGCCGCAGGTCCGGCACAGCGTCAGCGGGGCGTAGCCGCGGCGGTTGAGGAACAGCAGCGCCTGCTCGCCGCGGCCGAGCGTCTCGCGGACCGCCTCCTCCAGTGGCGGCGCGACGAAGCGGCCGTGCGGCGGCGGTTCGCGCTTGAGATCGACGAGGGCGATGGCCGGCAGCGCCCGTCCGCCGTAGCGCTCGGGCAGGAGGTGGCGGCGATAGCGCCCGGTCTCGGCGTTGACGCGGCTCTCCAGCGAGGGCGTGGCCGAGACCAGCACCACCGGCACCTCGGCGATCCGCCCGCGCACCACCGCCATGTCGCGGGCGTGGTAGGTCGGCGCGTCGTCCTGCTTGAAGCCGGCGTCGTGCTCCTCGTCGACGACGATGACCCCGAGCGCGCGGAACGGCAGGAACAGCGCCGAGCGGGCGCCGACCACGACGCGCGCCTCGCCGGCGGCGACCGCCTCCCAGGTGCGGCCGCGGCGGCGCGGGGTGAGACCGGAGTGCCATTCCGCCGGCGGCGCGCCGAAGCGCGCGGCGAGGCGGTCGAGCAGCGCCCGCGTCAGCGCGATCTCGGGCAGCAGCACCAGCGCCTGGCGTCCCTCCCGCAGCGCGGCGGCGATGGCTTCGAGATAGACCTCGGTCTTGCCGGCGCCGGTGACGCCCTCCACTAGATGGACGGAGAAGGTACGCTCTGCGACCGCCTGCTCCAGCGCGCGCGCCGCGGCGGCTTGGGCTGCGGTGAGGAGCGGGGCGGCATGGTCGGGGTCGAGCCCGGCGCCGGGCGGTGGCTCGATCAGTTCGGTCAAGGCCAGCGCGCCTTCGCTCACGAGGCCGTCGATCACGCCGGGCGA
>DASSSV010000816.1:0-14374 GCA_035708265.1 Thermomicrobiales bacterium | reverse complement strand
GGGCAGGCCAACACTGGCCCGCCCCGGCGTCGCGCGTACTGCTGTGGGCCGTCAGCGGTGGCGGCGGGCCGCCGCGCGGGCGCCGGGGACGGCGGCGCGCGCGGGGCGCACCGGCGCGGGCGGGCGCGCGACCGGGATCGGCGCGCCGCCGCGCGTGGTGCCGACGTTGCGGCGCACCGGGATGTTGGCGACCAGCTCGTCGCCGTGCCCCCGCCGCTCCACCGCGATCTGGATACCCTCGGGGTCGATCTCCAGATGGCGTGAGATCACCTCCATGATCTCCGCCTTGATCGCCTCCATCGTCCCCGGCGCCATCGCCAGGTGGTCCTGCACCAGAACCACCTGGAGGCGCTGCTTGGCCAGTTGCGCGCTGTTGTTCTCGCCGCCCCCGAAGAGGCTCCGCAGGAAGTTCATGTTATCCCCTCCCGCTAGCTCGCCACGCTCTGGCGCGGGCGGAAGGCGTTCAGCAGCCGCTCGAAGAAGCCCTCGCGCAGGGGCGGCACCTCCAGCGGCACGTCCTCGCCCTGCAAGCGCTGCGCGATCTCGCGGTAGGCCCGCCCCGCCCGGCTCGTCGGGGAGAGCACCGCCGGCTCGCCGCGGTTGGAGGCCATCACGATCGTGCTGTCCTCCGGCACGATGCCGATCAGGTCGATCGCCAGGATGTCGGTCACGTCCTCCATCGTCATCATCTCGCCGCGCTGCGCCAGCGCGGGGTTGAGCCGGTTGAGGATCAGCCGCGGCGGCGGCAGCTCCGCCGCCTCGACTAGCCCGATGATCCGGTCGGCGTCGCGCACCGCCGAGACCTCGGGCGTCGTGACGACCAGCACCTCGTCGGCGCCGGCGATGGCGTTGCGGAAGCCCTGCTCGATGCCGGCCGGCGAGTCGACGATCACGAAGTCGAACTGCTGCGCCACCTTGCGGCAGACGTCGGCCATCTGCTCGGGCGCGACCGCCTCCTTGTCGCGCGTCTGCGCGGCCGGGATCAGGCAGAGGTTCTGGTAGTGCTTGTCGCGGATGAGCGCCTGCTTCAGCCGGCAGTTCCCCTCGACGACGTCGACCAAGTCGTAGACGATGCGGTTCTCCAACCCGAGGACGATGTCGAGGTTGCGCAGCCCGATGTCGGCGTCGATCAGGCAGACGTTCTTGCCGGTCATGGCCAGCGCCATGCCGAGGTTGGCGGTCGTCGTCGTCTTGCCGACGCCCCCCTTGCCCGAGGTGATCGTGATCACGCGTCCCATGCTTGCCTCCTGTTAGTCGGGAGTCGGCAGTCGGCAGTCGGCAGTACCGGCTAACGCTCATTGACCGGTTGCCCTACGGGAGCCGCCACTTCCGACTCCCGTCTCCCGTCTCCCGACTCACTTCGTCCGCCACGGCTCGACCACCAATTGCCCGTTCTCCAGGCGGGCGCGCTCGGGGCCGCGCGAGGGGTCCGCTTTCTTGTCGGCCGGCGGCAGCGCGTAGTGGCCGCCGATGCGTAGTTGTGTGGGGATCAGGCTCAGCGCGCAGATGATCGCGCTGTCGTCGCCGAGCGCGCCGGCGTGGACCGTGCCGCGCACGACGCCCCAGATGATGATGTCGCCTGACGCCGACGCCTCGGCGCCCGCGTTGATGTCGCCGACGATCACCAGGTTGCCGTGGTGGCGCACCCGCGCGCCCGAGCGCAGGGTGCGGCGCAGGTAAAGCGCCTCCCCCGGCTCCTGCGCCGCCGACTGCGCCGCGCCCGGCCGCGTGCGGTCGGGCACGAGCTGCAGCGGGTGGTAGCCCTGCTTCCGCAGGAGCGCGCGCGCCGGTGGCGTCGCGGCGGTGAAGCCGCGCAGCGCCACCTCCCGCTCCTCCAGCACCAGCCGGTAGAAGGCGATCTCGTCCTCGCTCAGCTCGCGATCGCCGAGGTCGACGATGACCTCCGCGCCGGTGAAGAAGGCCGCCGCGTCGTCGATGTGCGCCGCCAGCGCGGCCGCCACCTCCTTGGGGCTCGCCGCGCGGGCGTCCTCAGGCAGGCTCAGCACCAGCCCGTCGCGCGTGCCGCGCATGCGGATCGTCAGCGACCGCCCCGTCCCGCCCGGCGGGTCGTGGACATACGCCCGGGCATCCTGCGCCATCGGCTCCTCCTTCCGCTCGCCTCCCCGGCCCTCCGGCCCGGCGCCGCCCGCCCCGCGGGCAATGGCGACGCCCGGCCTCCGTCACACCCGCGGCGGGGGCTCCATCCATCCCCGTGCTCGGTGTCGTCCGACCAGGCGGTGCAGGTTGTCCGGCGCTGACGCGGTGGCGGCCGGCGTCAACCGACGAAGTACGAAGTACGAAGCACGAATACGCGGCCCTTGCTAAACCGCGTAGGCTGACGGTGAACTGCGCTCTTGTCCTCGCGCCTCTTCGTCACTCGTACTTCGTCATTCGTACTTCGTACTTCGTCAGTGCCCGCCGAAGCGGGCGAAGTAGGCGTTGATCATGCCGCTGGCGACCGGCGCGGCGATCGTGGCGCTCGCGCTGCCGCCCTGGACGAAGGCGGCGACGCAGACCTGCGGGTTGTCGTAGGGCGCGAAGGCGATCGTCCAGGCGTGCGAGCGCAGCGAGAGGCCGTCCTCGTCGAAGTCGCTGCCGTACTCGGCCGTGCCGGTCTTGACCCCGGCGTCGATCCCCGGCGGCAGCGGGAAGCCCTCGGCGCTCTGCGCCGGGTTGACCAGTCCCTTCGGGTCGGTGACGTTCATCTTCATCCCGAGCCGCACGGTGTCGAGGTGGGCCTGATCGACCGAGAGTTGCCGGATCGGCCGCGCCTTGGCCGAGGCGAGCACCTTCCCGGCGTGGTCGACGATCTGCTTCACCAGCGTCGGGCGGAGCAGCGTGCCGCGGTTGGCGATGGCGGCGGCGGCGTTGCAGAGCTGCAGCGGCGTCACCAGGTCGTAGCCCTGCCCGATCGAGGTGTTGATCGTGTCGCCGACCGACCAGAAGTGGCCGGGGAAGGTCTGCTGCAACCAGTTCGCGTCCGGGACCAGGCCGCCGACCTCGTCGGGCAGCTCGACACCGGTCTTGGCACCGAAGCCGAAATTGCCGAGGTACTGGTTGATCTTGTCGATGCCGATTCCGTCGAAATAGGTCGGCTGGTCGGAGTTCGGCTGGTAGAAGTGCAGGTAGATCCCGCGCTCGTCCTGCTGCTTCGGCGCGCCGACGCTGTAGAAGAAACAGTCGCAAGAGACGGCCAGCGCGTGGGTGACGTCGAGGTCGCCGTGGCTGGCGTCGCGCGTCCAGCACCAGTACTTCTTGCGGTCCAGTTCGTTCCAGGTGCTCGGCACCGCGATGTAGCCGAGGCACTTGATCTTCGTGTCGGGCTGGAGTTTGCCGTCCTGCAGGCCGGCCGCGGCCATGAAGGGCTTGATCGTCGAGCCGGGCGGGAAGATGCCGGCGACGCAGCGATTGATCAGCGGGTGGCGCTGCTGGTCCGCCGGCAGGTTGGTCTCTTCCAGCGCGTCGAGCTGCGCCTGGGTGATGCCCTGGGCGAAGAGGCGCTGGTCGTAGCCCGGCAGGCTGACCATCGCCAGGATCTCGCCGGTGCGCGGGTCCAGCGCCACCGCCGCGCCCGCGCCGGGCGGCAACGGGTGCTCGATCTTGCCCTGAGCCCGCTTCTGCTTGTTCAGGTCTTCGATGTAGGTCTTGGCGTGGTCGATCCCCTGCTGGAGGATTTTCTCGACGTCTTGCTGGTAATCGAGCGAGATCGTCAGCGTGACGGTCTGACCGTCGATCGGGTCGTGGCGCTCGCTCGTGTCCTCGCCGACGATCTCGCCGCGCGAGTTGACCAGCGCGGCGTACCAGCCGCGCTGCCCCCTGAGGGCCGGCTCCAGCGACGCCTCGACGCCGGACTTGCCGAGGTAGTCGTCGTAGGCATAGATGCGGATCGGGTTGTCGTCGCTGTCGGTGAGCGGCCGGCCGCGGTCATCGGTCTCGATGGCGGCGTCGTACTCCTCCTTGGTGATCGGCCCGGTGAAGCCGAGGATATGCCCGAGTTCGTCGCCGGTGGTGTAGTAGCGGCGCGTCAGCGCCTGGTCGTCGATCTGGACACCGGGGAGGTAGATGCGGTTGGCCTCGATGCCGAGCGCGACCTCCTTGGTGATGTCGCGCTTGACCAGTTGCGGCACGTAGATGTCGTAGGTGCCGTCGATCTGGTACTTGATCGGGTTGATCACCTGCACGCCGAGCAGGTCGCGCGCGGCGGTGCGCACCGCGGCGGCGCGGTCCGGCGGCAGCTCGTCGCTGACCTTGACTTGCTTCGCGGGCGGCTTCTCGGCCAGCCCGGCCTTGACCGCGTCCTGGATCTTCTCGACCGGCACGCCGAGGATCTGCGCCAGTTGCCGCAGGATGGCGTCGCGCCCGTCGGCCGGCAGCTCGTCCGGCACGACGACGACGATGTCGCCCATCCCGAGCGTGCGGGCCAGGCTGGCGAAGATCGCGTCCTGCTGGGTCTCGTCGTCGGGGAGGTTGGCCGGGATGATCGTGACGGCCCAGCTCTTCTTGTTGTCGGCCAGGAGTTTGCCGGTGCGGTCGTAGATCAGGCCGCGCGGGGCCTTGAGGGGGAAGAAGCGCTTGCTGAGGGCCTCGCCCTGCTGCTTGATCTCGTCGCGCTGGACGACCTGCAACTGCCAGAGGCGGCCGGTCAGGGCGGCGAACGCGGAGGCGGCCAGGCCCTTGAAGACGAAGGTGCGCCGGCCCATCGCGGCCTGCTCGGGCGTGCGCTCCGGCGCGCGGGCCCGCTTGCGGTCCGCCAGCCGCTCGAACTCGATCCGCTTGTGCTTCTTACGCCCGAGCATGCGCCTCGCTTCGCCCGATCCAGTTATCGAGGATATGCACGACCCCGTAGAGCGGCGGCACGACCAGCAGGTTGAGCAGCGCACCGAGGATGCCGAGCCGCGCGACGCCGATCGGCGCGACCGCGCTGCCCGTCGCCGCCAGGACGACCGCCAGCGTGATATCGTGCGCCAGCGTCGCCGCGACGGTCATCACCAGCGGGAAGAGGAGCCCGCTGCGGAAGTAGCGGCTGCGGCTGGCCCAGCCGATCGCGACGACCGGCAGGAACGCCAGCGCGTTCACGCCCAGCCGCGACTGCGTCAGCAGGTCGAGGAAGAGCCCGGCCCCCAGCGCCCACACCAGCCCCTCGCGCGGCTCCCGCGTCATGCTCCAGAGGAGCAGGGTGACGAGCAGGAGGTTCGGCACGATGCCGATCGCGCCGACCAGCGGCAGGATCGCCGCCTGGGTATAGGCGAGCGCCACCATGAACAGGGCGCAGAGCGCTCGCGGTATCACCCGCGCCGACCCTCCGGTGCCCCGGCCGCCATCTCACGCCTCCCGCCTGTTCGATCCGGCCGCTAGGATACCACACGGCCCCCACTCCAACAACGCGCGGGCGCGCCGCCGGTCGCGGCCACCCCTGTGCCCGTAGTGTACGTACATTTCGCCCGTGGCGCAAGCCCCCGCGCGCGGGGTATAGAAGCGTGAGAGCGTGGGAGCGGGCCGGCGGCGGAAGCCGCACCGTCTCGATAGCCCCAGGCTGTGCAGGCAGCCTTCGTGGCGCGCAGCGTCTTCAGGCGCGGCTTCAGGCGCCGGCCACGGCCGCCCGGCCCCGGCCCCCATTCCGCTATACTTGGGGGTCAGACGCGGCCGCCGCTTGTGTTGGTCGGCTTGGACGCGCCCCGGCGCCGGGGTGCTGCGCGAGGATGGGACGATGACGGCATTGGATGGCGGGCGCGAGCACTTCGACGCGCTGGTCGCCGCGGCGCTCGACGAATTGCCGGACGAGATCCTGGATCTGCTCGACAACGTCGACGTCGTCGTCGCCGACGCGCCGACGCCGGAGCAACTCCGCGACGCCGGGCTGATCGGCACCGACGACGTCCTCCTCGGGCTCTACGAGGGCATCCCGCTGACGGAGCGGACCAGCGCCTACAACCTGGTGCTGCCGGACAAGATCACGCTCTTCCAGCGCGCGCTGGAGGCGATTAGCCCGGACGAGGAGACGCTGCGCCGCGAGGTCCAGACGACGGTCGTCCACGAACTCGCCCACCACTTCGGCATCTCCGATCGCCGCCTGGCCGAGATGGGCTGGGCGTGACGGAAGTGAGAAGTGAGAAGTATGAAGAGAGAAAAGCATGGGGATGGCGCGGCGCTCCCAACCTTTCTCACTTCTCACCTCTCACTTCTCACTTCATGAAACGCGGCCCGGCGTCGTGCGTACCTTACTAGCGGCGGCGCGCGCCGCCAGCGGCGCGCCGGCCCGCACGGGGCCGGGGAGACCGGAGGGCGAGAGGCGATGAGCGAGCCAGCCGGCCCGGCCGGCGCCAGTGAGCGGGAGCGGCAGCGCGCCGGGATCGCCTGGGCGCTGGCCGACCTCGGCGGCTTGCGCGCGCGCGGCGTGATCGACGCCGCGGTCTACGCCGCCCTCCGGCGCGACTACGAGGCGCGCCTGGCCTGGCTCGACGCGCCGGTGGCAAGCGCGGCGGCCGCCGAGCCGGCGTACGCGAACGGCGTCGAGACGCCGGCGCCATCCGCCGTCGTCCCGGACGGCCCGACCACGCCGCCCCATGCCTGGGAGGGCGGGGTCGCGGCCGGCGAGCCGGCGGTGACGTCGGCCGCGGCGCCGCACCCTGCCGGCGCCCTGGAGGCTGTGGCCGGGCGGGGTGCCACGGCCGCGGGCGCTCCTCCCCAGAATTGGGGGACCGGGGGGGCCACGCCGGCGCGCGCGGCCGGCGGCGGGTTCGCCGACGTCTGGATCAACGTCCTCCTCTACCTCGGCGCCTTCTTCGTCGTCAGCGCGGCGGTGATCTTCGTCGCCTACTCCTGGCGCTCGCTCGGCGGCCCGGCGAAGTCGGCGATCATCCTCGGCTTCACCGCCGCCTTCCTCGGCGCGGGCGCGCTCTGCCTGCGGCTGCCGCGCGTGCGCCTCGCCGGGCACACCTTCCTGGCGATCGGCGCGCTGCTCACGCCGCTCGACATCGTCGCCCTCGACAACTTCGTGCTGCGCGGGCAGGGGCTCTCGGGCGCCGCCGTCTGGGCCTGGGGCTCGCTCTACTGCGCGGTCTTCTACGGCGCGCTCGCGGCGCGGCGCCTCGGCCGGGCCTACGCGGTCGCCGCCGTCCTGGCGGTCGTCAGCGCCTGGGTCGGCGCGCTCGCGGCGCTCAACCCGCCCGAGGCATGGTGGCCGCCCGCGCTGCTGGCGCTGCCGCTGGCGCTACTCGGCGCGGGGCGGCTCGCGGAGCGCGCCGATGCCGGCCGCGCGGCGTTTGGGCCGATACCGGCCGTCGCCGCGCAATGTCTGGCGCCCCTCGGCATCGCCATCACCGGCTTCTACATCCTCGGCGACGGCGACCGCGGCGGCGGCGCGGCGGCGCTCGGGCTGGCGGTTGCCTTCTACCTCCTCGCGGTCGCGACCCGGCCGGCCGATATCCTGCGCGACCTGGAGGTCGCCGCCGCGCTGGCAACCGGCAGCCTCTTCGCGCTGGCCATCGGCTACGCCGCGCACATCCCGCCGCGCGGCTACGCGGCGCTCGTCCTCGGCCTCGCCTGGGCCGACCTGGCGCTGGCGGCACT
Organism: Thermomicrobiales bacterium; assembly: GCA_035708265.1. Lineage (GTDB taxonomy): Bacteria > Chloroflexota > Chloroflexia > Thermomicrobiales > CADCWN01 > DASSSV01. Next base: position 6,805 of record DASSSV010000816.1, on the reverse strand, counting down.
GGCGGCGCGGCGCGGCGCGCGCCGGGCGACGACGCTCGTGCTGACCGCGTTCGCCTGGCTCCACGCCGGGGTGCTGCTCGCGCCGTGGGGCTTCGCCGTGCGCGACCGCGCGCCGGCCTACTGGGCGGCGGTCTTCGCCGGGCTCCTCCTCTTCACGCTGGTGGTCCTCTGCCGCCGGCGCTCGGCGTGGCTCGTCTACCCGGCCGCGCTGGCGGCGGCGCTGACGCTCTTCCACGCGCTGCGCCTCGGCGCGGGCGCCGGCGCGACCGTCGCGCCGCTGGCCTGGGCCTACACCGGGCTGGCGCTCGCGCCGCTGGCCGCGCTCGGGCTGCTGCGCCAGCGCGGGGCCGGGCGCGACTGGGACATCCACCTGGTCGCGGCCGGGCAACTCGTCGCGCTCGGCGCGGCGGCGCTGGCGGCGGGCGACCGCGCGCAACTCGCCGCGGTCCTCTGGCTCTTCGCGGTCGGCGGCGTGGTCACGGTCGCGCTGCTGCGCCGGGCAGGCTGGCTGGCGCTGCCGGGCCTCTGGGCGCTGGCCGCGGTCGGCGCGACGCTGGCGGCGGCGGGCGTGGAGCGCCGCTGGGCGCCCGCGGTCTACGCCGCGATCGGCGCGGCCGGCGCGCTCGGCTTGCAGGGCTGGCGGGGGATGCTCGCCGAGCGGCGGACGGCCTGGTTCGCGGCGCACCGCTGGCTGGCCGGCGGTTGGGCCGCGCTGGGCCCGCTCCTCGGCCTGGCGCTGCTCGACGTGGCGCTCGGGCGCTTCCTGACGAGCGGCGAACTGCGCAACCTGGTCCTCGACCCCGCCTACGGGCCGGTCGGGCTGGCGGTGGCGCTCTGCGCGGCGGCGCTGACCCTCGACGCCGTCGTCACGCTGCGCCGCCCGACCGGCTACGGCGCGTCGGCGGTCTTCGCGCTGGCCATCCTCATGGGGATCGCGCGGGTGACGCCGAATAACCCGCAGGCGTACGCGGTGCCGCTCGGCCTCTACCTGCTGGCGCTGTCGGTCTACGTCGCCTACGAGCGCGACCTGGGGCCGGTGCGGATGCCGGTGGCGAACGGGCTGCTGGCCGCGGCGGTCTGCGTGATCCTCGGCACCACGCTGGCGCAGTCGCTGGTCCACCCCTGGCGCTACATCTTCCTCGGGCTGGCCGAGGGGCTGGTGCTGCTCGGCGCGACCCTCTTCCTGCGCCGGCGCTACGGCGTCCTCCTCGCGCTGATCTTCCTCGTCCTGACGACGCTGCGCGCGCTCTTCGACGCGGCCCGCTCGCTGCCCTACTGGGCGGCGCTCGGTCTGCTCGGCCTGGCGCTCCTCGCCGTCGGCCTCTTCGTCCTCCTGCGCCGCGACCGCTTCGACGCCTGGGGCGCCGCGGCGGCCTCGCGCTGGTCCCGACTCATGTGAAGGACTCAGGACTCAGGACTCAGGACTAAGTGTCGGCGGGACGGCTACGAGCCCACCCCACAGCTGTTGCCCTGCCTGGCGATGACTTAGTCCTTAGGCCTGAGTCCATAGTCCTCGGCATGTGTACGGACACGGCGAAAACTGGCGCGGGAAGCGCAAATGTGCTATACTCGGGGGGTTGGAAAGGGGCCGGTGTGGGAGTAATCGACGCCATCGCCGACGGCTGCTTCGCGGTCGCCCGGCGGCCCTATGTCCTGATCCCACCGGTCGCGCTCGACTTGTTCTACTGGCTCGGCGACCGCCTCACCGCCCGCCCGCTGATCGACGCGCTGATCGGGAGCGCGCAGCGGGGCGGGACGGCGGACCCGGCGACGATCGACGGGCTGCGCGCGTTCGAGCACGACTCGAACCTCTTTTCCCTGCTGGCGCTCGGGATGAAGGCCCTGCTGCCGGCGCTGACGTCGGACCAGGTGGCGCGCCCCTGGGCGCAGGGCACACTCGACCTGGGGGCCTGGCCGCTGGTGCTGTTGGGAGCGCTGGGGCTGGTGGTGCTGGGGCTGCTGGCGCTCGCCTTCTACCTGGCGGGGCTCGCCCAGCTCGTCCGCGGCGAGCCATTCGACCTCGGCCAGCTCGCGCGGCGCGCCCCGGTGTACTGGCTGCGGCTGCTGGGGCTGGGCGCGCTGGTCATCGGCGCGCTGATCCTGCTGGGGTTGCCGCTGCTCTTCTGCACGGCGGTGCTGCTGCTGGTCGGCGCGAACCCGGCCCCGCTGGTGCTGCTCTTCTTCGTCCCGGTGCTCTGGCTCTACTGCTACCTGGCGCTGGCACCGGAGGCGATCGTGATCAGCGACGTGGGGCCGCTGCGGGCGGTCAAACTCAGTTTCCGGGTCGTCCGCCGCAACTTCTGGCCGATGATCGGGTTGCTCGCCGCGACGCTGCTGATCTCGCAGGGCTTCCCCTTCATGTGGGAACTCTTCACCCGGCAGGTCGTCGGGGTGCCGCTGGCGATCGTCGGCAACGCCTTCCTCGGCGCCGGGCTGACGGCGGCGGCGATGTATTTCTACCGCGAGCGGCTGGCGCTGCTCGACAAGTCGGGAGTCGGGAGTCGGGAGTCGGAAGTGGGCAAGTAAGCGCCCCACTCGTCACTCATCACTCGTCACTCGTCACTCGAATGGGGGCAAGCGTGGTTCAGGAAATCGAGCGGGCGGTCGCCAAGGCGGAGCAGGCCGCGAAGAACAAGGGCGGGGCCTACGACGCCAGCAGCATCCAGGTACTGAAGGACCTGGAGCCCGTCCGCAAGCGGCCGGGGATGTACATCGGCTCGACCGACGCGCGCGGGCTGCATCACCTCGTCTGGGAGGTGGCGGACAACAGCGTCGACGAGGCGATGGCCGGCTACTGCGACAGCATCGTCGTGACCATCCACCCGGACGGCTGGGTCACCAACGTCGACAACGGCCGCGGCATCCCGGTCGGCGAGCACCCGCAGATGAAGAAGTCGGCGCTGGAGGTCGTGATGACCGTCTTGCACGCCGGCGGCAAGTTCGGCGGCGACGGCTACAAGGTCTCGGGCGGCCTGCACGGCGTCGGCGTCTCGGTCGTCAACGCGCTCTCCGAGCGCCTGATCGTCGAGGTGCGCCGGGATGGCGGCATCTACCGCCAGGAGTACCGGCGCGGCGTGCCGGTGGCGAAGGTGAAGCGCGTCGGCGACATCGCGCCGGGCGACCCCTACCAGCACGGCACGACGACGAAGTGGATGGCCGACCCGGAGATCTTCGAGACGACGACCTACTCGTTCGAGACGATCGCCCAGCGCTTCCGCGAGACCTGCTACCTGACGCGCGGGCTGCGGATGAAGCTGGTGGACGAGCGCGCGCAGCGCGAGGTCTCCTTCTACTTCGAGGGCGGCATCGTCTCCTTCGTGCGGCACCTCAACCGCAACCGCGCGGTGCTCCACCCGCGGCCGTTTTACGTCGAGCGGCAGGTCAACAGCTACAACGTCGAGGTGGCGCTGCAGTACAACGACTCCTACGGCGAGTCGGTCCACTCCTTCGCCAACAACATCAACACGGTCGACGGCGGCACGCACGTCTCCGGCTTCCGCTCGGCACTGACGCGCACGCTCAACGACTACGCGCGCAAGAACGGGCTGCTGAAGGAGAAGGACGACAACCTCTCCGGCGAGGACGTGCGCGAGGGCCTGACGGCGATCATCTCGGTGAAGCTGCCGGAGGCGCAGTTCGAGGGGCAGACCAAGGGCAAGCTCGGCAACGCCGACATGGCCGGCGCGGTGCAGTCGGTCGTCGCCGACGGGCTGGCGGTCTTCCTCGAGGAGAACCCCTCGGCCGGCAAGCGGATCGTGGACAAGTGCCTCACCGCCGCGCGGGCGCGCGAGGCGGCGCGCAACGCGCGCGAGCTGGTGCAGCGCAAGGGCGTCCTCGACAACCTGACGCTCCCCGGCAAGCTGGCCGACTGCTCCGAGCGCGACCCGGCCCGCTGCGAACTGTATGTGGTGGAGGGCGACAGCGCCGGCGGCTCGGCGAAGCAGGGGCGCGACCGCCGCTTCCAGGCGATCCTGCCGCTGCGCGGCAAGATCCTCAACGTGGAGAAGGCGCGGCTCGACAAGATGCTCCAGAACGCCGAGATCCGCACGCTGGTGACGGCGATCGGCACGGGGATCGGCGAGTCGTTCGACATCAGCAAGTTGCGCTACCACCGCATCATCCTGATGACCGACGCCGACCACGACGGCAACCACATCCGCACGCTGCTGTTGACCTTCTTCTTCCGGCACCTGGAGAGCCTGATCCTCGAAGGGCGGCTCTTCATCGCCCTGCCGCCGCTCTACCGCGTGCAGAGCGGCAAGGAGAAGCGCTGGGTCTACACCGACCAGGAGAAGGACGCGATGCTGCGGGAGATCGCGGCCCGCGGCGCCAAGGAGCCGGAGGTCCAGCGCTACAAGGGCCTGGGCGAGATGAACCCGGAGCAGCTCTGGGAGACGACGATGGACCCGGCCAACCGCACGCTCCTGCAGGTCACGCTGGAGGACGCGGTGCAGGCGGACGAGACGTTCGACATGCTGATGGGCAACGCCGTCCCGCCGCGCAAGCGGTTCATCCAGACCCACGCGCGCGAGGTCGTCAACCTCGACGTGTAGCCGGGGATACTCGCCGCGGAGACGCGGAGGACGCGGAGGACGGGGAGAGCAGCACTCTCGCTCGTCCTCCGCGCTTTTCGCACTCGGGCGCTGGAGAAAGGCTGAGGACGTGGACTACCGGGACATCATCACCATCGAGCCGGGCAAGCGCGGCGGGCGGGCTTGCATCCGCGGGATGCGGATCGCGGTCTCTGACGTGCTGTCATATCTCGCCGCTGGGATGACGCACCGGGAAATCCTCGACGACTTCCCGTACCTGGCGGAGGAGGATATCCGCGCCTGCCTGCGCCACGCGGCCGACCGCGAGCGGCCGACGCGCATCGCCCATTCGTGACGCTGCTCGGCGACCGCAACCTCTCGCCGTGCACTCAGCGGCCGAGCGGCGGGCCGAGGAACTCCGTCGCGTAGCGCCGCCCGATCTCGGCCGCCCGCGCCATGTCCGGGCGCGTGCCCGCGGGTGTGGTCGCCAGCAGCGCGTTGATCTCCTCGACGTAGCCGATGTACCTGCCGGGTGAGATCGTGCCGAGGAAGCGCGCTACGCCCGGCCCGCGATTGGCGAAGGTGTGCGCTACCCCGCGCGGCACGAGCACGAAGGCGCCCGCCGGCACGGCGATCGTCCGCTCGCCCAGGCGCAGCGTCAGCGTGCCCTCCAGGACATAGAACGTCTCGTCGCAGCCGTGATGCACATGCAGCGGCGGCCCGGGGATGTCCGACGGCACCGCCAGCTCGATCATGGCGAACGCGTCGCCAGTCTGGTCCGCGCGCGCCTTGAAGGTCATGCGCCCGTCCCGCGCGGTGTCCTGCCCCTCCCCGGGGCCGAGCACCAGGGCCTCGTTCAGCGCTGCCATCGCCGCCTCCTTTTCATTGAGCCACGCTCATCGAATACCTGCTATACTACACGGATGGACCGCGATGTCAAGCGTCCCTACCATGCCCCCGGTCGAGCGGCGCGGGCCGCGGAGACGCGGCGGCGCCTGCTGGCCGCGGCCCACACGCGCTTCCTGGCCGACGGCTACGTCGCCACGACAGTCGCCGCCATCGCCCGCGACGCCGGCGTCGCGGAGGCGACGGCGTTCGCCGCCTTCGGTTCCAAGCGCGCGCTGCTCCTGGCCGCGATCGGCGCGGCGGTCGGCGGCGACGCGGCGCCGACGCCTCTCCTCTCGCGCCCCGAATGGCGCGCGATGCTGGACGCCCCCGACCCGGCCGACGCGCTGCACCGCTTCGCGGCATTTACCGCCGCGGGATTGGCGCGTGGGGCAGCTCTGATCGAGGTGGCGCGGACGGCAGCGGCGGTGGAGCCGGAGCTGGCCGCGCTCGTGCGCGAGGGGGGGCGGTCGCGATGGGCCGATTGTCGCGCGCTGGCGGGGGCGCTGCACGCGCGGGGACAGTTGCGTGCGGACCTGAGCATGGAGGCCGCGACGGATCTCCTCTGGGTGCATTGCAGCTCGGAGCTGTGGCACCTGCTCGTGACGGAGCGCGGCTGGACGGGCGAGCAATACCAGACCTGGGTGGCGGAGGCCCTGACCGCGGCGCTGTTGCCCGGGCGCTGAGGGGAGCCTTTGCTGGTCAACGCGGACCGGGCGACGCGGTCTCGCGGGGTCTGTCGCACTACGCCGGAACCCTACCCGGCATCGGCCGCAGGCCGCAACCCCGTCCGATAGCCGGGGGCGGCGCGCCCCCCGCCTCAGCGCGAGGCGGCCAGCAGCGCCGCTTGGGCGCGCGCGGGGAGGTGCTGGCGGGAGGGTGCCAGCGTGTGGAACATCTGCCGCGCGCGGTAGAGGCGCATCCGCACCGTCGAGATCGGCTCGCCCAGTTCGGCCGCGATCTCGGCGTAGGAGAGGTCGTGGTAGTAGCGCAGGACCAGGATCTCGCGGTAGGGCGCGGGGAGCGCGGCCAAGATCTGCCGCACCTCCTCCTGGCTCGCCCCGCGCAGCGCGTGCTCCTCTGGCCCGTCGGCGGGGCTGATGAAGCGCCCGCCCTCGGCGACCTTGCCGAGGGCGACGGTGGGCACCCGCCGGCGGCGCGCGCGCAGGCAGTCGATGCAGTGGTGCGAGCAGATCGCCCCCAGCCAGGCGGCGAAGCGGTGCTCCGGCGCGTAGGTGCCCAGCCGGGTGTAGGCGCGCACGAAGGTCTCCTGGGCGGCGTCCTCGGCGTCGGCCGCGTCGCCCAAGAGGCGGTAGGCCAGCCCGTAGACCAGCCGCTTGTGCCGCTCCACCAACCGCGCGAACGCCGCGCGATCCCCCGCCCGCGCG
>DASSSV010000815.1:0-19443 GCA_035708265.1 Thermomicrobiales bacterium | reverse complement strand
GGCTGGCCGCACCGACGCGACCGGCCGCTCTCGGGGGCGGCTCTGGCGCGCGTTGCACCACCGGGTCAGCGATACCCCGCGAACTCGATGCGGCGGGTGCGGCGGCAAGGGCGGCTCGACCCGCGCCCACAACTGCTCGCGGCCGGGGAGGGCAGGCGAACGAGGGACCGCGACGGGCACCACGCCCTGCGTGGCGATTGCCTGACGCCGCGCGGCTCCGCACGATGCCGACGCCCTCGCTACCGCACTGTTGCCCCCGCTGTCACGAACGTTTGTAAAGGGCCTGACGGCCGGATGTCCTCCGGAAGACCAGCATTCCGTACCCTCGCTTGGCAAACGATGCGTCGGGATCAGCGAGAGTGCGTCAGTCCCCCTATGTCCTGGCCGGGCGTGGGGCGCACTGGTTAAGGGTGCGCCCCGGGTGCCGTGGTCCTTTCGGCGAGGGCGGTAGGCGAGGGCGCTCTAGGGAGGGCCCGTGCCTTCGCTCGGCAGGATGCGGAGTGCCGTGGCTGCGGGTGCGGCGCTTGGCGCCGCGTGACGGGGTGGGGATGCCTGGTCGGACTCAGCCATGCCGGGTGGGCCGGTAGATGAGCTCTTGGGTGCGGCCGTCGAGCGTGCGGCTCGCGAGCAGCTCGAGGTCGAAGTCGGCCGCGCCTTGGAAGATCGGGGCCTCGCCGGTCCGGCCGGTGATCACCGGGAAGATGGTCAGTTGGAGGCGGTCGACCAGCCCGGCGGCCATGAGCGCCCGGTTCAGCGCCAGGCTGCCGTGCGAGCGCAACGGCACCGCGGACGCCGCCTTGAGCCGGGCGACGACCTCGACGGCGTCGCCGCGCGCGACGGTCGCGTCCGGCCAGTCGAGGGGGCCTTCCAGGGTCGTCGACACCACGATCGCCGGCAGGCGCCGCATCCGGGTGACCCAGGGGTCGCGCACCTCGGACCCCTCGGCGCTCGCGGCCAGCATCCGCACGAATTGCCGATAGGTGTTGGCCCCGAAGACCATCCGCTGCTCCGCGTCGTAGACGGCGAGGCGGTGGGCGAGCAGCTCGGGGCCCTGCTTGCCCCAGTAGCCGCCCCAGTCGCCGGTGGTGGAGCCGTAGCCGTCGAGGCTGGCAAAGACGTCCCAGGTGTAGGTCGCGGGCATGACGCTCTCCTCGACAACGATGGAATCGATCTGCTCACCGCGAGAGTCTACCGGCAGAGCAAGCAAAAGACTTCTTCGATCTTGCGCCCATCCTCGGTCCGCGGCCGCAAGCCTGACCCGGGGTGCGGGGGCGGGGCAGGCCTCGCCCGTCGCGCGCTCGTCCAGCGGGCCGGTCATGAGGCCCCCTGCCCCCCCACGCTCGTGTTACGTCCGTGGCGCGCCGCCGAAACCGAACTCGTTGCCGTCGGGATCGCGGTACGTGAGCTTGCGCACGCCGTTGGCGTAGGTGTCCCGCGCGCACGGCTCGAGGCCCCGCGCGGCGATCTGCGCGACGAGCGCATCAAGGTCCTCGACGAAGCTTAGGTGCATAGCGTGGCCGGCGTGCTCCGGGCGGTGCACGATGTAGACGTACCGATGCGGCGCGAGCTCCCACACGGCCTCGCGGTCGTGCGGGAAGAAGGCGGGCGCCGCGCCCAGCAGCCGGGTGTACCACGCGAGCGCCGCCGCGTAGTCGGCGACGGGGATCCCCGCGAACAGGTCGAGATGCGTGGTCGGCAGCATGCTCATGGCTCCTGCCACGTCACCAATCGGTCTGCGCATTCTACCGCGGGCGACGGGCTGGCAAGCGGCGCGGCAGCGGCCACGGATCCGACCGCGAGGTGTCCCCCGCTGGCGTGGCCGGGCGCAGTGCGTCGCTCCGGAGTGCTGCGAACGGAAATGACCGATCCCCTGCGCGCGCTCGTCCGCGCGGCGGCGCTGGCGCCGTCGCCGCTCGCCAAGTACCGCCCCCAGCCGGGCCGGCACGCGGTCCACGGCGCCGTCGCGCTCACCGCCGCGGGGCGGCCGGGGCCGGCGTTCAACTACGTCGCGGTCGTCGGCCCGACGCCGCCGGCGCGCGTCTTCGCGCTGGCCGACGCGTTCTTCGGCGGCCCGCGCGGCTACAGCCTCGTGGTCGAGATCGAGGCGGCGGGGCCGCTGGGCGCGGCGCTGCGGGCGCGCGGCTGGCGGCTCGACGCGGCGGAGCCGGCGCTGGCGCTCGCGCCGCTGCCGGCCGCCCCGCCCCCGCCGCCCGCCGGCCTCGCCATCCGCGCGGTGGCCGACGCGGCGGGGCTGGCCGCCTTCCTGGCGCTGCGCCCGCCCGGGTGGCGGCACGTCCCGTCGCTGGCCGCCGCGCGGGACCCCGCCGTCGGGATCTTCGTCGGCTACGTCGAGGGCCGCGCGGTCACCACGGCGCGGCTCTCCTGCCTCGGCGCCGTGGCGGCGATCACGGGCGTCGCCGCCGCCCCCGCCGCCGCGGCTACGGCACGGCGCTGACCTGGGCCGCGGTGGCGGGGGCGGCGGCGCGGGGCTGCCGCGCCGCCACGCTGACGGCCTCGGAAATGGGCTACCCGGTCTACGTGCGCATGGGCTTCGCGCCGGTCGGCACCTTCCGCACCTACCTCCGGCCGGGGGCGGCGTGAGCGCGCCGCGCGACGCGGCGGCCAATCGCGCCCCGGTACCTTGCGGGAGGCGGGCTGAGGAGTTCGCAGATCCGGGGTTATGCGAACGAGGAGGTTGGGAGAATGGTGGGTGTCAGCCGCTACGGAGGGCACCGTGGCCAAGACCCTCAGCGCGGCATTTGTTGGAGGACCGGGTGGTCTTGCTAGTCAGTGGGACGCATTACGCGCCTGGCGTACCGCGGCATCGAGCGCAGCTAGGGATGCCTGCACCTCGTCAAGGGGTACGGCGAGACCTTGGGCGACGTGCGCGTGGACTGGCAGGAAGCATTCCCTGGTGCGCTGGTAGCTCGCCTCGCCCTGCGGGGTGAGCTGGATGAAGGATGAGCGCCGGTCGTCCGGGTTCGGGACCCGGGCGAGCGCCCCCCGCTGCTCCAAGCGTCGGAGGTAGGTGGAAACCGTGGTCGGCGGGAGTGCCAGGAGCTCGGCGAGCCGGCTCGGGGTCACCGGGCCGGCGTGGTGCAGGGCGCTGTGCAGGGCGAACTCGTCGGCGGTCAGGCCCGCGGGCGCGAGCGCCTCGTCGAGGAGCGCCTCAGCGGCGCGCGAGACCAACCAGACATCGAACAACAGCCGCTCCGGGTCTATCGTCATGTGCTCATCATTATTCATCGGCCATCCCCCTTGACAAGGATACTACGAACTCGTACTATCTGCCATAGTAGTACGAGTTCGTAGTACTTTGTCGGCAGCGTTCGTGAGGAGTGGTAGCCCTATGGCACGCGCATACATCGGCGACGCCCGCGGCAGCGCCGAGTCCGGCCCCGATACCTCCCCGATTATCACCGGGCCGCGCGGCGCGGTCCCCGGCCTCTCGCTCGCGGTCGTCGGCCCGGAGGGCACGCGCTGGGCGGGCGGGGCGGGCCTGGCCGACCTGGCGACCGGCGCGCCGGCGACGGCCGGGACGGTCTACCCCTGGTTCTCGATGACCAAGCTCGCCACCGCCACAGCCGCCCGCAGCTATGCGAGCGCGGCCAGCTCGCCCTCGACGCCCCGGTGGCGGAGTACTATGCCCCCTTCCGCGCCCTCCGCCCGGCCGGATGGGCGGCCACCGCGACCGTCCGCCACCTGCTGAGCCACAGCGCCGGCCTCGCCAACCCGCTCCCCCTCCGCTGGGTCCGCCCCGCGGACGCGCCCGCGCCGGCACCCGAGCCCTTCATCGCGGGCCTCCTGACGCGGCACGCCCGCCTGCGCGGCGCCCCGGGCGCGCGCGGCGCCTACTCCAACCTCGGCTACCTGGTGCTCGGCGAGGTCATCGCCGTGGTCGCGGGGCAGCCCTACCAGGACTACGTCCGCGCGCAGATCCTCCGCCCGCTCGGGATGGCCCGGACCGACTTCGCCTACAGCGAGGTGATGGCGGCGACGGCCGCCACCGGCTACCACCGCCGCTGGGACCCGGCGCTGCCGCTGCTGCGGGCGCTCCTGCCGCCGCGCATCCTCGCCGCCCCGGCCGGGCGCTTCGTCGCCCTCCACCGCTTCGCGGTCCATGGGGCGGCCTACGGCGGGCTCATCGGCCCGGTGGACGAGGCGGCGCGCTTCCTGCACGCCCACCTCCTGGCGGGCCAGGGCCGCGACAACGCCCTCCTGTCGCCCGCGTCCGCCGCGCAGATGCAGCGACTCGTGCAGCGCGGCAAGGGGCAGGACTTCGGCCTCGGCTGGTTCCGCCGGCACGCGGGGAGCGCCGGCACGCCGCCCTTCGTCGAGCACCTCGGCGGCGGCGTAGGCTTCTGGACCGACATGCGGCTGTTCCCGACGCGCGGGCTCGGATTGGTGGTCATGGGGAACGCGACCAGCTACGACCACGAGGCCATCGGCCGGCACGTGCTGCGTCACTGGGGCACGCCTATGTCGGCTACCGGCTGACACCGGGGACAGCAGCGCCACACGCTCCAGAACTGTGCCGCAACGCAGTGGGCGAACTAGGAATTCTGCGCGATGCGATGCCGGTAGCTCGGGAAAGCTGCCGGCATCTTGTCGGTCGTAAGCTTCGGTTCGTAGATTCGGCGTTATGCGAACGAACGCGGGTCTGAGCGTTCGGGGGGGAGGGTTTGAGCGAGGGCGCTGGCGACCATCGGTCACCGCTCGGCGATAGCCGCGAGACGGTGCAGGACGATCTCCTTGACCAAGTCGTCGGGGAGGGGGTGGGATTCAGTAAATCGCACGGTTCCCTTATGGGAGAGGGAGAACGCGCCGAGCTTTTCCTCCAATGCCCCCAACTGGCCGTAGAGGCTCATGTGGTCTTTGTGGGCGGCGAAGTAGATGAGCCGCTGGCCATGGAGCTTGTAGGTCGGCATGCCGTAGCTCATCGTCTCTTCGGCGTCTGGCGCGGTTTGCTTGATGATCTGACGAATGCGCTCCAGGACGACCCGCTGCGCGGGCGGGAGGTCGGCGAGATAGGCATCGACCGTGGTGGCAACCATGGCCGTATCATAGCACACCGGCGTGGAGAGGAGCGGGGCGGCTCTCTGGTTGAATGGATATGCTAGGATGAACAGCATGGTTGTCACAACTAGACCTCATAGGAGGCACACTTTCAGATGAGCGACGCCAAGCTGTTCCGCCTCGCTCATAACGCGGTGCAGGAGCTGAAGAGCTCCTCGGTGGCGGTCGAAAAGTCCCTGCAATCCCTGATCGAACAGCACCTCGACGCGTTTTTGGGCGTGCGCTTCCTGGCCTCCGAATACTCGACTGGCAAGAGCCACGGCGGCCGCATCGACACGCCCGGCATCGACGAGAACGGCAGCCCGGTCATCATCGAGTACAAGCGCGCGCTCAACGAGAACGTCATCACCAGGGGTTGTTCTACCTCGATTGGCTGATGGATCACCGCGCCGACTTCCAACTGCTGGTCATGAAGCACTATGACAAGCAGGCCGCGGACGCGATCGACTGGAGCGCGCCGCGGCTGCTCTGCATCGCCGGCGACTTCACCAAGTACGACGAGTACGCCACCAAGCAGATCAACCGCAGCATCGAGCTGATCCGCTATCGCCGCTACGGCGAGGAGTTCCTGCTGCTGGAGCTGGTCAATGCGACCGCCACCGACACCGGGGCTCACGAGGGGGCGAAGAAGGGGGCACCGGAACCGACCGGTAGCCCGAAGAAGTCATCGCCTCGCACGATCGTCGATCGGCTCGCCCAGGCGTCGCCAGAGGTGCGCGACCGCTACGAGGCGCTGAAGGCGTACCTCCTCGCCCTCGGCGACGACGTGCAGCTGAAGACGGCGAAGGACTACTTCGCCTTCCGGCGGCTCAAGAACTTCGCCTGCGTGGAGGTCCACCCGCAGGTCAAGCGCATCAGCCTCTATCTCAAAGTGGACCCCGACGCGGTCAGCCTGGAGCCCGGCTTCACGCGCGACGTGCGGAAGATCGGCCACTTCGGGACCGGCGATTTGGAGGTGGTGGTCCACACCGACGACGATCTCGAACGGGCCAAGCCGCTGATCATCAAGAGCTACGAGGCGAGCTAAAATCTGTTTGTATGTCGTTGGGGGATTGACAACCAGCGGGGCCTATAGTACTGTACGTACATCAGGGGCGCGCGGGTGCTTCCGACACCGGAACTCTCCCAACAGGGGGCGACGGTCGGGGCACCGGCGGCGAGTTGGCCGGCCCTCTCGGGGGTCCGTCAGCGGAGCGCGCCGGCGCGGCGATGCGAGGCGCTGGGCACACGGGCGGTCCTGAACGATGGGATGCCGACGGCCTTTCGGGGTTGTCGGCATCCGTCGTTGTTGGATGCCGGGTTACATACGGTACTTGGCTGACACGTTACTTCAGCCTTGAGAGGTAGGAGTCAGAGGCCCGTCGTCGGCTACCAAGGCACGGAGAACCTGGGAAAGAGCGGAGCTATGCACAACCAAAATATCCATGCGCATAAAAGACTCCAGCCGCTTAGTGGTGAGCGCTTCGACGAGATTGGCTGGAGCGGCGTGGAGAAAGCGGGGGAGAGGGTATTCAAACAGCAAATACGGTACCTCAGTCAAGGTGGCGTCCCCGTATGAGAGCTCGCCAGTAGCCGCGGAAATGTTTGCCGGATCATAATCACAGCTAAACAGGTGAGCTGTCGTCACGATTAGCGGTAGGAAGACTTGACGCTGATAGGGAGGAGGTGTGATTGAAGGGGAAAGGGTTAGTGCCTGGTGCATATGTGCGTCACTGAAGGAAACCTCTTCCGCAAAAATGGCCTGCGTTGCCAACGCAACTTGATAGGCCGCCTCCGAGACTGCCGTATTTGAGGTCTTGGTTTTATCTCCCCCTTTGAATTGCTTGTACGAGCCGCGGGTTTCGCGCGCCTCGCTCGCGATGAGCGATGTGGTGAGCTGCGATCTGATCATCGAGCGTACAGCCCAACCGGGAGACCCGTGAGGGACATTCTCGATCTCATGGATTCGATAAATGCTTCCACTTGCGCCACTGTCCTTCGGAAAGAATATCCAGTTGACGAAGCTAGGATTGTTCTTCTTGCACTCAATGAGCAGGGTTACGATCGTGTCGTCGCGCCGGTACTCAGCGCGGATATCGAGCACGCTCTGCTGGCCGCGCAAAGGGCCATTCGGTAAGGGGAATTCGACTGGATAATTCGTAGAGGCGATAGTCCAGCCCTCCACACCGGCGATAGTATGCTGGCACCACCGCTCAAAGAATACCCCGTGGATATTGAGCGAGTGGATCGTCCAGTCGTGCTCGGTCTGGGGCAAAGGCTTATCGTCGCTCATAGCTATCTCTACCCCCTCTTCTGTAGTACCCTCTTCTTCACCCTGGTCCGAGGCCAAAAGGTTCATTCCTGCTTGGCCTTCTGGTAGGTCTCGGCGAAGACCGTGTCGGCCAGCCATTTCTTGAAGCTCGGGTTGTCCATGAAGTGCTTGTACAGCTCGGAGTGGTCGAAGACGAGGTCCACGACCGCCTGCTCCAGCGCCTTGTCGTGCTCGATCCGCGCGTTCTGTCGGTCGTGCTGCTTGATGGCGTTCTGATACCGCTTGTTGGCGGCGACCTTGGCCGGCAGCTCCTCGGCGATGACCCGGTGAATCTTGTCGGCGTCCTTCCACTCGATGTTGCCGAACAGGTCGTTGAAGGCACGGATGATGTTGCTGAGCCGGTCCAGCTCTGGCTCGGTCTTGCGCCCGCCCACGCTGGTCGGCACCGGCCCGATCGCCGCCTCCTCGTCGGGCAGGGCGATCTTCAGCGTCGCCTTGACCTCGGCGCGGTAGCTGTCGATGTCAATCGTCTCCAGGATGCCCTGCGAGAGGTCCTCCTCTTTCGGCGCCGGCAGCTTGGGGAGCAAGAAGCCGAGGAAGAGGGCCAGTGTCTCCCACGCGGCGTTGGTGTAGGGCAGCACGGCCGCGAGGAAGTTGTAGGCGCGCACGAAGGTCTTGGCCTTGCTTTTGAAATCGACCTGCGCGCCCTCGTCCAGCTCGCCCAGGTAGGTCGCGACGCAGCGGTCCAGCAGGGGGTCGAGCCGCTCCCGGCCGGCGCCGGCGAGGTAGCGCGCCACCAGCTCGTCCACCTCGGCCGTCGTGTAGACCTGGTGGCCGTCGAGGTCGGCTTTGAGGTCGTGCAGCTTGTTCGGGTCGGTCTCCTCGCTCAGGATGGTGGTGCGGTAGTAGGGGGCGAAGGCCGCCTCGATCGCCTCGGCGGTGTTGGCGAAGTCGAGCACGAAGGTGTCGTACTTCTGCGGGTGGGCGCGGTTGAGGCGCGAGAGGGTCTGCACCGCCTTCACGTCGCTGAGGACCTTGTCGACGTACATCGTGTGCAAGAGCGGCTCGTCGTAGCCGGTCTGGAACTTGTCGGCGACGATCAGGAAGCGGTAGGGGTCCTGGCGGAAGGTCTCGGGGATCGCGGCGCTGGGGAAGCCGTTGAGCGTCGCCTCGGTCGCGCGCATACCGCCGTACTCGTGCTCGCCGGAGAAGGCGACGATCGCCTTGTAGGGGCTGCGGCAGACCAGCAGATACTCTTTCACGGCGTCGTAGTACTGGATGGCCCGCGCGATCCCGCTCGTCACGATCATGGCGCGGGCCTGGCCGCCGACCTTGCGGCGGGCGACGACCTGCTCGCGGAAGTGGTCCACCATGATCTCGGCCTTCTGGCGGACGGCGTGCGCGTGCCCCTCGACGTAGCGGCGCAGCTTCTTCGCCGCGCGCCGCACGTCGAACTCCGGGTCGTCCGGCACGGACTTCACCAGCCGGTAGTAGCTGGCGACCGGGGTGTAGTTCCTCAGCACGTCGAGGATGAAACCCTCCTGGATCGCCTGCTTCATCGTGTAGCTGTGGAAAGGGCGGTGCTGGACTTTGGCGCCCGCCGGCGCCGGCGTCCCGAACAACTCCAGCGTGCGGTTCTTCGGGGTGGCGGTGAAGGCGAAGTAGCTTGCGTTGGCGAGCATCTTCCGCGCCTCCATCAGCCGGTTGATGGCGTCCTCGATGGTCTCGTCGTCCTCGCCGGCGCCCTGCTCGGCGAGAGCGGTGTTCATCTGCGCCGCGATGCGCCCGCCCTGGCTGGAGTGGGCCTCGTCGATCAGGATGGCGAAGCGGCGACCGCGGTGCTCGTCGCCGATCTCGTCGAGGATGAGCGGGAACTTCTGGATCGTCGTGATGATGATCTTCTTGCCCGCCTGGATGAAGGCCCGCAGGTCGCCGGCGTGCCGGGCGGCGCCGACGACGGCCGAGACCTGGGCGAACTGCTTGATCGTGTCGCGGATTTGCTTGTCGAGCACCCGCCGGTCGGTCACCACGATGATCGAGTCGAAGACCGGCTCATCGTCCCGCTTCAGCTCGACCAGTTGGTGGGCGAGCCAGGCGATCGAGTTGCTCTTGCCGCTGCCGGCGGAGTGCTGGATCAGGTAGCGCCGGCCGGCGCCGCGCGCCCGCGTCGGCGAGGAGCTTCCTGACGACGTCGAGCTGGTGGTAGCGCGGGAAAATCTGCCGCTGCCGCTTGCGGCCCTTGGCGTCGGCCTCCTCGATGATCTGGGCGTAGTTCTCCAGGATGTTGGTCAGGCTGGGCTTGGCGAGGATCGTCCGCCACAGGTAGTCGGTCTTGAGCCCGCCGGGGTTGGGCGGGTTGCCCGCCCCGTCGTTCCAGCCTTTGTTGAACGGCAGGAACCAGGACTCCTTGCCCTTCAGCTCGGTGCAGAAGCGTACCTCCTGGTCGTCCACGGCGAAGTGGACCGCGCAGCGGCCGAACTGGAAGAGCAGCTCGCGCGGGTCGCGGTCGCGCTGATACTGCTCGACGGCGTCCTCGACGGTCTGCTTGGTGAGGCTATTCTTCAGTTCGAAGGTGGCGACGGGTAGCCCGTTGATGAAGAGCGCCAGGTCGAGGGCGAGCTGACGCTCGTCCTTGCTGTAGCGCAGCTGGCGGGTGACGCTGAAGACGTTGGCGGCGAACCGCTCAGCGGCGAGCTGATTCCCCGGCGTCGGCGTGCCGTAGCAGAGCTCGACCGCGGCGGGGCCGTGCTTGACCCCTTTGCGCAGCACGTCCACGACGCCGCGTTTGGCGATCTCGCCCTGGAGCTGGGCCAGGAATTGCTGGCGCCGCGGTCCGTCCTCGTCGAGGCCGAGCTGGTCGAAGGCGCGCGGCTGGGTGGCGCGCAGGAAGGCGAGGAACTTGGCGAGGTCCACCGCGTGGTCGCGGTCATAGTCGGCGGGGTCGCCCTGCGCGTAGCCGGCGGCGCTGGTCAGCGAGGCGACGATCAGGCCCTCCAGCCCCTTCTCGCTGGTGTCAGTCGCCGGCATAGGCGGCCTCCTCGTCGGTGGCATCGAGAGCTGCCTCGTCCTCAGGAATGTCCAGGGATTCCGCGCCGAGGCCAGCTAGGGCCGCTGCATCTTCCGGTTCAGCAGGGAGACGTTCGGCGGCATCGCGGACGTCGAGTTTGCCGGTAACGACGTCGGCGATCAGGCGGGTGCGGTACTCGCGTAAAAGGCCGGTTTCGCGGAGTGCTGAATCTACCGCCCGATCGACCTTATCCAATTCTGAGTCAAGGAGGCGCACCAGTGACTCTTGCTCTACCATGGGCGGGAATGGGAAGCGGTGCGCCCTCAACTTCTCGCCAGTTAGGTGCGCAATGGTACTGAGGTGACCGTCGTTGAAGGCATTGCTTTTTGCCGCAGCACGGAGAGCGTAATACATGAAGCGCGGCACATCCTGTGACGCATTTAAAGGCCGCAGTCTGTGCAACGCCTTCTGAAATCCGCACACATCCAATTCGCCTAACCAGATCGCGCATCGGCCAACCTCTCCACCTTCGCATACCAGCAGGTCACCCGGCTGTACGGTGTAGCGGGCGTATTCGGCGGGTGAAATGTCCATCGTCGGAAGGTCTTCAACGTTGATCCGGTCCCACTGAACATCGGTGTTCCGAAGGTAAGGCAGGGAATAGCTACCCGTGATTCGCTTTGTATCGAGCATCTTGCCGAGACACTGCGAGTACCTGTGCCGTAATGCCACGACCTCCCAGTGCTCAGGCACATCCCCAAGCCACTCAATACCCGAGGGCTTGAGACGGACGTTGGGGCCGAGGCCGCGCGTAACGGCTCGGTGGATGATGACTTGCTTCTGCTCGTTCAGTAGGGCGATCAGTCGCTGCTTGGCGCGAATGTAGCGCCCGATCTGCCGGTCTGCATGATCGAGAAAGCGGACGATGGCTTCTTGTTCTGAGGAGGGTGGTATTGCTAGTGGAATCTCCCGCATCCTGGCTGGGGACAAATCCCATTGGCCAATTCGGACCCCGTCTGATGCTTGGGTGAAGAATGAAACGTAAGATGCAGAGCGAAGTGCCGCATGGAATCACGCACCGTTGAGCCCCTCGATATCAAAGACAAAGTAAGCGGGGCTGACTATGCCGTCGCAAGGCGAGACACCGTAGGAGCCTTGCCATGCCTTCATTTTGTTCATGACGAACTGCCCGGTGCGCACGACTTTGTAATTGCTTAGATCGTCTGGAACATAGTTATGATTCTCATCCTTGTTAGTGACATCTCGAAGAATTACACCCTTTTCGCGTACAACAGAGAGCAAAGGCAAGTCGGCCCGGTTTCGAGCTGTAACGCTCCTTAGGACGCTCCTCAGTTTGCGCACTTCCCAGTGTCTCGGCACTTCTCCCAGCCACGAGACGCCGGAGTCCTTTGTTGATGGGTAGCGTTTGAGACCAGTGATCATTGGATCGTCACTCCCAGAATCTTGTCCAGTAACCCCTCCGTCTCCCGCTCCAACGCCATGATATCGCCTTGGATATCCTCAAGTGTACGCAACGGTTGCGGCTGGTAGAAGTAGCGCGTGAAGCTGATCTCATAGCCGGTCTTCGTGCTTCCAGGGTCGTACCAGGCGTCGGCCGCGTAGGGCAGCACCTCGCGCTCGAGGAAGGCTTCAATGCCACCTGGCTCCAGCAGCGGCACCTGCTCGCTGTCGCGCAGGTCGGGATCGGGCTCATACTCCACAACGACGTGCTTGCCGCGCAGCTCGATAGCGAACAGGCCGCGGAGGAGGGCGGGGACGGTACCCGGCTTATGGATTTTGCGGATGACCGGGGGCGCGTCCTCGGCACGCGTGCCGGTTTCCCGCAGCGCCCTGATCTCCTTCGGCGTGTACACACGAGCTGGATCGATGCCCTGGATGCGCAACGGCCGCTCCACCGTCACCTTCCGGTAGCCGAAAGGCTTCGTTGGGGAAAATCTTCGACTGCTCGGTCTCCTCGAAGGCCAGGAACGTGTCCATGATGCGCCGGATGTCTTCGGGGGCAAGTTCGCAGTTCTTCTTACCGAGGTTGCGGCGCAGCGGTCTAAACCATTTCGACGCGTCGATCAGTTGTACCTGCCCGCGCCGGCGCTCCGGCTTGCGATTGGTTAGCACCCAGATGTAGGTCGCAATGTCAGTGTTGTAGAACATGTTCAGGGGCAGGGCGACGATCGCCTCCAGCCAGTCGTTCTCGATGATCCAGCGGCGGATGTTGCTCTCCCCCGAGCCGGCGTCGCCGGTGAAGAGCGAGGAGCCGTTGTGGACCTCGGCGATGCGGCTGCCGAGCGCGCTGGCGCGCTTCATCTTCTGGAGCAGATTGACCAGGAACATCAACTGCCCGTCGCTGGTGCGCGTCACGACGTTGAACTCGGCGTCCCCGTCGTGCTCGATGACGAAGCGCGGGTCCTTGGTCTCCCCCTTGCCCCCCAGCCGGTCGAGGTCGGTCTTCCAGCTCTTGCCGTAGGGTGGATTGGAGAGCATGAAGTCGAACTCGTGCGCCGGGAAGCCGTCGGCCGAGAGGGTCGAGCCGAACGTCATATTCTCGGCCTCGGCCCCCTCCCCCTTCAGCAGCAGGTCGGCCTTGGTGATGGCGAAGGTCTCCGGGTTGATCTCCTGGCCGAAGAGGTGGATGGAGACGTCCTTGCCGTGCTCCCGCGCCAGCGACGCGAGCGTTTCTTCGGCCACGGTCAGCATCCCTCCGGTGCCACAGGCCCCGTCGTAGACCAGGTAGGTCCCCGACTCGATCCGGTCGGCGAGCGGCAGGAAGATGAGGTTGGCCATCAGCGTGACCACGTCGCGCGGCGTGAAGTGCTCGCCGGCCTCCTCGTTGTTCTCCTCGTTGAAGCGGCGGATCAGCTCCTCGAAGATCGTGCCCATCGCGTGGTTGTCCAGCCCCGGCAGGCGGACCTGGCCGTTCCCGTCGAGGACCGGCTTCGGGCTGAGGTTGATCGCGGGGCTCAGGAACTTCTCGATCAGGTGGCCGAGGACGTCGGCCTCGACGAGCGTGGGAACCTGGTGGCGGAACTTGAACTTGTCGAGGATTTCCTGCACGTTCGGGGAGAAGCCGTCGAGGTAGGCTTCAAAATTGGCTTTGAGCTGCTTGGGGCTGTCGAGCAGGCGGCGCAGGGTGAACGGCGAGGTGTTGTAGAAGGCTTGGCCGGCGGCCTGGCAGAGCGCGGCGTGCTGGGTGGTGATGCCGACGGCGTCGAGGCGCGCCTTGGCGTTGAGCACCTCGTCCTTGGTCGGCTCCAGGAGCGAGTCGAGCCGGCGGACGACGGTCATCGGCAGGATCACATCGCGGTACTTGCCGCGCACATATACGTCGCGCAGGACATCGTCGGCGATGCCCCAGATGAAGTTGGCGATCGTGTTGTGCTGGATGCGATCCATAAATCTACCCTTCCCAGTAGCGTTCAGCCCGCGTGCCGCGAGGCCGAGGTATGCTCTACCCAGCCCAGAGACGTCCACGCCAAGGTTTGTACTCCTCGATCATATCTGATTGTACAAGTAACCATAGGTAGGACTTTTGGGTGCCATATCGTTCGTCGAGGAATTTACTGGTGAGAATGCCCCGGCACTGAGTGCCGGGGCGTCGTACAGATTGCAGATTACCTCTCTTCTTCGGTATGGAGCCGCCTCCCCGGCCGGTGGTGCTCCTCAACCCACGGGCCTTCGCGCCGGCGCTCGGCCCGCCGCGCGGCCAGCGTCGCAATGACCGTCGGTGGCAGCTCGGCCGGGTGGCCGGTGAGCAGCGCGAGGCGCAGGCGCTCGCCGAGCAGCTCGTCGGGCGGCTCCCCCAGCACGACGACGTAAGGCACGCCGTCGAGCACCAGCCGGTAGGCCGACAGGTCGCAGCCGACCCCGTGGAGCGCCGCGGCGACGCGCCGGTAGGCCCGTCCGGCGCCCTCCTCGTCCGCGAACGCCGCCGCCAGGGTGGAGCGCGCCGCGCCGCCGTGTCTCCGCTCCATCGTGTCCCTCCTGGTCGCCGTCCCCTGCCGCCGTTCGGGCGGCAGCGGGGGGATCGGGAGGGGTGTCGCGGGCCGGCCCTGCCGTGGCACCGTCGCCAGCACCCGCGCGATCGCGGTATCGTCGGCGCACCCGCGGCGCCCGGCTCTATTGGTGTGCCAGCCCGCGCGGCAAGAAAACGCCGGCGCCGCACAGGCCGGCGCCGGCTTATCCCCGGTCGCTCGCGATCGGGTGCGGGGTGTCTCTCCCCGATGGTGTCGCAACCGCCTCGCCGCGCTCCGGCAGCAGGGCGTTGGCCAGCGGGTACCAGTCGTCGCACGCCGCCAGCGTGCGCAGGTGCGCGAAGAGCGGGTCGAGCGCCTGCGTGGCCGCCGGGTAGCACCCGGACGCCCAGCGGGGCATGGCCGCGCCGCTCGCGGCGGCGAAGAGGCTGGTCCGCCACCCTTCCAGGTCGCGCTCCAGGCGCGCGCAGGAGGTGGCGGCGCCGATCGCCAGGTAGGCGACCGCCTCGTAGGCCCGCCGCGTCGGGTCGGTGACGGCCTGCTGCTCCCAGTAGACGATCAGGAAGGGCGGCCGGCGATCGTCGTCCCTCATGACTCCACCTCGCCTGCGTTGTTTTCCAGCGCGCCGAACATGCGGCGCGTCAGCCCGGCGATGGCCGCCAGCGAGGCCCACAGCCGCGCCGGCGTCACCCGGTAGGTCAGCAGGTAATCCGCCGCGAAGGGGTAGTCGATCCCCAGGTGCCGCAGGACCACCCAGGCGGTCGATTCCGCCTCCAGCTCGCACTGCTCCCGCTCCCGCCCCGCCGCGGCCGGGCCGAAGTGGGCGAGCTGGTGCGCCCACTCGTGCAGCAGGGTCGCCAGGCGGTGGCGCGAGTCGAGGCCCGCGGCGACGACGATCGTGCGGCCGTCGGTGCGGCCGTGGACGCCGGCCGGCAGGGCCGCCTCCGCCACCTGCACCCCGCTCGCCCAGATCGCCGCGGCGACGCGCCGGTATACGGGCTCGACGTCGTCGGGCAGGGGCCGCCAGAGCGACGGCAGCGGCCGGTCGGCGATGTCGACCAGGTCCTCGGCGGCGTAGACCGCCGCCGGCCGGAAACCGACGCAGCGCTCGATCGCGGCCCCGTCCTCGGGATCGCGCTCGCGGGCGACGACCGGCGCCCAAATCCAGATCGCCGTGCTGCCCCTGGCCACCTGCCTACCCAGCCGCCGCCAGGTGGTGTAGCCGGCGACCCGGCTGGCGTCCGGGCGCTGGGCGCAGATCAGGAGCAGGTTGCGGTAGCTGTAGCGGTGGAGCCGGCTCCAGAAGGCCAAGACGTCCAGGTACTCGGCGGTGTGGCCGCGGTCGAGCCGGTCGGCCAGGGCGAGCACGGCCGCCTGGGTGGTGGCGGCCAGCTCGTCGGCGCGCGACACGGGCGGCTTGGTGTGTCCGGGTGCGAGCACGGTCCCTCTCCTTGGCGTGACCGCTGCCCATGAACGGCATGGGCACCGGGACGCCAAGGAGTCAGTCGCACTCCCCTCTTTCGCGGGCGGGGCGGCCGGGGCCATACTGGACGCATGGACCCCGTGGAAGCGCCTCTCCAGTGGTGGGCCGCCGGCGGCTACGCCGAGGTGGCCCGAGAACTCGCACGAACGCGCCGGCCGGACGACCCGCCGGTGACGCCGCTCTCCTGCCGGCGGCTGGTCCACCGCCTGATCCGCGACCGCTACCGGGCCACGGGCGACGCCACCTGGCGGCCGCGCGGCCACCGGGGCTACGAGGAGCTGCGCCGGAAGCTCAGGGAAAACCGCGCGCTCGACCACGACCTCGTCTAGCCTTGTCGGCGCGGCGCGGCCGACCGGACCCGACGACAGGTCCCCCGCGTCACCTTCCTGTGTTTATCGTGGCCCCGGCCCCGCCCGGACGAGCGGGAAGGCGCTCGAACGGGCGCGCTCCATGGACGACGGGCGTGTGTGTGCCCATCACCCCCCCGTGAGTCGGTCGCGTTTTCGGTCCTCGATGGAGAGCCGGCCGCACCCGCCACGACCACCATAACACGAAGAAAACCCGAACGTGAAGACGGCAAATTAGGGTGCGAAATCCCCGTCGCGACGCCGAAACGGGGTGTGGCACGCCCTCCCGCACCGGCCCCGGGCCGTGGTATAACGACAGCACCCGCAGGAAACCCGAAGCATCGCGATACGGCGATACTGCGGTGTGCCGCTACGCCGAATCCTATGCCGACCCCGCCGCGCCGCCCGTCCACCGCCAAGCGCCCGCGCTCCCGCTACGTGCAGACCGGCAAGCCGAAGCGCCCCTATCCCCTCGCCCACATCGCGCGGGGCCTCGACGCCCTCGTCGCGCTCGACCGGCTGGGGCTCCCGACCAACGGCCAGGTGCGCGACCTGCTCTTCGCCGACGCGCCCTCGCCCACGACCGGGCGCCCGCGCAGCGCGGCGTACGCGCGCAAGCTCGCCAACCTGACCTGCCGGCGCCTCTGGGACAGCGGCCTGGTGCGGCGGCAGTCGGCCATCCTCACCTCCTACCGCACCGGCGGCCCCTACCTGCATTTCTCCAACATCCTGACGCCGGCCGGCGCCCGCGCCGTGGCCGAGCACTACGCCGAGACCGGCGCCGGTACGCCGCGCTGGTCGCGTAGCCTCTACGACCTGGGGCCGCACCAGGTCGATCACAGCCTGACGATCAACGACGTCTCCATCCGCGCCCACCGGGCGGCTGCGCGGGCCGGGCTCGCGCTGCGCGACTGGCGGGACGACCGGCAGCTCATGGCCCGCCAGCGCGACGGCCGGGCGCACTTCGTCATCCTGCCCGACGGGTTCTTCGTCCTGGAGGCCGGCGGCGTGCCCTACGGCCACTTTCTGGAGCTCGACCGGGGCACCGAGGCGCAGACGAGCCGGCGGCAGCCCGACCGGGCCTGGGCGCGCAAGATCGAGGGCTACGGCCGCTACCTCACCCGCCTGATCGCTGGAGACCCGCCCTTCGCCGCGAGCGCGCTGCCGCTCGTCCTGACCGTCACCCTCAGCCCGCGGCGACTGGCGGGGCTGCTCGAAACGACCCGCCAGGCCGGCGGCGGCGGGCGCTACTGGTTCACCACCGCGCAGGACCTGCTCGCCGGCGACGACCCGGACTCCTCGTGGGCGCCCATCTGGCGCGTCCCGACCGACGCGGTGTCGCGCTCCCTGCGCGAGCGGCTCATGCGCTCATGAGCGCGGCCCCGCGCTCCCCCGGCACTGGCGAAGTGGCATTTTTGCAAATTTGACAATGTGGCGTCGCGGTGCCATACTCTCGGTATGTCTACCCCTCAAGGAGGTGCGAGCATGGTCAAGACGATTTCAACCGCCAAGGCGCGCGCGAGCTTCGGCGACGTGGTCAACGCGGTCTACTACACTAAGGAGCCGGTCGTCGTGGAGAAGAAGGGCCGCCCCGTCGCGGTGATCGTCAACCCCGAGGAGTACGAGGCGCTCGAACGGGCGCGCGAGGCGCAGGCGTGGGCGCTGATCGAGGCGGTCGGCGCGCGCAACGCCGACAAGGACCCCGACGAGCTCATGGCCGACGTGACGGCCGAGGTCGAGGCGGTGCGCCAGGAGATGTATGACGAGCGGACCAGGCGGTAGCGCCGTCGTCGATACCAACCTCCTGGTCAGCGGGCTGCTGCGCCCGGAGGGCCAGCCCCGCCGCCTGCTGCGCGCCTGGCACGAGCGGGCCTTCACCCTACTCGTCTCGCCCACCCTGGTCGCGGAGTACCGGCGGGTGCTGGCGCGCCCCCGGCTGCGAGTGCGGTACGGCCTCGACCCGGCGGCGGCCGCGGCGCTCCTCGACCAGATCGAGCGGCGCGGGGCGCTCGTGGCCCCGCGCGAGCCGCTCCCCGTCGCGGTCCGCGACCCCAAGGACGACATGGTCCTCGCCGCCGCCCTGGGCGGGCCGGCGGACTACCTCATCACCGGCGACGACGACCTCCTCGCCCTCGCCGGCGACCCCCGCCTCGGCGCGCTCCGGATCGTCACGGTGCGCGCCTTTCTCGATATCTTGGACGCCGAGCCCAGCTCCTAATGCTCGCCCCGGCGGCCGGCGGACCATCCTTCTCCCCACCCCATGTTCCAACATACGGCATCGCCGCGCGCCGGCCGGCCACGATTTAGGGGAAATTCCTCATATCGCCAGGCGAGGCCCCGTACTAGACTGGCGCTGTCACCACGTCTCCGCCGTCGTCCTGATTCTCGGCGTGCCCTCATTCCCGCTGCCCGCGGAGGGGAATGGCCGTATGGCGGACCCGTCGCTCGAGTTCCAGGAGCTCTTCCCCGCGCCGCCGCCGCTCCCCGCGCGTGGCCATCGTCTTCCTCCCCTTCACCCTCGCCGCGATGCTGCTCTTCTGGGTCTGCTGCGGCCTCTGGCTGAGTTTCTGGCAGGCCGTCGGGACGACTCTGGAAGCCGCCTGGCGGTGCTGGCCGGTGGAGCCGCTCTTCCTCCTCGGCTGGGCGCTGGTGTGGGGCATCGCCGACCACAGCTACAGCACAGGGATGATCGACGCCGGCTGGAAGATCCTGATCTACTGGCCGTGGCTCCTGGGGCGTCACCTGCTCGCCGCCCTCCACCTGCCGGGCGCGACCGGCTGGTGGGACGGGACCTATCTGCACATCGGGCACCTCTACAACACCCAGCAACTGGACCTGTGGCCGCTCCTCACCCCCGCGGCCGCCTACCTCCTCCTGCTGGGGATCATCTTCCTCGTGGTGAGTTGGCTCCCGTCGCCGTCCGTGGCGGCGTGCCACCGCACAGGGAGATCACGCCGCCTGGCGATACTCATGGTGCAGGCCGCCCAGCACGGGGATCGAGACGATGGGACCCGGCGGGCCTGTAGCTGGTGCCGGTTCCGGGACAGCGGGGACGGCCTGCCCGATCCCCTGATGTGGCCGCGCCGTGTTGAAGTACGCCACGTATGCCCGCAGCACGCGCCGCAGGTGCCGCTCGCCCAGGATGAGGACGTGATCGAGGCATTCACGGCGCACACTCCCGAGGAACCGCTCGCAGGTGGCGTTGGCGCGCGGGGCGCGGATGGGCGTGCGCAACACCCGGATTCCGCTCGCGGCGGCGAGCTGGTCGAACCCCGCCCCGTACTTGCGATCGT